>CAYVDY010000417.1:0-6509 GCA_964450255.1 uncultured Candidatus Solibacter sp. | reverse complement strand
TGGCTCCGTGCGTTTCGGCTGCGCGAGCGGCTGCGGCGGCTGGTGGGCTTTTGCAGGAGGACATGCGGGTGTGGGCGCCGGGGCGGCGCTTGGAGAGGGTGGGGTCGGCGGCGGGGAGGAGGGTGATGCTCAGCAAGCAGAGCAGGGTGCGGTGGGCCATGGGGTGATGCTATCGCAGATGGCGGGGTTTGATAGAATGCCGGCCAAGGAAAGAGCCTTTGAAGAAATCGGAGCGCGCGGTCCAATTCTGGCTTGCGTTGGTGAGTCTCATCCTGGTGCCGTTCGGTATCTACTCAGCCTTCGGTGGCGACGTCACCCGCTTTCTGACAGGGAACAATGGATACTGGGCGAATCTGACTGCCGGCGCAGTTGTGATGGCCACCACGTTCGGCACTTTCTATTGCTTGTTCGTCTTCCTGTGGGATTGGTGGCACGACTCTTCCGGGAACCCCGCTGTTCGCTGGATCTGGCCCTTTGTCCTGACGGTCGGACCTTACGCCTTGCTGCTCTACTATTTCTTCGCCTACAGCGGCCGGAAGCGGCAGGAGAAGTGGCGGAGGAACTCCGGCTGCTCGACGATCTCGTAGCCGCGCAATCCGCTCTTGCGGGCCTCGATCTCCAGGATGGCTTCCACGACGTAATCGATGTGGCTCTGCGTGTAGACGCGGCGGGGGATGGCGAGGCGGAGGAGCTCGTTGCGGGCGTGCTCGCCGAACATGACCGAGCCGATCTCTACGCTGCGGATGCCGGCGTGGCGGTAGAGCTCGACGGCCAGGGACTGGGCGGGGAACTTGTGTTTCGGGATGTGGGGGAGGAAACGGCCGGCGTCGATGTAGATGGCGTGGCCGCCGGGGGGCTCGACGATGGGGACGCCGTGATCGGCGATGTGGCGGCCTAGGTAGCGCGTCGACGCGATGCGGTATTCGAGGTAGTCGGGTTCGAGGATTTCGTGGAGTCCGACGGCGATGGCTTCGAGGTCGCGGCCGGCCAGACCACCGTAGGTCGGGAAGCCCTCGGTGAGGATGAGGAGGTTCTTTTCCTGCTGGGCGAGGGCGGGGTCGTTGGTGCAAAGAAGGCCGCCGATGTTGGCGAAGGCGTCCTTCTTGGCGGAGAAGGTGCAGCCGTCGGCGAGGGAGAACATTCTACGCGCGATGCGTTTAGGGGACCAGTTGCTGTAGCCGGGTTCACGCTCGCGGATGAACCAGGCGTTTTCGGCGAAGCGGCAGCAATCGAGATAGAAGGGGATCTGGTGACGGCGGGCGATGGTGCTGACTGCTTCTATGTTGGCCATCGAGACAGGCTGGCCGCCGCCGGAGTTGTTGGTGACGGTGAGCATGATGAGCGGAATGCGGTCGCGGCCGTGCTCGGCGATGACGCGCTCCAGGGCATCGACGTCCATGCCGCCCTTGAAGGGGCCTTGGGACTGGGTGTCGGCGCTTTCGGCGAGGGGGAGGTCCAGGGCCTGGGCGCCGGTGAATTCGATGTTGGCGCGGGTGGTATCGAAGTGGGTGTTGTTGGGGACGACGTGGCCGGGCTTGCAGAGGCAGGTGAAGAGGATGCGCTCGGCGGCGCGGCCCTGATGGGTGGGGATGACGTGATGGAAAGCGGTGAGTTCTTCGACTGCCGTCTTGAGGCGGTAGTAGCTGGGGCTGCCGGCGTAGCTCTCGTCGCCGCGCATCATGGCGGCCCACTGACCGGTGGACATGGCGGAGGTGCCGGAATCCGTGAGGAGATCGATCAGGATGTTGTCGGCGTCGATGAGGAAGAGGTTGTAGCCGGCTTTTTCGAGAAAGGCTTCACGTTCGCCGGGAGTGGACTTGCGGAGGGGTTCGACGCTCTTGATGCGGAAGGGCTCAATGATGGTCTTCATGGGTTGCCGACCACAAGTGTATCCCTGCGCGAGAAAGAAGAGGCGGCTGCCGATGCAAAGGAAAGGAAAGTGGCAGCCGCCGTTAGAGGAAGGAGTGGGACGCCGCCGAGTGAACCGGCGCCCTTTGGCTCATCGTCTCTCTTCAACTGATCAGACGGCGGCGAGGGGAATCGGGTTTCCGGCGGGTAGACTGGTAGGAGATGAAACTTGTCTCCAGTCTCATGCTGCTCTCCTGCTCGCTGATGGCGCAGGGTCTTGATTATGTTGTGGCGAACTATACGAAGTTCGAATTCCGCGTGCCGATGCGCGATGGCACGCGGCTTTACACGTCGGTGTATGCGCCGAAGGATCATTCGAAGACGTATCCGTTCCTGATGCAGAGGACGCCGTATAGCTGCGGCCCGTATGGAATCGAGAACTACCGGACGAGCTTGGGGCAAGGCGAGCAGTACGCGCGCGAGGGTTACATCTTTGTGTGCCAGGACGTGCGGGGACGTTACGAGAGCGAGGGTAAGTTCGGCGAAATGACGCCGCATGGCGGAGCGCAGAGCGAGAGTACGGACACGTACGACACCGTGGAGTGGCTGCTGAAGAACGTGCCGCACAACAACGGGAAGGCGGGAATCGTGGGCACGTCCTATCCGGGCTTCTACGCGGCGGCGTCGATTCCGGGGGCGCATCCGGCGCTGGTGGCGGTGTCGCCGCAGGCTCCGATGATGGATCTGTTTCGCGGGGACGACTCGTTCCACAATGGGGCGTTCATGCTGGCGGCGAACTTCGGATTCTACCGATTTTTCAATGAGCACAAGGAGCCGCAGCGGCCGGGACGGGAACGTGGGGCGGGGTTTGAATACGGCACGCCCAATCACTATGAGTTCTTTTTGAAGCTCGGCCCGCTTTCGAACGCGGATGAGAAGTACTTCAAGTTTCAGAACCCGTACTGGAGCGCGAATACGAAGCACACGTCGTATGACGAGTTTTGGAAGCCGCGCGCGCTGGAGCCGCATATCCGGCAGACCACACCTTCGCTCCTGATTGTGGGCGGGTGGTTTGATGCCGAAGACTTGCAGGGGCCGCTGCGGTTGTTCCGGGCTGCGAGCACGACAGGGCCAAAGGCTCCGGTTACGGTGGTGATGGGGCCTTGGACGCATGGAGGGTGGAATCGGGGCGACGGGACTTCGCTGGGTCCGGTGCAGTTTCAGATGAAGACCGGCGCGTTTTTCCGGGACAAGATCCAGTTCCCGTTTTTTCAGGCGCTGCTGAAGGGGAAGGGCGTGTGGAGGCCGCCGGCGGCGTGGATGTTTGAGACGGGGACGAACGAGTGGCGGACGTTCGATGCCTGGCCTCCGAAAGAGGGCGAGAAGAAGACGCTCTATTTCCATGCCGGCGGGAAGCTAGGCTTTGCGCCTCCGGCGGAGGCTGAGGGTTTTGACATGTATGTCAGCGATCCGGCAAAGCCGGTGCCTTTTACGAGTTTCATTGCGAGCGGCGTTCCGCAGGTGTACATCGTGGACGATCAGCGGCACGCTTCGATGCGGCCGGATGTGCTGACGTTCCAGACCGAGCCGCTGGACGACGAGGTGACGGTTGGCGGGCCGCTGCTGGCGAAGCTGTTTGCTTCGACCTCGGGGACCGACTCGGATTGGGTGGTGAAACTGATTGATGTGTATCCGGGGGACGCGCCGGATCCGACGCCGAATCCGCAGAATTTGCGGATGGGCGGGTATCAGCAGTTGGTGCGGGGAGAGCCGTTCCGGGGGCGTTTCTGGAAGTCGATGGAGAAGCCGGAGGCGCTGCCGGCGGGGGAGTTTGTGAAGATCGAGTATGCGCTGCCGGATGTGCTGCACACGTTCAAGAGAGGGCACCGGATTATGGTGCAGGTGCAGAGTTCGTGGTTCCCGTTGACGGATCGGAATCCGCAGAAGTTTGTGGCGAATATTCCGGATGCGAAGCCGGAGGATTTTGTTCCGGCTTCGCAGCGGATTGGGCGGTCGAAGGGGATGCCCAGCGGAGTGGAAGTGATAGTGCTCCGCTGAGCGGATGGGCTACTGGCGCGGCTCGTTGTAGATGCCGTAGTCGGGCCAGCAGTTGAGGTGGTTGTCGTCGCCGTCAACGCCGGGGCGGCCTTGGCCGAAGGCGGGCGCGGCGGGGGCGGGCTGCGCGAATTTGGGATCCAGGATTTTGGCGATCTGGTCCTTCATGTCGTCGAGGTGGGCGCGCGTGGTGCGGTCCGCGGCGGTGGCCATGGCGCGGGTGGCGTCGGCGCTGAGGGTCTTCAGTTCGGCGCGCACCAGGGCGCGGGCGTCGTCGCTGACGGGGGCGCGGCCATTGAGCTTGTCGGCCATCTGATCGATATAGATGCGCTGCGTGTTGCGGCGGAACGTATCGATGACAGGCTTGCCGGCGTAGATTTCCGAGAAGACGCCTTTGCGGACATCGGTAAGGAATTCGGAAGGCGTGTATGCCTTGGGATCCATGGCGGCCTGCTCCACCAGGCGATTGATGCGGGTGGTGGAGAGCATGCCAGACATGAGGCGGTTCTGCGCGGTGCGGACACGGGTGAGGGCGCCGTCTGGTTCGATGCGGCGGAGCACTTCCGAGTTGAGGGCCCATTTCGGCACGATTAATCCGTTATCGAGCAGGAACTTGACGGCGGCCTGCTGGCGTTCCTTCGGGACCGCCTTGAAGCGCACGCCGGTTTGGCCGCCATGGACCTGCTGGGAATCGGATGAGCCGATCAGCGCGGCGACATGGCCCATTTCGAGCGACCACTGGCCGAGAAGGCGGCCGTAGACGCGCTGGAGCTGAGTCCAATCCTCGCCCTTTTCTTCCGTTGCTTTGAGGAGGTAGCCGGAGACGCGCTCCAGGTTCTTCAGGCCGAGCGTGGTGGCCTTGACTGCATCGGCGTCGCCGACTGCTTCGGTGTTCTCGCCCCAATCGGAGCCGTTCGTTCCGTCGGTGGAGAAACGTAGGTACGGGGTCTGCTCCTGTACGCGGGCCCATTCATCGAGGGTGGGCTTCTCTTCGTCGGGGGTCTTGGCGCCGGGGATCGGCTTGTAGCCCCACATGGTGGCGAACTTGTCGTAGGGTCCGATTTTGGGGATGAGGTCGGCGGGGTCGATCTTGTCTTCCGGTTGGGCGACGTAGTTGAAGCGCGAGTAGTCCATCAGGGTGGGCGTGTGGCTCATGGTCTTGACCCATTCGCGATCGCGCACTTTTTCGATTGGGTAGAGCGAGCTGGCCTTCATGTTGTGCTGAAAGCCGAGGCTGTGGCCGACTTCGTGGGCCACCACGTACTGGACGAGTTTGCCGGCGAGATCTTCTGGCATGGGGTACTGCTGGGCGCGGGGATCGAGGGGGCTGGCCTGGGTGAAGTACCAGTCCGAATTCAGCTGCTGAATGTTGTGGTACATCATGATGTCGGCTTCGAGGATTTCGCCGCTGCGGGGATCGGAGACGTGGGGGCCCATGGCGTTCTCGATAGTGGAGGGCAGCCAGCGGATGACGCTGTAGCGAGCGTCCTCGGGGGCCCAATCGGGGTCTTCCGTCTTCGAGGGCGCGTCCTTGGCGATGATGCCATTCTTGAAGCCGGCTTCTTCAAAGGCGGGCTTCCAGCTCTCGACACCGGCCTTGATGTAGGGGACGAACTTGGCTGGGGTGGCTGGATCGATGTAGAAGGTGATGGGCTTGACGGGTTCGCTGAGGGCGGCGTTAGGATCCTTCTTTTCCAGGCGCCAGCGGGCGATGAAGGTGCGCTGGGTGGCCTTCTGCTCGGGGCGGCTGTAGTCGAGATGGCGATGGGTGAAGTAGCCGATGCGCTCGTCGAACATGCGGGCCATCATGGGCTTTTCGGGCAGGCGGGTCATGGAGTAATGGACGAGAACGGTGCCGCTGCCGGGGCGCATTCCGGTGGCGAAGGGATTGGGCGCGGGCGTGCCCATGCCGGGGTTGGCATCGTTGGGCGTGGGGAAGGTATGAGTGCGGTCGACGTCATTATTGGTTGGGAAGCTGACTACCTTGTCGACGAACGTGCGGGTGGAGTCCATGCCGCGAGCGCGCAGGCGGGTTCGGGCGCTGAACTCGGGAACGTCGGTGGTGAAGAGGCGGCTGACATCGATGACGGGCGCGCCGTCCTTGGTGAAGGCTTCGACGTTGAACGCCATGACGATGGTGTTCTCGTTGGAGTCGCGCACGGCCTGAGCGATGGGCTGGCTGGGATCGGCGACGACGTCGTAGTTGACGAGCTTGAGGAGCACGCGGCGGTCGCGGAGTTCCCACTTCACAACCCGGTTGCCAACGGACTGGCCGCCATAGCCGGCGCCGAGCGTGGTGCGGCGGATCTGGGTGACCCACAGGAATTCGTTGCCGAGTTCGGCCTTGGGGATCTCATAAAGGACTCGATCGCGATTGCGATGGACTTTGAAGACTCCGTCGTCGGTTTTGAATTCCTTGGTGACCACTCGCTCGTATGGCTTGGGTTCCGGCGGACCGGCGGTTCGGCCCGCGGGTGGCGTCATGGCGGACGCATCCGGCTTGGGCGATTCAGCCGGAGGAGTGTCCTGTGCGGAAAGCGCGATGAGTGTTAGCCCGGTCAGGCACACCCCCGCCAGAGTGTTGGTGAAAAAGCGCATATGGTTTC
>CAYVDY010000416.1:0-6516 GCA_964450255.1 uncultured Candidatus Solibacter sp. | reverse complement strand
CATCGAGTACCGCATCCCAATCTTCGGACCGCTGGTGCTGGCCGCGTTCTTCGACGCCGGCGTCAACCGCATCACCCGGCCCAGCCAGCTACGCCTCAACCCCAGCCGCCTGGATTCGCTCAACGGCGCCTATCCCCAGGCCGGATTCAACAATGAGGCCATCGTCATCTCGGAATCACAGAAAATCCGCATGTCCACCGGCATCGAGTTTCAGATCATGATGCCTGTCGTCAATGCGCCCTTCCGCCTCTACTGGGCGTACAACCCATCCATTGTCGAGCAGATGTTCGTCCCGCCCATCGCGGCGGATTCGGCGGCCTTCCCGAACTTTGCGACCTATGCCAACGCGGCCGCAACTTTTGCCAGGCCCTCGCCCTATCAGGAGAGGCGGACTATGTTCCGCTTCACCATCAGCCGCACGTTCTAGCGCCCCGCGGTGCCATGTTACGATCGATATAGTCTTAGGAGTTTGAACACAGTGAGATTCGACGTGAAGCAAATGGGCCTCGGTGTGCTGGCCCTCGTTCTTACCGCCCCGGCAGTGCCGGCGCAGGTCGCCCCCACGAAGGTGGCCATCATCAACATTCAGGGCGCGATTCTGGCCACCAAAGATGGCGAGAAGGCGCGCAACGCCATTCGCGTCAAGTTCGAACCCAAGGCCAAGGATCTGGAAGGCCGCAACGGCGAACTGCAGAAGAAGCGTGAGGCCCTCAGCAAGGGCGCCAATACCATGTCCGCCGAAGCCCGTGAGAAACTCACGCGCGAAATCGACGACATTCAGAAGAAGCTGCAGTGGGATAGCGAAGACATGCAGCAGGAACTGCAGGCCGAAGAAGGCAAACTCGTGAACGAGATCGGCCAGCGCATGATCCAGGTCATCGACGAGTACGCCAAGGGGCAGAGCTTCGCCGTCGTCCTCGACGTCAGCACTCAGCAGAGCCCGGTTCTCTGGGCCGCCAACGGCATCGACATCACCCAGCAGATCGTCGATGGCTACGATAAGAAGTTTGGTGCCGGCGCCGCCGCACCTGCCGCCACTTCTGCCGCGCCCGCCGCCAAACCTGCCGCTCCTCCCGCCGCCGCGCCCAAAAAGCCCGCCGGCGTGAAGTAGACTCTCTCCCTCAAGGTCGCGGCTCCATTACCGAGCCGCGACCTTGAGGAAACCCTGCCGCCCTCTCAATACCCGCTAGGCACCACCCGGAACGTCTCCCGCCAGGTTCCTCCCACCGCCACCGACTGCAACCCCTGATCCCACCCCGCCTGGGCCGCGTTGAACGCATTCGTTATCCCCGTCATCGGCTCGAAGCAGATGAACCCCCGGCCCGCCGGCGCATACACCACCGCCACCGTGTACTTCGGCCCGTACTCCACCGTGATCCGTTCTTTCCTGCCTTCCACCCAGAACCGCGCATACCCATCCGCATCCCGCACCAACCCGTCGAACACATCATCCAGTACAATGCCGCCCAAGCTCTGCGGATCCGCGTAGACGTTGCCCTGCCGCTCTCCTGTCGGAATCAGCCGGTTCGATAGCAGCATCTTCTCCCGAGCCGGCAAATGCACCCGCCACTCGTCCCGAGGCGCATCGTTCACCTGGAAATAGGGGTGATACCCGAGCGACACCGGCAGCGCCTCGCTGCTCAGATTCTCAATCGCCGTCTCCACCTCCAGCGCCCCGTCCTTCAGCCGGTACGTCATCTCGATGTTGTGCGCGAACGGGAACTGCGCCATCAGTTCCGGCCGTCGCCAGAACTCCAACCGGGCCGTCATCACCGCCCCGCCGTCGCCAGCCTCCGCCTTCACCACCTTCCACAGCTTCGTGTACATGATCAGCCCGTGGATCGGCGTGTTGTTCGGCCCCGGCCGCACGTTGCCCAACTCCGTGTTCAGCGTGTATTTCTTCCCATTCGCAAAGTAGGCCGTCCCATCGATCCGGTTGGCCCACGGCCACAGCAGCGGATTGCCAAGATTCACCGGCTTGGCGGCAAGCTCGCCGACGCTCTGGTACGGCGACCAGAACACCCGCTTGCCCTTCACGGTCATCTCGTACGAGTTATTGCCGATCGAAGGCGCAATCCGCACTTCGGTGGCCCGCGCCTCGTCGCGCATAATATAAACCTCAACGGAGTCGAGGGTCGTCTTCTGTATGGTGTAGTTGGCTGCTTGTGTCATGAGCGGAGTGATAGCGAGGAGAACAAGGGCGCGTGTCATGCCCTTACAGTCTATGACGAAGAGGGCTAGGTTTCTTTCAGGGCCGGGTCGCGCAAATCGAGAGCCATATCATCCTGGCAGCACTGGCACTTGCCCGGAGTCCACGCGCGGATGGCGCAAACATCGCACCAGTACGTGACCACCAGCTTCTGCCCGCCCCGCCAAACGAAAATCGCGCGCAAGTGGATCGGATCGATCGCAAACGCATCCGGAGCCGTGAACTTCCCCCGAAGCTCAAACTCCTCTCGGGCCAGTCGATGGTCCCGCACGACAGCCGTTGACTCCGCGTCCCCGCTCAGCCCCACTATTCGCCCATCCGCCGTCTTCAACTTCAGGTCGCCCGCCACGCGCCCGCGCACGGAGTCAGCCTCGGCCCCCCGCAGCACCACGGCAGGCAGCCAGGGCAGCACCCACAAGTTACGCCGGCGTATCATCACTCCATACGATGCGGCCGCGCGCCCAGCAGTCGCAACCCGTTCAAGGTCACCACCAGAGTAGCCCCCATATCCGCCGCCACCGCCATCCACAGAGTGGCCATCCCGCCCATCGCAGCCGCCAGAAACAGCGCCTTCATCCCGAGCGCGAACGCCACGTTCTGCTGAATCACCCGCAGTGTGCGCCGCGCATGGTCCAACAGAAACACCACCCGCTCCAGATCGCTGGTCATCAGTACGATGTCCGCCGACTCCCGAGCCAGATCCGCGCCCTGCCGCCCCAGGCTGATCCCAAGCGATCCCGCGTCCGTGTGCACCTCGCGGCCTGCGTCTCCCACCAGCGCCACATGCCCATGCAACTTCACCAATTCGCGCACATGGCCGTCCCTGGCTCGGGTAGTGAGCCCCGCCAGTGCCTCGTCTATCCCCGCCGTACCGGCGAACTCGCGCGCCGCCCGAGCCGGCCCTTCCGTGAACAGCACCACTCGCTCCACGCCCCGCTTTCGCAGCGCCGTCACCACCTGGCCCGCGTTCGGATAAGCCTTCACACAAGCCGCATCCAGCGCCACCGCCCGTATCCGCGCGGCTTCCTCCAAAAATGCGCCGCCCTTGATCAGCACTCCATTCCGGGCCGCGCTCGCCAGCGCCGAAACGATGCTCACCGGTGTCGAGATTACCAGCGCGCAAGGGCATGAGATCAGCAGGATCACCATCCCCTGGTAGAACCAGTGGCTCCATTCGCCGCCCCGCATCAACGGTGGGATCACCGCCACGCTGAACGCCAGCAGAAACACGCCCGGCGTGTAGTACCGCGCAAACTTCTCCACAAACTGCTCGCTCGGCGCGCGCCTGGCCCGCGAGTCCCCCACCATGCGGATCATCCGGGCCAGTGTCGTGTCCGAGGCCGGCCCCGATGTGTGGATGTCGAGCTCGCCCGTCTCGTTCATCGTGCCCGCATACACCCGCCCGCCCTCGCCCTTCTCCACCGCCACCGATTCACCCGTGATCAGCGCCTGATTCACATGCGACGCGCCACCCACCACCACGCCGTCAAACGGGATCCGCTCGCCCGCCCGCACCCGCACTACCGAACCCGTCTGCACCCGCTCCACTAGAGTCTTGTGCTCATGGTCGCCGTGTACCACCGAAGCCTCGGCCGGCGTCACGGCGAACAGCCGCGTGATCGCTTCCCGCGCCCGCCCCATGCTCCAGGCTTCCAGTTGTCCCGCTAGCGCAAAGAGAAACGAGAGCGTCGCAGCCTCCGTCCACTCGCCCAGCCAACCCGCCCCAACCAGCGAGAGGACGATCAGCAGATTCAGGTCCGGCCTGATCGCCCGCAGCGACGCCCACGCCTTAGGCAGCAGCGAGGCCGACCCCGCCCCCATCGCGATCCAGAACAGCGTCAGCCCAAACAGCGGAGTCGCGTGTCCGCCATGCTCGTGCACCAGCAGACTCGTCACCAGGTCCTTCGAATGGACCGCCTGCACCGCCATCCCGCCCGCCAGCGCCAACCCGCTCACCCACGCCAGTACAGCCCGTCCCCGCCGCTGCCAGAAGTTGCCCCCGGCGCTGATTGCCTGCCATGGCTCGCACCGCATCCCCACTGACGAGACCGCCTTCACGATCTCCTCCGGCCTCACAGCCGCCGGCGAATACTCCACTTCCATCTGTGCCTGGATCACGTCGAAACGCAGATTCCGCACGCCCTGCAAACGGCTCAGCCTCGCGCGCAACAGAGATACCTCTTCCGCGCAGTCCATCCCGTGTACGCGATACTGTGCTGTCTTGTTAATGAGAAACTAGCCTCAATAAGAGGATACCGCACACCTCCACTCCCCGTCCTATCGCTCCCGCGCCAGCGGTTGCCACTGCTGATCCTGCAGCACGGCACGCGGATCGAACCCTGGCTTGTTGCTGAGGATATACCGCCCGTCGCCGCGGCTCCACGCCTGATCGTAGCCCGCCGTCAACTCCACGCTCCTGCCGCTGCCGTCCCGCCACGTCTCCACCTCGCGGATCGCCTGGATGAAGTTCTTGTGCTGCCGGTCCTGCGAATTCTGCTGGTTCTCCCAGTCCCGCATGCGCTGGTCGCTCGCCGCGCTCTGAGCCTGTGCATAGGCCCGGCTCTGCTCGCCCATGAGCCGGATCTTCTCCATGTTGGCAGCATGTTCCCGCCGGCCCATCTCCGCGAGGAACCTGTCTTTTGCGTCGCGCCAAACGGGATTAGTCCGGCTGCTTGTCAGCGCCAGGTGCAGCAGTTTGGCGGCCTCCTCCTGCCTGCCGGCAGGGTAACGGATCAGCACGCAGTGGAAGACGCCGGTGGTTGTCATCGTCGTGAAACCGCCAGACAGGTAGTCCTGTTTGCGCATCACCGAGTTCATCACGCCGGCGTGGATGATCCCCTCGCTGCCGTCGGGCCAGGTGAGCTTGCCGAACGCTATCGTCGTACTCTGCTCCGTGTCGTTTCCATACTGGCGCGCCACCTCGTTGGCCTGCCGGTCCAGCTCCCGCATCCGGGGCAGGCGGCTTTCATCCTCGCGAATCCCGGAGGCCGTCGCGCCCAGGTCTTTCCTGGCGAATCCCTCGATATACCGCTTGGCGTCGAAAGGCTGGTTGATGCCGCAGCCGCCCTGCTGCACACCGGCCTGCATGAGCTGCAGCATCTGCTGGTCGCTGCTCCACGCGAAGCTGCGGCTGGGCATCACCTCCAGGCGAATGGAGCCGTCCGGCGACGATGCCTTGATGTAATTGCTCACCATGTCGCCCCGGCAACCCTGCCAGCTGCCCCACCGCACGCCGCCTTCCGTCTTCCAGCCCCTCGGGAACAGCACGCTGAAGGCTTCCACGGGCCGGTCGAAGCCCGCCTGGTCCAGAAACCGCACCCGGTTCAGCACCAGATAGTCCCTGCCCTCCACAAAGGCGCCGGCCGCCGGCCTGGCAACGCCCGGGGTCTGCGCCGGAAGCCCAGTGGCCCAGGTAGCGAACATAACGGCCGCAAAAAGAGAGGTGGATGAGATGTGTGCGGGCATATTCAGTCTTCGGCAATCATGGCGCGGAGTTGCTAAACCTCTCCCGCATGCCACACTCAGCCGCTGGAGCTCGGCGCCTTCTCCGTTAGCCTGGCGATGAAGGAACTCGCTCATCATGTGGAACTGCGCCTCAGGGCGCAGGGTGTCAAGCTGGCGCCGGCCTACTCCGGGTCGCGCAGCCGACGTGCGAAATCGCCACCGGCGCGAAACGTCTCCTCTACGCTGCCCTCTTCCAGGGCGAGCCGCACCGCCCGCAACCGCTCTTCGTAAGCGGCCAGCGCGCCGGCGATCTCCGCCCGGTTGGTATCCACGATGTCGTGCCAGATCTCCCACGCGCTCATCGCCAGCCGAGTAGAATCCAACAGGCCCGGCCCGGCCGCCGCCGCGATGGCGCACGAATCAGGATGCGCGCCCAGCGTGGCCGCCAGCGTCGTGGAAAGCAGTTGTGGCAAGTGCGAGGAATGCGCCACCACGCGGTCGTGCAACTGCGGCGACAGCACCCGCGGCTCCGCCCCAATCGCCGTGACCCATTCGACGAACTCGCGCGCCGCAGGCGTCTCCAGGTCTTCCAGCGACGCCGGAGTCAGCAGATACGGCCGCCCCTGGAACAGCGTGGCTTCCGCCGAGCCGACACCCCGAGACTCCTTCCCGGCCATCGGATGCCCGCCGAGAAACTGAGCGTTCTTCAGCAGCGCGCCCGCCTCGCAGATGCGGCTCTTCGTGCTGCCCGCATCCGTCACCAGCGCGCCTGGCTTCACCAGCGAATCGAGTTGCGGGATCACCGTCAGAATCTGATGGATCGGCCCCGCCAGATAGATCAGATCGGCCGCCGCGCAGGCCTC
>CAYVDY010000415.1:0-6542 GCA_964450255.1 uncultured Candidatus Solibacter sp. | reverse complement strand
TGTAGTGTTTTATCGAGCGGGCTTGGAGAAATCTATCTCCGACAGACTCCTAGGACAGACGTCTCCCGGCAGCCCTCCCACCGTGGAGCCAGCGCCAGCCCAGGAGGTCCCGTTGGAGTCCCTGAAACCCCCAGCAAACGTCATCGTTAAGGACACGAGCGGGGCCTCTGTTCCAGATGCCCGCATCGAACTGTCGGGGCCGGTGCGGCGCATCGGAGCGACGGATCCGGAGGGGCGCTTCGGTTTTGATGGGCTTCCCGGCGGAAGTTATCGCGTGATCGTCCGCCGCGAGGGCTTCGCCGTCATCGAGCGAGCGGTCACGCTGCCGATCAGGGAACCACTGCAGTTCACAATCGAGCCGAGCCCCGTCGCCACTTATGTCCAGACGGTCAGCAAGACGGCGGAACCCGTTCTGCGGACGCCGTTTCTAGTCTCGATCATCGCCCGCGAGGAGATTGAGAAGACCGGCGCCAACTCTCTGGAGGATGCCCTGCGCAGCGTACCCGGCCTCCAGAACGGCACCCAGGGCAATGCCTACGCGCGTATCGACCCGCGGACTGCGCGACACCGCCGATGTCCTGACCGTGATTGATGGCGTTCCGATGCGCCAACTGAACGGTTCGGCCGACCTGACAATGCTACCGGTGCTCAATGTCCTAGAGGTGGAGTTCGTGAAGGGGCCCGGTTCGTCGGCCTACGGCCGCAGCGCTATTGGCGGAGTGATGCAATTTTTCACCGTTCCGCCGGACCGCAGGCGTTTTACCGGGGATCTGGGATTCGGCCTGGCCAGTTTTGGCGGCCGCGAGACCATGGGTAGCGCCAGCGTCCCCTGGACCGGCGGACGACTGGCCGGATCCGGAATGCTCCAGTCCAGCGATGGCTTCCAGCGCAACACCGGCCGCGACATGGGCGCCTTCAGCCTGATGGGGGAGCAATCCTTCGGCGGCCGCCTCCACATCCGCGGCAACTACCTGTTCAGCGACGTCGAGGCCCAACGCGGCTCCATCGTCCCGCTCGTGAATGGCCGCCCCTACCTCGTGTCACGCGAAGACAACTACGGCATAGCGGGGGCGAGTTTCGACGCCCGCCTGCACTCTATTACCGGCCGGGCTGACCTGACGGTGGCACGCGAATGGACGCTGTCGAACACCACCAACTTCAGTCGCTACGATCGTCTCGCCACCGGGGGCATCACGATTCTGCCTCCGTCGTCGGCGGTCTCCAAAGGCTATTCCGAGAGCGATGCCGAGCAGGACACTCTGCTCACCGACTCGATCCTCACGTGGTCCCGCAACCGCGAACGGTTTCGCAGTGACCTTCTGGCCGGCCTCACGTACGAGTCGGGCAGCCAGGACCAGTCTTCGCCATCGTTCAGCGGCGCTCCCAGGTATCGAGGACCCAATTGGAATACCCCTGTCTCGAACGTGAACAACGATCCGAGAGGCATTCGTGGCGGCGCCACATACTCCGATTTCGGCCAGGGCATCGCTTCGGTCTACGTTCAGGAGCGCCTTGGATGGGGCCGGATCGGCACGGTACTGGGGCTTCGGTGGGACCGCTTCGACCAGTTTCTCACTCGCTCCGACACCAGTGTTACCTCCGCCAGCATCAGGTCGCGCATCAGCCCTCGGGTGGGCGTCGACGTGGTTGCCTTCCAGCGCAACCGCACCAACCTGGTGGTCTTCGGGAACTACGTCGAGGGCTTCCGGCCGCAGTTCCCGTCACTGAGCCAACAGGGAAGTGTCATCGTGCCGCAGTTGCTGCGTCCGGAGGTCACTCGCAGTCTGGAGGGCGGCCTGCGATTCGCCAGCGGCAGGTACTTCGCCCAGGCAACCTACTTCGACATGAAGAAGATCGACGGCCAGCGGAGCTTCCTCTCCGGGCCGGAGGACTTCATCTTCGTCAATGCCACGTCGCGCGTCAACGGCATCGAATCCGAATTTCGCGCCCGGCTCCTCAGGCACACACTCTGGAGCCACTACGCTCACCACAACGCCCGGCACTTCGAATTCCGGCCGACGCTCGCCACCAATTTTTCCGGCTACCAAGTCCGCATGGCCCCCAGCCACATCGCCGGCGCCGGCGCCCTGCTGCACTTACGGAAATCCCTCACCTTTTCGCCGGCGTTCAACTACGTAGGGAGCCGCCCGTTGCGCGACAACACCGTCAATCCACAGATCCTGCCCTCCTACACGCTGCTCTCCGGCGCGGCGTCATTTGACGTCTGGCGGATGAGAGTGGTCGTGCCGGGGACTAATCTCAGCGACCGCTACTACATCGCCGACGACTTCTCCGCTCAGGACGCAGGCAACGCGGGTACGCCGCGGCGTCTCTCGGTGCAGGTGCGCTACCGGTGGTAACCCGCATCCGCGAACCGAGGAAGGCGGCCCTCTGGACCGCCCGCAATCTCTTCTACCAGACTCATCTCTGGCTGGGCCTGTTCCTGGGCCTTTACCTGGTGATGATGGGTCTCGCCGGCAGTCTGCTGGTGTTCGGCCGGGAGATCGACCGTTATCTCAATCCGCATCTTTGGGAAGTGGAGGTGAAAGGCCAGCGGTTGCCTCTGTCGCAGATCCTCTCCACCTTCGAAAAGCGATACCCGGGCTGGAAGGACAGGTATACCTACATCAACTTTCCCGTGGAGTCGAACCAGCCCTATACCATTCGCCTCGGCCCCAACCGCGCCGACCAGGTGGATGTTTTCATGGACCCTTACAGCGGCGCCATCCTGGGTGACCGCACCAGGGCGAGTTCCTTCTACGGCTTCCTGTGCTATTTGCATTTCTACCTTTTTCTGGGGCAGACCGGTTGGCTGCTGAATGGTTGGGGCGCGTTGCTGACGCTGGCCCTACTCTTCGCCGGCATCTGGCTCTGGTGGCCGGCGCGGCGTGCCGGACGCGCGGTGTGGAAGACACACTTTTCGGTCCGCATGGGCGCGGGCCTGCCGAGAACCCTGTATGACCTTCACAACGCCGCCGGTGTTTACCCGTTTATCTTCTCTCTGCTGTTTGCCATCACCGCCGTCGAGTTTGCGTTCCCCGATCCGTTCCGGAAGGCGGTGTACGGCCTGGCGGGCACGCCGGTGGCAGCCAGACCCACCGTCGCCGAACCGGGACAGCACCGGCTGCCGGTCGACGTGCTGGTCCACGCCGCGGACCAGGCTCTGGCCGGGCGCATCCGCCGTGTCAGTTTCCCGCGCACGCGCGAAGCGCCCCTGATGGTGCGAAAGGAATGGGACGATTGGAATCGGACCCGCAACCACGCCAACATCGCCGTCGACCCGTTTGCCGGGCGGGTGATCTCCATTGAAGATACGCGCAACGCGCCGACGGTCCGCAAGCTGATCCTGTGGTGCATCCCTGTTCACTTCGGAATCTGGGGCGGCCTGGCGACTCGGATCGCCTACGTCTTCCTCGGCTTGGCGTGGGTGGCTACCTTCGTCACCGGCTTCTGGCACTGGCTCCTGCGACGCCGCCGCGTTCAGAACCGGCCCGCGAAGATCCCCGAGGCCTTCGCGCGGTCAGTTCCAGATGCGTCAAAGTGAGAACAAACCAGGCAAGCAGGTTCAAGGCTGTCAACATTACGACCGTCAGGTCTTCCGCCACTCACCGCGACGGACACATGAAATGCGTTGATTCTCCACTGTCGCCACGGAGAGGCCAGCAAGCCAGTGTTGAAACCCCTCAATGACATACGAGCCTTCGCGGAGACATCTGGCGCACAAGCAAATTCCACATCACCCCTTTGGGTCCGGGACTGTCCATGCAGCTCAGGCTAGTTCCGTGCGGCCTGTCCGGCCGCGCGGCACAACTGGCAAACCCCATAGAGCAATACGTCATGACCGGTGATCTGAAACCCCGAAGGTATCATGCTTCTAAAGCTCTCCACGCAACCGTGCAACTCGAACAGCTGGCCGCAAGTTCTGCAGTGGAAGTGATGGTGGTGTCCCTTGCCCGATAACTCGTAACGGGGAGGTTGGCCCGGCAATTCGACCACGACGAGCCAACCTTCTTCGACGAGTGCCTTGATGTTGCGGTACACCGTGGCGATTCCCAATGCGTCCGTCAGCCGTTGCGCAGCAGTCAGCACTTCTTGTGGCGACAGCGGGCGGTCACAAGCCTCAAAAGCCTCGCGGATGGCGGCTCTTTGGCGGGTCTTCCTAACGATGGTCATCACAATCTTCCATCTTGATCATACTCGGAAATCAGAACGCGCACGTTTTCGTCCTTAATCACAATCGAGAGTGTCTTATCATTATCATCTACAGACTGGAGCCGAAGTGCACATTGCTGAAGGATACCTGCCGCTTGCCCATTGCGTCCTCTGGAGCGCAGTCTCGGTCCCCTTTGTCATTGATAGCACGAAGCAGCTTGGTCAGCCCCGCGTGCGGAGCCGCCGGCTTGAATTGGCCGCAACCGGAGGACTTCTACTCTTGCTGACGGCGCTGAAGATCCCATCAGTTGCAGGCAGCAGCAGTCATCCCACGGGGGTGGCTCTGGCAGCGATACTTTTCGGTCCGCGTATCGTGCCCGGGTTGGCGCTAGAGTCCTATTGCTTCAGGCGTTGCTGCTGGCGCACGGCGGAATCACGACGCTGGGGGCGAATCTGTTCTCGTTGGGGGTGTGTGGCCCCTTCGCCGCTTGGGTCGCTTACCGAGCCGCCATTCGGCTTGGCGCCAAGCCCGCTTGGGCGTGCGGGGTTGCGGCTGCACTCTCGAGCCTTGCGGTCTACTCTGTGACCTCGCTCCAGTTGGCGACGGCCTACCCAGACCCAGTCTCAGGCGTGCTTGGCTCCGCCGGGAAATTTGGCGCGGTATTCGCGTGGACACAGATTCCGGTAGTAGTCACGGAGGGGTTTCTGACAAGCGCTGCCTTCACCCTGATGAACTGTGCCGCCCATTCCGAGCCATCGGAGACTCGTCTGGAGGTGGTCCGATGAAATCGGCTCGGACTGCTTTCCTGGGCGCCGTCGCAGCCTTGGTGTTCGCATTGCTTCTTGGGCAATCAACCGCCAACCGCATTGGTACCGATACGGCCGCAGTTGACTTGGCTAACCACCTCACGCAAGACGCTGGCGCAGGTGCTGGTGTGCGTCGGCTGTTGCTGCGGCCGGACGGACAAAGGTCATCCCGAAGTGCCAGTGGATTGGCTGAAGCAGGAGTGGCGAAAGCGGACTTTGCCTAAGAAGGTGCAGCTTACCATTAGCGGCTGCCTGGGACCGTGCGACGTGACCAATGTGGTGCTCGTGATGTTGGCCGATCACCCCGTCTGGCTGGGCGGTCTCGACAAGCATGAGCAGTACGTGGCGCTGGCGGACTGGGCTTCCGATTGTGCCTCGGCTGGTCGAGTTGTTCCCCTGCCTGCTTCTCTCGCCCGGTTCCAAATGGACCGGTTTCACGAGCGCCAGCACTTCTCTTCCGATTTTGAAAGTACCGCCTGCTGCGGAGACGCAGAAGTGGCATAGCAACCATTCCACCCACAGGAGAAGCAGATGTCCGAAACCACCCGTCCCTCACGCATTCCCGTAACCGTACTCACCGGCTTTCTGGGTTCCGGCAAAACCACCCTGCTGAACCGTATTCTCACAGAGAATCACGGCAAGCGGATTGCCGTCATCGAAAACGAGTTCGGTGAAATCGGGGTCGACAATGAACTGGTTGTCAACGCTGAAGAAGAGATCTTTGAGATGAACAACGGGTGCATTTGCTGCACCGTCCGTGGCGACCTAATCCGCATCCTGAGCAATCTCATGAAGCGCAAGGACGCCTTCGACTACATCCTGATCGAGACCACCGGGCTGGCCGACCCGGCGCCGGTGGCTCAGACCTTTTTCGTCGATGACGAGATGAAGCAGCGTCTGGCCCTGGATGGGATCGTTACCCTGGTCGACGCCAAGCATATTTGGCAGCACATTGATGATTCCGACGAAGCAAAGGAACAGGTCGCCTTCGCCGGCACAGATCCTCCTCAACAAGACCGATCTTGTGCCCGGTGAGGAGATCGACAAACTGGAGTCGCGCATCCGGGCGATGAATCCCGCGGCGAAGATCTTCCGCACCCAGGATGCGCAGATCGACATGGACAAAATTCTGGACCTCGGCGGCTTCAACCTGGACCGTGCGCTGGAAGTGGATCCCATGTTCCTGGAGCCCGAGTATCCGTTCGAATGGGGCGGCGTCTACGAATTCGCAGCCGGGAGCCACGACGTCTTGCTTCACGACGGGCCCGACCCCACGATGAACCTCGCTGTACTCCCACTGCCAGATGCTCGATTCGAGAGCCTGGAGGCAGCGCAATTGGAGGCGGTGCTCACCTTCTCCGCGCATGGGTCCCAGGTTTCCCCAGGCGATGCGATCACGCCCGGTCCTCAGTTGCACCAGTTGGTCCTTCCGGAAGGCGAGAAGCGATTCCGTTGCGGGACGGCCCGGACGAACATCGTCGTGTAGAGAAACCGGCTTCTCATCGAGACAAACCACTGGCTCAGAGCTGCGATATGGCTTCTCGTACAGCGCCAGAACATCTTCCATCCTGGCGATGTACTCC
>CAYVDY010000414.1:0-6551 GCA_964450255.1 uncultured Candidatus Solibacter sp. | reverse complement strand
AAACTGGCGGACCGGCTGCATGCCCGCCGCAGCGCTACCCTGGAGATCTAACATGACTGCGAATCTGGATCGCCGATCTTTCCTGACCGCGCTGCTGGCCGCGCCGCAAATCGCGAGCCCGAATCCGCACGACATCCGCATCACGGACGTCACGATGGATGAGGAGAGCTACCTCTACCGGACGCCGATCAAGTTCGGCGGCACGGTGGTGGACCGCGTCACGCTGCTGAATATCCATGTGACGGTGAAGAACCGCGCGGGCAAGACGGCCAAGGGATTCGGATCCATGCCGTTGGGCAACGTCTGGGCCTTTCCATCGAAGACGCTCACTTATGAGCAGACGCTGGCAGCGATGCAGAGCCTGGCGAAGGAGATCCGGCGGATCACCGCTGCGTGCAGCGAATACGGCCATCCGGTAGAACTGAATCACCTGATGGAGCCGGAGTGGTTGAAGGCGGCAGGCACGGCCGTGCCCAAACTGGCCGCGATGGTGACCGGCAGTCCGTTCGACGCGGCAGTGCATGACGCCTACGGCAAGTTGTACGGACGCTCGACGTATCACTGCTACACGCGCGAGTTCCTGCGCGAGGACTTGGGCCGGTATCTGGGCAAGGAGTTTCAGGGCGATCACCTGGAGCGCTATGTTCTGAAAGAGCCCAAGGCGCGGATGCCGCTGTACCATCTGGTAGGCGCGGTGGATCCCATTGTGGAGGCCGATATCACGAAGCGAGTGGGCGATGGACTGCCGGAGACGCTGCCGGAGTGGATCAACTTCAACGGGCTGACGCATATCAAGATCAAGCTGAACGGCGAGAATCTCGATTGGGACCGCGAGCGGATTCTCAAGGTCGATCGTGTCTCTTCGGAGACCATGGCCAAGCGCAACACGACCCGCTGGTTCTACTCGTTGGACTTCAATGAAAAGTGCCCGAACGTAGAGTATCTGATGGGTGTGCTGCGCCACGTGGAGCAGAAAGCCCCGGCCGGATTCGCGCGGATTCAGTACGTGGAGCAGCCGACGTCGCGCGACCTGAAGGGCAATCGCACGAACGTCATGCACGAAGCGGCCAAGCTGCGGCCGGTGGTGATTGACGAGTCGCTGACGGATCTGGAAAACCTGATGCTGGCGCGCGAGATGGGCTACACGGGGACAGCGTTGAAGGCGTGCAAGGGACAGGCGCAGGCTCTGCTGATGGCGGCGGCCGCGCAGAAGTGGAAGATGTTCCTGTGCGTCCAGGACCTGACCTGCCCGGGCGCGTCGTTGATCCACTCAGCGGGATTGGCCGCGCATGTGCCGGGCGTGGCGGCGATCGAGGCCAATGCGCGGCAGTATGTGCCGGTGGCCAACAAGAACTGGGAGACTAAGTTCCCCGGCATCTTTGTGGTGAAGGACGGCCAGATGCAGACCGGCGTGCTGAACAAGCCGGGCTTGAGCGCAACGGCGTAGCTCAGGCATGCGGATCTGTCCCGTTCGCGATTGCCGCATGGCGCTGGTGCGCCAGGAGGGGCAACTGCGTTGCTCGCGCGACCACTCGTTCGACGTGGCGCGGAGCGGGTATGTGAACCTCTTGCAGCCGCAGGATAAGCGATCCAAAGAGCCGGGGGATACGGAGGCTGCGGTGGCGGCGCGGCGCCGGCTGCACGGGCGCGGAGTGACGGGGCCGCTTCTGGAGGGGATCGCGGAGATCGCGGGCGCATCGCCAGCCGACGTTGTGCTTGACGCGGGATGCGGAGAGGGCTTTTACCTGGGCACACTGGCCCGGCGGATTGGTTTCGCGGCGCATGGAGTGGATATCTCCATCCCGGCGGTGAAGTCGGCGGCGCGGAGCTTTCCGGAATGCGAGTGGATCGTGGCCAATGCGGACCGTCTCGTGCCGTACGCCGACGCCGCGTTCTCGCTCGTTATGTCGATCACGGCGCGGATGAATCGGGGTGAGTTCCGGCGCGTACTGCGTGACGATGGACGGCTGCTGGTTGCCATTCCGGCGCCCGAAGATTTCATTGAACTGCGCGGGGCGGGCCGGGACCGCGTGGAGCGAACCGTTGAGACGTTTGCGGGCGAGTTCGCTCTCGCCGAGCGGCGCAAGGTGACCGCCTGCGTCGAGCTCGACGCCGCCGCGGTGGAGGACGTGTTGCTCTCGATCTACCGGCCGATGCGGTCCCAGGCGGTGGAGGCGATGCGGGTGACGTTCAGCCTGGATCTGCTACTGTTCCGGCCCAAGTGACCGCCTACGTGCGGTAGCTGCCGTTGATATCGATGTAGCCGTGGGTGAGGTCGCAAGTCCAGAAGCGGGCCGTGCCCTGGCCGCCGCCGCCGATGACGAAGAGGATGCGGCAGTCCTTCTCGTCGAGCTTTTTAGCCAGGGCGGCTTCGTCGTACTGCGCGGCCAGGCCCTTGCGGCAGACCTTCACGCCTTGCAGATAGATGTCCACGTGCGCCGGTTCGAACGCCGCACCGGAGTAGCCGGCGGCGCAGAGGATGCGGCCCCAGTTGGGATCGCTGCCGGCGATCGCCGTTTTGACCAGGGGGGAGTTCGCGATGGCGCGGGCGATCTTCGCGGCCGCTTCCTCGTTGCGGGCGCCGCTGACTTCGATCTCCACGAACTTGGTGGCGCCTTCGCCGTCGCGGGCGATCTGCTGCGCCAGCGACTGGCACACTTCATCTAGCGCGGCCTGGAACGCATCCTTCGACACTTTCTTGCCCGACGCACCGTTGGCCAGGACGAGCAGCGTGTCGTTGGTGCTCATATCGCCATCCACGCTGAGCCGGTTGTAGCTGCGGTTCACGGCGGACTTGAGGTGCGCGCGGAGGGCGGCGGGCGGGACGGCGGCGTCGGTCATGACGTAGGCGAGCGTAGTGGCCATGCCGGGGTGAATCATGCCGGAGCCTTTGGTCATTCCGGCGATGCGGATGCCGCCGGTTTCGGCGAATGCGACTTTGCGGACGAGATCGGTGGTGAGGATGGCGTCGGCGGCGTCGAGGAAACGTTCAGGCGCGAGGCCAACTGTGAGAGCCGGAAGCGCATCGGTGATCAGTGCCGGATTCAGTTCCACGCCGATGACACCGGTGGACGAAGGCAGCACCTCGGCGGCTTTGCACTTCAGCGTCTTGGCCGTGGCCCTGGCGGTGGCCAGCGCGACGCGGTCGCCCGTGCGCGTGGCGCAGTTGGCGTTGCCGGCATTGACGATGATGGCGCGGGCGATGCCGCCGGTCTCCAGCAAGTGCGCGCGGGACAGGCGCACGGGCGCGGCCTGAACAAGATTGGTGGTGTAGACCGCCGCGGCGGAGGCGGGCGCGTCTGAGACAATCAGCGCCAGATCCGGTTTGGCGGCCTTGCGGATGCCCGCGTACAGGGCGGAGTAGCGGTAGCCAAGGGGCAGGTTCACTTCGGGGATTCTCCCAATAAATCGGAGTCGGACAGACGCTGTCCGTTGAGGAAGGCATCGGCTGCCACGCGCTTGCGGCCCTCGGTCTGCACTTCCAGCAGTTCCAGGGTGGAGCCGTTACCGCAGGCGGCGTAGAGCCGCTTCTGATGTGAGAACGGTTTGCCCGGCACGGCGGGCTGGTCGATTCCGGCGATGCGGCAGCGCCAGATGTTGAACCGCTGGCCGCGGAAAGTGGTCCAGGCTCCGGGCCACGGCAGGAATCCGCGGGCGCGGTTGTGGATCACAGATGCCGGTTGGGACCAATCGATCAGGCCGTCTTCCCGCTTCAGGATCGGCGCGAGCGTGGCCTGCGAGTCGTCCTGCGGGATGCGCACCAGGGTTCCCGCCTCGAGTTGCGAGAGCGTCTCGATGAGCAGTGCCGCGCCCATGGCGGCGAGGCGAGGGCCGAGTTCCAGAGCCGTTTCTTCGGGGCCGATGGCGGTCTCTGCCTTCAGCAGCATGTCGCCGGTGTCGAGGCCGGCGTTGATCATCATGGTCGTCACGCCGGTGACTTGCTCGCCCTGCGCGATGGACCATTGAATGGGGCCGGCGCCGCGATACTTCGGCAGCAGGGAAGCGTGGACATTGATGATGCCGTGACGGGGCAGGTCGATGATGGCCTGGGGGATGATCTGGCCGTAGCCGACGATCACCATCACGTCGCTGTTCAGGGCAGCGAGTTCATCGACACAGCGGCGAACCCGTTCGGGTTGCCGAACTTCGATGCCGAGCCCCAATGCCGCCTCTTTGACGGGCGCGAAAGCCAATTCCTGGCCGCGTCCCTTGGGCCGGTCCGGCTGTGTGTAGACGCATATCACCTCGTGCCCCGCGCGCACCATCGCTTCCAATGTGGGTACAGCGAAATGCGGCGTGCCGAGGAAGACTGCTTTCATCGAAGGGTGTTTATTCCCACTCGCCGGCCTTGACCAGCTTGCGGATTTTGCGGCGGATCAAGTCGCGCTTCAGGGGGCTGATATGGCTGATGAAGAGGATGCCGTTGAGGTGGTCGAGCTCATGCTGCATGGCGCGCGCCAGGAGCTCTTCCCCATCGACTTCGAAGAATTCGCCGTCCACGTTTTGCGCGCGGATGTGAACTTTCAGGGCGCGCCGCACGTCTTCGCGGAAGCCTGGGATGGAGAGGCAGCCCTCTTCGCCGAGCTGCGTACCTTCCTTTTCGAGGATCTCGGGATTGATCAGAACGAGCTTTTCCTTGGGGTCTTCGCCGGCCGACGGATCAATGACGGTGAGCCGCTGCCGCAGCGCTACTTGTGGCGCAGCCAGGCCGATGCCCTTGTTGGCATACATGGTTTCGAACATGTCGTCCACCAGTTGCCGCAGCTCTGGTGTACCAAAATTAGTGACGTTTTCCGCCCTCTGCTCGAGCACCGGGTCACCGTACTTCACAATCCGCAGGACCATCTTGTTACTTCAATACTCCCTGACCTGTTGGATGTAGCTGTTGTAGTTTCGACGCGACTCTGTGAGGGAATCGCCGCCAAATTTTTCAATGAATGCCTGGGCGAGCACGATTGCTACCATGGCTTCGCCGATCACGCCGGCCGCGGGCACCACGGCCACGTCGCCGCGTTCGGCGGCGGCGGCGGCCGGTTCGCGCGTGTCCAAGTCCACGGATTCCAGGGGTTTTCGCAGGGTCGAGATGGGCTTCAGCAGGCCGCGTACTATGAGTTCCTGGCCGTTCGTGATGCCGCCCTCCAACCCGCCGGCCTTATTGGCGCCGCGGTGGAAGCGCCGCTCGCTCTTGTCGTAATGAATGGTGTCCTGGACCTTGGAGCCGAAAACGGTGGCGGCCTCGCCCGCCTCGCCGATTTCGACGCCCTTCACGGCCTGCATGGAGACAATCGCCTGCGCCAGGCGCCCGTCGAGCCGCGTGTCCCAGGTGATGTGCGAGCCGAGGCCGATGGGCAGGCCGTGCGCGCGCACTTCGAAGATGCCGCCAACGGTGTCGCCGGTGCGATAGGCCTCGTCCACGACGGCCTTCATGCGCGCCTCGGCGTCGGGATCGACACAGCCGAGCAGGACCTCGTCCTTCTTCGACAAAGCCACGATCTCTTCCCATTCGACGAGCCGTTCGATGCGGGCCGTGCCGACCTGGATTACGTGGCTGAGCACCTCAATGCCGAAACAGGAGAGGAACTGCTTGGCCAGGGCGCCGACGGCAACCCGCGCAGCGGTCTCTCGGGCCGAAGCCCGTTCGAGAATGTAGCGGGCTTCCTGGAAGTTGTACTTGATGGCCCCGGCGAGATCGGCGTGACCAGGTCGCGGGCGCTTCAGCGGCTTCTTTTTCTCTTCGCTACCGGCGGCCGATTCCACCGGCAGGACCTCGGTCCAGTTCTGCCAGTCGGCGTTCCTGATGATGATGGCGATGGGCGCGCCGGTGGTGTGCGAGTGCCGTACGCCGGTGACGAGCTCCGCCGTATCGGTCTCGATCTTCATCCGGCCGCCGCGGCCGAAACCCTGCTGCCGCCGCCAGAGCTCGCGGCTCACGGCGGGCAGAGAGATGGGCACACCGGCAGGAAGTCCGGTCAGTGTCGCTACCAGGCATTCGCCGTGCGACTCGCCGGCTGTCTCGAAACGTAACATGTGGTTGAACTTATATGGTAGCGGACAGATTGGCCCGGCGACAACCCGAGCCGCCCTTCAGCGCCGATCGCGCACTATTTCAAGGAATAGGAACGGAAGCGTAATTCGCGTTGGCTATTCTGAGGGAGTTTTCAGGTGTCAGCTCCCTCGTTTCAGACTTGAGGATACGTCAATGAAGCTCCAGATCCGTGCCGGGTTACTCTTGTTGTGCGCGACGCTAGCCTTCGGGCAGGCCGATGCGAACAAGTCGCAGTTGTTTGGAACCGTACTCGATCCGAAGGGCGCCGTGGTCCCGGCAGCCGTCATCAAGGTCCGCAACACTGCCACTGGCTCGGCGAGAGAGCTCGTGTCCAGCGCCGAAGGGCAGTACCGCGCCGTCCAACTCGACCCCGGTCCGTATGAACTGGTGGCGCAAAGCGCCGGTTTCTCGGCCACCACGCTCACGGGACTGCAGCTTACCGTGGGCGCCTCGATCAACATCGACATCACGCCGGCCGAGAAGGTGGAAGAAGTCTACTGGGTGG
>CAYVDY010000413.1:0-6551 GCA_964450255.1 uncultured Candidatus Solibacter sp. | reverse complement strand
CGCAGCGTAACCCGTGAATCTGCGAACTTGGGTTGGTCGCTCCATAATGACTAAGCAGGCTACGCCTCGTACTCCTCACTGACGTACGTCATATCGAACGCACGGTCGAGGACTTCGGCAGTGAGGGTGTACGGCATCCGCTCGAACTTAATCAGATCGATAGCGTGCGTAATCACGTCGCGCGGTTGGCAGCGCCGTAGCTTCTTGCCCGGACGCAAATACCTCCGATCGATGTAGTCCTCCAGGACGGATTCCTCGCATTCGATCTTCTGCGAATGGCAGAACCTCCGGAAAATGATCTTGAACTCGTCCACTTGTGGTGAACGCACGAACATCTTGTACTGAATGCGCCGAAGGAATGCTTCATCGCCCAGTTGGTCGGGCTTGAGGTTGCTGGAGAACACCAGGAAACACTCGAATGGGATCTGCGCCTTGCCGCCGGTGCGGAAGTTCATGAAGTCGATTCGCCGTTCCATCGGCACGATCCAGCGGTTGAGTACTTCGGCGGGGGTGACCTTCTGCCGGCCGAAGTCGTCGATAAGATAGATGCCGTTGTTGGCCTTCACCTGAAACGGCGCGTCGTAAATCTTCGAAGCCGGGTTGAAGCTGAGATCCAACATGTCAAGAGTCAACTCGCCGCCGGACATGATGAACGGCCGCTTCGCCTTGAACCACCGGCCATCGAACTCGCGCTCCTGGTGAAAGGCGCTGATCTCAGGAACGTCCTCATCCACCCGCTGATGGTAAATGGGATCGTAGACCTGGATGATCTGGCCCTGGAACTCGATGGCAAAAGGGACGTAGATCGGTTCGCTGTCGATATTGAAGAGACCTTCGGCCAGATAGGTCTTGCCGTTGCCCGGCTGGCCGTAGATCAGGAACGACTTTCCGGCGTTCACCGCCGGACCAAGCTGTCCGAGCGTGGCCTCATTCAGCACCATGTGCTTGTAGGCGCTCAGCAGCATCTCTCTGTCGAGCCAGTCCGCTTTGTTGCGCTGCATCTTCACGCCCACGGTGTACTGTTCCAGCGGCACGGGGATGCGGCCGCAGTAACTGTTGGATTCCAGGTACTCCCGAGTCAGCTCACGCGCCGCCTCCGTGGCCGCAAACGTCGAGCTGATGTCACCCATGCCGAGACTGGACTTCGCCATCAGAAGTTGCTGGCGTTTCAGCTTCTCGATCAGCGGTGCGATCACGCTGAAATTCAGGCCCAGCGTGTTGGACAGCACGCGGCCCGAAGTGTCGCCGCGGAAGTAGAGGATCTTGAGGATCATCTCTTCCACCAGCGATGCAGTGACGCCAAGATCCTCCAGGGATTCCGGCACTGGCGGCACAAATGTGATGTCTACGGCCTCGGTAGGCAGGGGTAAGGTGGCGTTAGTGCTCACCAACCTAATATCGGTCGGAAACGCGCGGAAATTTAGGCCCTCAGGTGATGGAAAGTGGGTTATTTCGATCGTTCAGCACCCGGTGGACGCCGCGCAGCAGGCCCAGCCCGCCGAGCACGAAAACCGGGCTCGCCAGGAGCAGCATCAGGCCCAGATTCCCGCCGGTCAGCAGCCGGGACAGGCTGGATTGCCAGGACGCCGGCAGGAAGCGCGGTACCAAGATAAAGAGCAGCAGGATAAAGAACAGCGCCATGCGCGTCATGCCGCCAGCAGTCCTGGCGGAATCGACGGTAACTCCGATCAGCGCCGCGAAGCATGCCGCCAACCACGCGATGCTGAGTGTGAATAGGATCAGACCGATGGTCAGCATCGTCGATGGAATGACGAGCCGGCCTTTGCTCGACGACAACGCGGCGAGGGCGGCCCCCAGGATCACCAGCCAGCAAAGCCAGCCGTAAAGTGTGCCGCCGAATACGATCCGCCGGATAGTGGCCTCATTATCCTCGTCCACAACCCCGCGCACGACGAAATTCGACGCGAAGACAACAGCGATCGCCGAATACAGCAACAGAATGGCAGGGTCCAGGAAAAGGAAGCCGAAACGGCGCGGAACCAGGAATCCGATCGCCGCGATGGCCGCCACGAGGACTATCCCCCTCGCGCCGCCCGAGAGTTTCCAGAGCATCGAACGCTATCCTATCGCGGCTGGCGGGCGAATGTCGCGGATCGTCGTACCCCAGGGAGCAAAGCCGCGCTTGGCGCTGAAGCTGTCGGCCTCAATCGAGATCGCGACGTCCACCCGTGCGCCGGGCTGGAGCTCTTCCAGGCGCGCGGCAAAGCGCCAGGCCTTGGCGAATACACACCGGTCGCCCTGGTAGAGTCGCACCCGGACGTGGTCCCGATCCTTGCCGAAGGTCTCCGGACTCTGACGGATTTCAGCGTTGCGCAGAAGAAACAACGGAGGGCGGTTTCCCAGGCCGAAGGGGGCCAGATGGAGAATCTCCTCGGCCGAGTGATCGTTGAGTTCGTCCAGCGAAAGCTCGGCGTCAAGTGCGCGCTCTGGCGCCATATCCTCGTCTGTGAGCGTCACGCGGGCGTAGTCGTTGAAGCGCTGCCGCAGCTCGTCCACGCGGTGCTCCTCCAGCGTCACGCCGACGGCCTGCCTGTGGCCCCCGAATCGCACGAACACGTCGCCGATGCTGCCCAGCGCGTCCAGCAGGTGGAACCCGGGGATTGAGCGGCCCGAACCCTGGGCCATGCCCGTATTCTCATCGCGGCCAAGTACGATGGCGGGACGGTGGAAGACCTCCACCACGCGATTGGCGACGATGCCCACGACGCCGCGGTGCCAGTCCGGCGAATAGAAAACAAGCCCGGCGCGCTCCGGTCCGGGGCCGTCGGGACCGCACTCG
This sequence comes from uncultured Candidatus Solibacter sp., assembly GCA_964450255.1. Lineage (GTDB taxonomy): Bacteria > Acidobacteriota > Terriglobia > Bryobacterales > Bryobacteraceae > Paludibaculum. The sequence goes on along the minus strand of CAYVDY010000413.1, from coordinate 3,751 downwards.
TCGAGGATTGCCTTGACGATGGCCTCGCCCGTCTTCTGGCGTTCCAGGTTGAGCTCGTCCAGCCGCTGAGCGATGTCGCGGGCGCGCTGCTCATCGGAGGTGAGGAATAGTTCGATCACGTCCCGGGCGTGGTCCATGCGGCCGGCCGCATTGATACGCGGGGAGACGCGGAAGCCCACGTCGGTGGCCGAAAGTGGTCCGTTCATGTCGGCGCCGCTGGATTGCAGCAGCGCGCGCAAACCCGGGTTGCGCGTCTTGGCCAGCCCTTCCAGACCCCGCTTGACGATCACGCGGTTCTCACCCGTCAGCGGGACGACGTCGGCCACTGTGGCGATCGCCGCCATCACCAGGAACGAATCGCAGTAGCGGACCAGACGATCCGGCGACCAGTTCTCACGGTCCATCAACGCCTGGATCAGCTTGAATGTGACGCCGGCGCCGCACAAATTCTTGTTCGGATAAAGGCAGCCGGGTTGGTTGGGATTGAGTATGGCGACAGCCGGTGGCAACTCCTCCTCCGGGAGATGGTGGTCCGTGATGATCACGTCCACGCCCACCTGCCGGGCGGCCTTCACAGCCTCAATCGCTCGGATTCCCGTGTCGACGCTGATGATCAGCGTGATGCCTTCCGCGGCGGCCTTCTCCACCACGGAGATCTGCATCCCGTAGCCGTCCTTCAGCCGGTCCGGGACGTGGAACGTGGCCTCATGGCCCAGCAGTTCGAGCATCTTGGTGAGGATCACGACGCTGGAAACACCATCCACGTCGTAGTCGCCGTAGACCATGATGCGTTCCTTGCGCTTCACCGCGGCGCGGATGCGCTCCACGGCCGCTTCCATGCCCGTAAGGAGGAACGGGTCGAACAGGTCGGTCAGGCGCGGATGCAGGAAGTGCTCCACGGCTTGTGGAGTGCGGAATCCGCGCGACCACAGCACGCGGGCCGCCGGACCCTGCAGGCCGCACCGAGCGGCCAGGCTGGCCGCTTCGGCGTGATCGATCTCAGCGAGTGTCCATCGGGCGAGAGGCAGCATCTCGCTCAATTGTTGGAGTAGAAGCCGCCGAAGCCGGTGGCCTCGTCGCCGTCACCATCTGAATCGAGCTCGAGGTCGTCGAGAATGTCCTGCCACTCTTCATACCACTCCGTCTGGAGCTCGAAGAGGTAGATGCGGTTTTCGAAATCGAACGTGAGCTCCACTGCACAGGTGAAGCCTTCGTAGATGGAAAGATCACGAATGCGGCGTTCCAGTTCTCGCTTGGCCTCGCGGCTCAGGCCGAGATCCTCCAGCATTGCCAGCGCTTCCTCGCGATGGTGCGAGCGGAACTCGCGATTGTGGAAGTGGATCAGCCGGACTCCAAGGGCCGTGGCGCAATCCAGGAATCGGCGGAAATCAGGTTCGTGCTCTGTATCCCAGTCGATGAAGCGGGCCTGATCGGCGGCGCGGCTCATGCATCGAAAGACGATGATGTTCTCACTTCGGAGGTACTGCAGGATCTCTTCGGACAACGAATCGAGGTTGGGTCGCATTGGGACTGCTCTCTATGGCGGCTAACGCTGGGCCATCACCAGGATTTCGCCAGGTGCCGCGAGGTCTCTCGCTGCCGGAGTGACGATGGTCCGGGGGCCGATGAAAATCTTCTTCTTGCTTCGGATCGCGGCGCGCACATCGTCCTCGCAGACGAAAACGGCGATCTCCAGCGGTGGCGCGGCGCTCGGCGGCGCCGGCGGTGGGGCCAGCGGCGCGTTGGCCGGCTCAAGACTGCAGCCGCACGACGGCGCCGCGGGCGCCGGAGTACTCAGCGCAATGCCGCGTTCTGCGAGGTGCTTTTCGACGGCGGCGATCAGCGATGATTTATCGAGGCCAGCGGGCTTGGACTCCGGCGGCATGGCCTCTTCCACCGAGCGGACTGCCCAGGCGATGCGCTTGATGTTGACCAGGTGCAGCGGGGCGATGTTATCGCTGGTGATATTGCCGGCAATGGCGCCGCAGCCAAGTGTCATGGATGGCTGCAGCGCGGTTGTGATGCCTACCGAACCCTGCGGTGAGCCGGTGTTGACCAGGACGCGAAACGTGGGCATCCGGAGGCCAAAGCGGCGCACCTGAGCCTCGTCCTGGGCGTGAATGGCGCTGGTGTGGCCCAGGCCGCCGAACTGCACAATCGCCTCGCAGGCGTCCAGGGCAGTACCGAAGCACGGCGTGAAGAGCAGCGCGAGCACCGGCGAGAGCTTCTCGGCCGACAGCGGATGATCCTTACCCACTCCCTGAATCTCGGCGCAAAGAATACTGGCGTCGCCGGGCACGCTGATCCCGGCGAGTTGGGCGATCTTCTGGGGAGACTGGCCCACGCAATCGGCGCGCACCGTGGTCCCGTGCGAGAACAGTGTCCGCTCCACTGCCGTGCGCTGCTCGTCGTTCAGCAGGTAGGCGCGCTGCCGCGCGAGCTCAGAGAGAATCCGGTCCCGCAGGCTGCGCTCCGCCACCAGAGTCTGCTCGCTTGAGCAGACCGTTCCGTAGTCGAACCTCTTCCCGCTGACGATCCGTTCCACGGCGGCGGGGATGTCGGCCGAGCTGTCTACCAGCACCGGCACGTCGCCGGGGCCGACACCGAACGCTGGCTTGCCGGAGGAGTACGCCGCGCGCACCATGCCGGAGCCGCCGGTCGCCAGAATAACGCCGGTTCTGGGGTGCTTCATCAGCGCGCTGGTACTTTCGAGAGTGGAACTGGTGACGCACTGAATGAGCCCCTCGGGGGCGCCCGCCGCGGTAGCTGCCGCGGCCATCAGCGCAGCGGTCTCGCAGGTGCACTGCCGCGCCCGGGGATGGGGGCTGAGCACGATGGCGTTACCGGATTTAAGGGCGATGATCGTCTTATAGATGACAGTGGACGTAGGGTTGGTGGTGGGGCAGATGGCCGCGATGACGCCCTGCGGGACGCCGATCTCCGTGATGCGCTGATCCGGCAGCTCACGCAGAACGCCAATCGTCTTCAAGCCGCGGATCGCTCGCGGTAACAGATCGCCGGAGAGGAGATTCTTGGCGAGCTTGTCCTCGACATTGCCCATGCCCGTCTCGGCCACGGCGAGTTCAGCCAGGCGGCGAGCTGCCGCACGGGCCGCGGACGCTACCGCCTCTACGACTGTGTCGATCTGCTCCTGCGTGAACTTGCGGTATACCAGCCAGGCCGTGTAGGCCTCTTCCACCTTCGACTGGGCCTCTTTGACGGAGGCCAAGTCCTTCTCGTTCAGCATGTCTCACTCCCAAAAGCGCGCGGCAGGATCTAGTCCTTGGGGCCGGGGAGAACTTTCCCGGTCTCCTCGTGGGGGTTGGGGATAACGTGGACGGCGATGAGTTCGCCCACCCGCCGGGCCGCCGCGGCGCCCGCATCAGTGGCCGCCTTCACCGCGCCAACATCTCCTCGGACCGTAACTACGACGTAGGCAGCGCCAACATATTCCTTGCCGGTGAGCGTGACGTTGGCTGTTTTCACCATGGCATCAGCCGCTTCAATCGCGCCGATGAGGCCTTTCGTCTCAATCATGCCCAGGGCTTCCATGCTACCTCCTTCGGGACTTCGGAACAGAACATCCGCAACCTCTCACGGTATCACAACGGGCGGGAATGCGTGCCCTGCAAACTGGAGCCTTGCGAGTCGTGGAAAATCGCAACAGACTAGGCCATCTAGTACTATTAAAGGTAATACCTCCTTTGTTTTAAATGCAATGAATGATTGGAAATGCTTGGACTTTTGGGTT
>CAYVDY010000412.1:4839-6558 GCA_964450255.1 uncultured Candidatus Solibacter sp. | reverse complement strand
CCCCTGGTCTATGGCGTACAGCCACGACGGATACTGGTTGTTGTGCAGGATGCGTTAGGCCTGCTCCGTTAGCCCGTGGTCCGATAGAGCCTTGCTGATCCAGGCGGTGCCGATGAAGCCAGTCATCAGCGAGTTCTTTGGCCGGACGATCCCGCCGTCATCCTTGTTCTCGCGAGCCACCGTGTCGGCCAGATTCTTGACCGCGTGGGGGAGAGCTTCGGCGTTGAAGAGCCCCATGCCGAGACCAACCGCGTAGGATGTCTGGGTGTCGGCGACGCGGAATTCGGGAGGCGTCGCGGTTGGACGGCCGAAACCGCCGCGGCCGCCGGCCGTGCCCAGAGTCTTCTTTTCGGTGTTCAGGAACGTGGCGTTGAAGAAGGCCTTGCGCTTTTCGTACATGGACTTGTACTTGGCCGCATCAGTGGGTTTGTCGAGGGTCTCGGCGGCTTTCGCCATGATCCCCAGGTCGTAGGCGTGATAGGCGGTGGCGAGGAAAGCTGAACCCAGAGCGTTGTTCTGTGGGCCGAGCCAATCTCCGAGGGCGGCGTCCGAACTGAGGCCGCTCTTCGGATCGATGGTGGTTTCGAGATAGTCCAGGTAAGCGGCCATGGCGGGGTAGTGGCGCTCCAGCACGGCGGCGTCCTTGTACTGCAAATAGGCTTCCCATGGCACGACGATGCCGGCGCTGCCCCAGAGGATGCCGCCGAAGCCGCCACCCACTGGGGCGACATCGGCGAAGCGGCCCGCCGCGGTCTGGGTGTCGCGCATGGCTTGCATGTGGCGCGTCAGGAATTGATCGGCATTCGATACGTAGGTGGCGGTGCCGGAAAAGACGTTGATATCACCAGACCAGCCCATCCGCTCGTTGCGCTGAGGGCAGTCCGTGGGGATGGAGAGGAAGTTATCGACGTTGGACCAGACAAGATTGGACCAGAGTCGATTGACCTTTTCATTGGAGGTCTTGTAATCGGCCGTGAGCTCGCGGACTGAGCTGATGGCCACGCCCTGAACGGCCTCCAGCGGCAGCGGTCTGTCGATACCGGTGATCTCGATGTATTGATAGCCGTGAGAGGTGAAGCGCGGCTGGAACACCTGGCTGCCCGCCTTCATGGTGTAGACGTCCTGGCTGAGGGCGGCGCGGTAGTTCTCCGTCATGATCATTCCGACGTTCTTTCCCGACTCCTTGAGGTTGGGATACAGCATTTCGGCATAGCGGAGGGTGACGCGCCCGCCAGCCCGCCCGTTGGCGATCGTGAGCCGGGGCACGCCCACCAGGTTCTGGCCCATATCGTAGACGTACACGCCGGACCGCACTTCCTTGACGCTCTTCGCGGAGAGGGTCCTGAAAACGCCGGCGTTGTTGCCGATCTGGCCGGTCAGGGAGAGCTTGTCGAAGTGGAACGGGGCCCCCGGCGCTCCCATCCGGCCGGTTTCAGTGCCGGAAAAGGCTGTGCCTGCCAGTGGCACCACGGCGGCGTTCTTCCATTTGCCGTCGTTGTAGGCGGCTGTGCTCCAGCCTTCCACCGCGGGCTCGCGGGCAGAGTCGTAGACCTCGCCAAAGTCCAGGCTGCTGTAGATCAGCGGGCCGTCGGCGTAGTACTTCCAGGTGCGGTCGTTGGTGGTGATGGTGTCGGCGGTGCCGTCCTTGTAGGTGACTACGAGTTTGGCGAGGAGAGACTGGCGGTCGCCGAAGTGATTCCAGATGTTGCCGAAGCTGAG
>CAYVDY010000412.1:0-4829 GCA_964450255.1 uncultured Candidatus Solibacter sp. | reverse complement strand
GCCGAGCATCGCGCCCATGGCGTTGTCGCCGGCCTTGATCAGGGAGGTCACGTCGTATGTCTGGTACATGTGCGTGATGTTGTACTGAGTCAGACCGGGGTTGTAGTAGTCGTCGCTCACGCGCTTGCCGTTGAGGAAGACCTCGTAGATGCCACGGGCCGTGACATACAGGCGCGCCCCTTCCACTGTCTTGCCCGGCGTCTTGAAAGTGGTCCGCAGCATGGGGGCGGCGTTCCTGCTGGGATTGGCGGCCAGAAAGACGCCATTGGCGCCGCCGGCGAGCGTGTAGCGGCCATTGGCTACCGAGAAGCCGGAGGTGGCCGCGAAGATGCCCCGGTAGGCCCCGTCCGTCAGAGTCTCCTGGAAGAGGATGTTGTTGGGGAAGCGATTGTTGCGGACCGTCACATCGCGGAAGGTGGCGTTCTGGCCGGGCGCGACGGAAAAACCGATATCGCACAGCATTCCGAAGGGGACGTAGTTGCCGCCGGAGCCCATGGGATTCAGGTTCACCGTGTTGGACCCGCCGCGGCCGCCGCCGGGAGGTCCGGCTTGTGGGCCGGCGGGGGGCGGTGGAGCGCCACCGGCGAACGTGGTGCTGCCGTCGATCGAGATGGCGATCTGGCCGAACGTGCTGGTGAAGGCGATGACGTGTTCCGCGTGCTTGTTGGCGTTGTTGATGACACCGGTCTCGATGTCAAAGGTCCTGAACGGCCGTGAGGGCGTATCGGTGTCTTTGTAGCCGGCGCGATAGACGTGCAGCCTGGCCTTACCGGCGGGCGAGCCATCCACCGCGGAGATGTCCAGCTCCAGCCTGATGTAGCTCTGATCCTTGCCGCTCTCTACCTGGTAGATGTTCTTGTTCTTGTCCATCAGGCGCGAGTCATTGGCGCCGTAGACGAAACTGGCGCGGCTGCTGCCTTCGGCGATGGTCTGGGCATATTTCAGATCGAAGATCGCCAGGTACGGCGCATACAGCACCAGGTCGCCTGCGCCCCCGCCAATCCACTGAGCGCCGGCCCAGGCGGTCGCATTGGGCGAGGGATCCATGAGGCCGGTTTCAAACCAGGAACTGGCGGTGAGCTTGGCTCCCTTCTGATTCCACACCGTGACTGTCCACGGGTACCTCGTAGCGGCTGTCAGCGGGCTGCCGCCATACTTGATGCCGAGTGAATTGGAGGTTTCGGTCTTCTTCGTATCCCAGACAACGCTGCCCTTGAAGTCCCTGACCACAATCTGGTAGGCGGTCTGCGCCTGGCCGCGCTCGCCCGCGGTCGTGGCCATCTGCCAATTGAAACGCGGCTGCGCCACGTCGATACCCAGAGGGGTGTTTCTGTACTCCACCTGGAGGTTCTGAATGATGCCAGCCGCGTTGGCAGGCGGGACAGTGCACAGCAGCACGGATGCCGCCAAGAGAATCTGTTTCACAGTCAACTCAACCTCCACTCAACTCCGGTAGATCAGCTCAGATCCAGTTAGCGAGTTCGGCGAAGCTGCATGTCTGGCGGAGCGATCGCTCTCCGTCCCGGCTTCTGGTTTCCCCAAGAGTCTATCACCGGCTGCGGAGTCTCTATCCCTCTTGTGAACTGCCCTAATCCACGTGCGGCGGTGTGTGCGCATACGCGGACCACTGAAAGAACGTCGCGATGATGTGCGACCCCGGCCCCGCCGGCGTCTGCCGGTATTCATAACCCGCCCCCAGTGTGAGCTTGGGATGCACCTTCCACTGCATTCCGCCCGTGTAGCGCCCGTACCAGATACCCTGCTGCGCCAGACCCTCCCCGCTGACATACGGCAGGCCGATGCGCGTTGTCCAGTTCACCATTGCCCGGTTGCGCCACCGCCAGTAATCGTGGAACCCCGTCGAGATAAACCGTTCAGCCACACTCCGCGCATCCACCGACCACCCCTCCCCGCGCAGCACCCGGTACTGCCCGCCGCTGAATACGCGGTGCAGCGAGAACGGAACGTGCAGCAGCCGCCGGTTCTGGTTGATGTAGTAATAACCGGCTATCACCGTGAAGCGCGGCGCCGCCTGCCACAGCACAATCGGCCCCACCCGGAACTGGTTACGCGCGCTGAAGTTCTCAAACGTCCTGATCCGCGTATGCACCTGCAGCGTCCAGCCCGGCTTGAAATCGAAGTTCACATTCGCCACGTGCAACGATTCGGTATCGTCGCCTAGCGCCACCCCGGGGGCCAGCACCGCCCACAGCAGCGCCGCGTGTCTAAAATGTTTCATTCGCGTGACTACTTCATTTCACCACGGGACGCCCCAAGCTGTGGCATTCTCATGTTGAGTGACCTTCGATCTCGATCCCATCGAAGCCCGTGTCCTCGGCTGCCTGGCCGAAAAGGACATGGCGACGCCTGAATACTATCCGCTGTCCCTCAACGCGCTCACCAACGCCTGCAATCAGAAAACCAACCGCGAGCCGGTCGTGACCTACGACGACGCCACGGTGAGGGAAGGGCTGAATCTGCTGCGCGAGCGCGGCCTGTCCACTTTCATATCCGAGGCCGGCAGCCGTGTCGAAAAGTACCGCCACCGCCTCAGTGAACGCTTCAACTTCACGCGCGGAGAAATGGCGCTGATGACGGTTCTGCTGCTGCGAGGGCCGCAGACCCCCGGTGAATTGCGCCAGCGCACGGAGCGGCTCTACTCCTTCACCGATCTGGAAACTCTCGAGCACGCTCTAGCCAAGCTCGCCGCCCGCGAGCCGGACCCGATGGTGGTGCAACTGCCGCGCGTGCCGGGAATGAAAGAGAATCGCTGGGCGCACCTGCTCTCGGGCGAACCGCAATATACCCACTCTGAAGCCCCGGCTGTCGTCCATACCTCCGGCCTGCAGGAGCGCGTCGCCCAGCTCGAGACGGAGGTCGCGGATCTGCGCGAAGAGTTGCGGCAACTCAAGGACACGCTCGGCCCCCTGCTTAGCTGATCTTGGCTTCCAGTTCGGCCCATCGGGCATAGAGCCTGTCCACCTCGGCCTGCGCGTCGCCCATCTCTGCGTAACACGTCTGGATGCGCGCGGGATCGGACACCGTCTCCGGCGCATGCAGCGCCGCATCGGCCGCCCGCAAACGCTCCTCGGCCTCCTCGATCTTCGCCTCCATCGCGTCCCACTCGCGCTGCTCCAGATACGAAAGCCGCTTCTTCCCCGCTCCGTCCGAGACCCGTTCCGCCGGCTTGGCCGCCGCCTTGGCGATGGCCGCCCGTTCGGCGCGCTTCTCCGTCAGATCCGTCTCCCACTGCGCCAGATCGGCGTAGAGCCGCGAACCGCCCTCGCCGTCCAGTCCCAGCACGGCATTCGCCACGCGGTCCATCAGATAGCGGTCGTGCGTCACCAGCACCAGCGCGCCGGGGAACTCCGCCAGGCTGTCCTCCAGAACCTCCAACGTGGGGATGTCCAGATCGTTGGTCGGCTCGTCCAGCAGCAGCACGTCCGTCTCTTCCAGCATCAACTGCGCGATGTGAATTCGTGCCTTCTCGCCGCCCGAGAGGCTGCCCACCGGCTGTGGCAACTGTTCCTCGCGGAACAGGAACTGCCGCGCCCAGGCGTTCACGTGGATCGTGCGGCCGCGGTACATCACGGAATCGCCTTCCGGTGCCATGGCGCGCTTCAGCGTGATCGCCGGGTCGATCTGCTGGCGGTTCTGCTCGAAGTACACAACCTTCAGCTTGTCCGCCCGCCGGATCTCGCCCGTCGTCGGCTTCAACTCCTCCAGCAGAAGTCTCAGCAGCGTGGTTTTCCCGGAGCCGTTCGGGCCGGCCAGGCCCAGGCGGCGCCCTGGAGAAAGTACGAGGTTCAGCTTCGAGATCAACGGCCGGCCTTCGATGGAATAGCCCAAGTCCTTTGTCTCGATCAGCTTCTTCGTCTTACGATCGCTGGCGGTAAAGTCGATGCCGGCTGTGGACGTGCGCGCCCTGGACTGCATATCTTCCAGCGACGCGATCATATCGGCCGCAGTGCCCAGCCGCGCCTTCGATTTCCGTGTACGCGCCTTCGCGCCGCGCCGCAGCCACTCCACTTCGCGCCGCACTCGCGCGGCCAAGGCGTCCTTCTGCTTGGCCTGCGTCTCGAAAAACTGCTCGCGCTTCTCCAGAAAATCGCCGTAGTTGCCCTCCGCGCGGAACATCCCTTCGGCGTACACGCGGTTCAGCTCCATCGTGTGCGTGGCCACGTTTTCCAGGAAATAGCGGTCGTGGCTCACCACCACGCAGGCGAACGGCGCGTTGTTCAGCAGCCGCTCCAGCCACCCGATGCCCTCTACGTCCAGATGGTTCGTCGGCTCGTCCAGCATCAGCAGATCCGGCTTGCGAACCAGCGCCACGGCAATCGCCAGGCGCTTGCGCCAGCCGCCGGAGAGTGTCCCGGCGCGCGCGCCAGGGTCCGTGAAGCCGGTCTGGCCCAGCGCCACCGGCACCAGCGCCGGCTCGAATGCCGCCGTGTCCAGGATGTGCTGGATGGTCTCTTCCGGCGAAAACTCAGGTTCCTGCGGCACGTACACAAGGCGAACACCCTTGCGCAGCGCCACCTCGCCGCGGTCGGCTTCGTCCAGCCCGGCCAGTACTTTCAACAGCGTGGACTTGCCGGCGCCGTTGGGCCCGATCAGCCCGTGGCGCTCCCCGTCGTTGATTGTGAGCGAGACGTTTTCAAATAGCGTGGCCGCGCCGAATTGGCGGGCGATCGATTGACAGTTCAGCAGCAGAGCCATTCTTCTCTTCCAGTGAAACACAGCCGTCACCTGAAACATCGGCGCTCACTCTTGTTTCTAGGGGTATAATGCGGATTGGAGGTGAGTCTTCTCAAGTAGGAGCTCAGCTAAGC
>CAYVDY010000411.1:0-6565 GCA_964450255.1 uncultured Candidatus Solibacter sp. | reverse complement strand
GCCTGGGATGGAACACGTCTCGGCCGCGGAGCTAGAGCCAGCGCTGGGCTACGACCAAGGCCGCGAAGTGCTTTAGGCAGTATGGGCGGGATTGCCGCTCATATAAGCGAAACGGAAATTGTCTCCTCGTGCCAGGTGGCATGACGAGGAGACAACGACGAAAAGTATCCTGCCGATCGTGTCCTCCTGCCAAGTCGTTGAAACGGCTCGCCGAATCATGGGCATGATCCGGCGTCCATGATGCCCATGCCGACACGGTGTACGGACTCCGAGTGGACTCCAATGTGGACTCCAGGACAAGCAGGAAGGCCTGCATGTGACGGACACCACGAGACTTCTACCTTCCCAAGGTAAACCTTGACACGGTAGAGGTCGCAGAATCGAGTTCTGCCAAGCCCACCACCCCCCACAAAAGAACCAATCACGCGAGCGAAGCGCCGTCCCACGAGTGTGCCGCGTCAGGATAGAACGCCAGCGCGCCGCTTCCCACCAGCACCAGCCAGCCCCCGGGGACCTTGGCCCGCTGGCAGGGCATGACGTCGGACTCCAGAAGCTCCCACGTCAACCGGGGAATATCGACCGGAGCCGTCTCGGCGACAGGCTCCAAACCGGTTGACGGTGAAACGGCGGCCGGCGGCGACATCGGGCTAGCAGTCGCAACTTCTACAATTGCCGCCGCCAGGATCGCGTGCGGACACTGATAGGGCTGCAGCAGATAGTGGAACTTGTCCATGTCCCGTTCGGAAGTGAGTCTGTCAATCAGCGCGCCGTAGGGAATCGTCACCGGCGGGTCGCTGCTCGGCGCACCGGTCCTCGGATTCAACTTTCGCGCCTCAATGGACTTGGTTAGCTCGAACTTGACGTTACTCAGGGGTGCCACTCCTTCCAGGTTCCATCCAGTGTACAATGGCGCCGCACGGCGACTGCCGCCTCCTGCCCGGGCCACCCGGGCGCCAACTTGACACGGGAGTTCTGCCGAGCCCACCACCCCGCCGTCGAAGTCGCTGCGCTTACTCCAATCGCGATGGCAAGCACCAGGCGCATCGCCCCCGCCGGTGAGGGAAGACTCCTGCTGGGACTACCGCCGTCCCATCAGCTTGAGAACGATGCCGCCCATGCCCGTGAAGATCTTCCAAGTACGGCTGTCGATAATCTCCTGAATGCGGGAGGAGTTCACTCCGAGTTGCCGCCAGAGCGAGTCGAACTGCTCTTCCATGTGGGAGATGCGATCATTCAGCCGGGCTAGCTCCTTGCCAATATTGGCGGGCACGGCCGCCGGCTGGGTCGAGCTACCCGCAACAGAAGCGGTGGCGGAAGGGCTTCCCTGCAGTTCGCCGAGGATGGATTCCAGGCGGCGCGAGAACTCCGCGTGGCGCTGGATCAACAACTGGAGCTCACGCTGCAGTTGTTCGCCGGTTGCCGCGCCCTCTTCCTTCTGAGCGTGAGTGCTCATCGCTAAACGTCCCCGTTCCTTCGAAAAAGGCCGCGTCCTGGCCGCCAGTCTTCGAGCAAAACCAGCGTAGCACGGCGTTGCCGGCAGCGAGACGGGCCGTAATCTGTGCACCACTCGCGGCGGGTCATAGTTTTTCGGCCAGGAGAATCGCGGTCTGACCGGCGGGCAGGTTCATTCCAGCGCCGAGCCAGGCTGCCTCTGCCGCCAAAACCGAATACAGCAGGGCTTCGAGCCAACCCGGCCCCAATCGCACGCCGCTATGAACGGGCGCGCCGGTGAGGGGCTCCCATAGCCGGAACCGGACCAGCGCCACCGGCAGCAGGAGGGTATTGGCGTAGGTTGCCCGCAGCACGCGAAAACCGCTGGCTTGCACCGCGCTTTTCAATTGAGGCAGGTTGAATCTCTGGCGTTCGCCGACATACTGCGAATGGCGGCTTCGCAGGGCGTGGAAGGCCGCGGCCCGCAGGATCAGCAGCCCTCCGGGGCGGAGCACGCGCGCGAATTCGTCCATCGCGCGAAGCTCCTCGCCGGGCAGCAGGTGCACCAGCATGTCCAGCGTGATCAAGGCGTCGAAGCAAGCGCGTCCAAACGGCAGTTGCAGGGTATCGGCCTGGACCAGGCGCAAGCCGCCGTTTCTTCTGGCCACAGCCAGCCCGTCGGCCGAGAGGTCCATGGGCGTGAGGGTCCAACCGTAGCGGCGCTGTAACTGGCGAGCCAGCAATCCGGTACCGCAACCGGCCTCCAGCACGCTGCGCACTTCGCGCCCACGCACGGCGTCATCCACGAGGCGGTAGAGGATGGACCGCATCCCCCGAAACCACCACATTCGCTGCTCCGCCGCGTCCAGGTTGGCGTATTCGCCAGGATTCATGACTTCATTAGTCCAGTCCCGAGGGACACTCGATGCTATCCAAAGACAGGTGAGTTCGCAAGTTTCCCAACGTCTCGGGGCAGATCAAACAGAGGACCCGCGCTATACTCAGAAGCCATCCAGGAGGGCAGCACGATGATCATCGACGATGCGCGCAAGCAGACATGGGCAGCGGTCCAACTGATGGACGCCGTGAAGGGCGAGATGGGATGCAGCGAGGCCCAGTACTGGACAGTGGGGGAGTTTCTGGCGCACGCGGAGCAATCGAAACTGACCCTGGAGGAGAAGGAGACCATTGTCGACCAGGCCATCCTGCTGCTGGATCAGTTCTACGTCCACCTGCCGTTCAAGAGGGCGCGCTACGCGGTAGACCCGGTGCAGCGCCTGCGGCTGATCCGGTCCCAACTTCATGAACATGGAGACCTGGCTTTTCACAGGGAGATGCTGCAGGTTTTCGGCCGGCTTCGGGATGCGCACACTTTTTACGGCCTGCCTCGTCCCTACCGGGGCGCGTTTGCTTTTCTGCCGTTCCGATTGAAGAGCTTTCACGATGGCGGCAGGCGCAGGTATCTGGTCACCAACGTGATGGATGGGTTCCAGCATGAGAGCTTCGACCGGAACGCGGAGATTACGCGCTGGAACGGGATGTCCCTGGAGCGGGCGATCGAACGGGAGAGCGGATTCGACCCGCTGGGCAACGAGGCAGCGCGGTTCATCCGCGGTCTGCACAAACTGAGCAACCGTTCGCTGTCCTACGCAGTTCCTCCGGAAGAGGACTGGGTAGTGTTGCAGTATCGTCCGGCGGGCGCATCCGAGAGCGAGGAGGAGAGAGGAATTCTGCTGCCGTGGTACATCGCCACCGATTGCCTGAAACCGGTCCGGCGGACAGGCGCCTCCACCAGCGTGAACGAGTCGATGATGGAGACGGTGGAGTCCCGGAAGTACCTCTGGCATCGAAAGGAACTGGCCAGGGAGAAACGGGCGACCAGCCTCTACGGAACCGGGAGCGCGCCGATGGACGGAGCCGATGCCCCCGGCGCCGCCCCGGACCTATCGGTTGAATCCACTATCCCCGCGATATTTGAGTTCCGGTATCCCGGCAGTCCGGAGGGCAGCGTGGAGCCGGCAGCGCTGCGAGATCCCGCCCATCCGGAGAAGCGCTTCGGCTACGTGAGAATCCGGACCTTCGATGCGCAGTCAGCCGACGCATTTATCGAGGAGTTTGGCAGGATTCTCGACATTCTGCAGGAGGCTGCGCCGGACGGGCTGATTGTGGACGTGCGGTCCAACCCCGGCGGCTCGATTGACGCGGCTGAACGCGCGCTGGGATTGCTGACGCCGGGCAATGTGCAGCCGGCCTTTTTCCATTTCTTGAACACCCGCCTGACGCAGAAGATCGCGGAGTCCATCAAGAAGAGTGAGCCGGCGATCACTGCCGGACTGGATCAGGCGGAGTGGCAACCCTGGGTGGATGACCTGATCGATTCGGTCTTCAGCGGCGGCGTGATCACGGCTGGGAGGACACTGACGAAGGAGTCCCAACTCAATGCCGATTCCGGTCAGCGTTACCAGGGGCCTGTAACATTGATTACCGACGCGCTCTCCTACAGCGCCACGGACCTTTTCGCGGCCGGATTCCAGGATAACGGCACGGGCGAGATCATCGGCGTGGATGAGAACACGGGAGGGGGCGGCGCCAACCGGTGGCTGCACGAGGAACTGCTGCAGAAACTCGGCCAGATCCCCGGCGTGCCGCTGGTGGCATTGCCGGGAGGCGCGCAACTCGGACTGGCCATCCGCCGTTCCACCCGCGCCGGGCGCAGTGCAGGCACCGTGATTGAGGACGTCGGAGTGCGCCGCGACGTGCCCTACCAGGCCACTGAGGACGACCTGCTGCATCGGGACAGGGACCTACTGCAATTCGCCTGCGGACGGCTGGGCGCAAAGCCCCGGCATGCGCTGCGGATTGTCTCCGCGGAACTGGTCCCAGGCGCCATCCGGGTGGAGGTCGGCCTGCACAACCTGTTCCGGCTGGAGTTCCTGGTCAACGGGCTCCCGCAATGCTCGTTCGCGGCCACTGACCCGCAGCCCTTCCTGGTGCCGACCACGAGCTTGAAGGATCAGCCGGGCCGGCTGAGCGCGCACGGCTATGCGCGGGAGAGCCTGCCGGGACTGGCGGCGATACCGGGCATCGAGTTGCCGGCCACCCTGCGGCTGGTGGCATCAGCCTCGAAACAGCTGAGTCAGTAGCCAGGAGACGCCTGGTCGCGTGGCAAAGTAGAGGGTGAATGATCGGCTCGACGATTTCACACTATCGCATCACGGGTAAGATCGGCGAGGGCGGCATGGGTGTCGTCTATCGCGCGGAAGACATGCGTCTGGACCGCGAGGTGGCGCTGAAGTTCCTGTCAGCCGATTCGATGGATGAGTCGCGCCGCCACAGGTTTCTGCAGGAGGCGCAGGCGGCCGCCCGGGTGCAGCATCCGAACATTTGCCCGATCTACGAAATCAGCGAAGCGGATGGACGGATCTTCTTCGCGATGGCGCTGGTGGAAGGCGAGACCATCAGCGATCTCATTCAGAGGGAGCGGGCACTGCCGCTGGAGACGGCATTGGACCTGGCAATTCAGGTGGCCGCCGGCCTGGATGCCGCGCACCGCCAGGGCATCGTGCATCGCGACATCAAGTGCAACAACATCATCGCCGGCAGGCAGGGCCACGCCAGCATTCTGGATTTCGGCGTCGCCCTGCGGGAGGGGACAGAGCGCATCACTGCGACAGGCGGGGCGGTAGGCACGCCGGCATATATGTCTCCGGAGCAGGCGCAAGGTCTGGATGTGGACCGCCGAAGCGACATCTGGTCACTGGGCGTAGTGCTGTTCGAGATGCTGGCGGGACAGCTTCCGTTTCGCGGCGGGACGCAGTTCAACGTGCTCTACTCCATCGTGAAGGACCCCGCGCCGTCCATCTCGGAGGTGCGGCCTGGTTTACCCGATGCACTGGAGCAGGCTCTTCGCAAGGCGCTTGCGAAGGAGCCGGACCAGCGATGGCAGACCGCCGCCGAGTTCGCGGCAGCGTTGCGCCGGGTCCGCGAGGCGCTTCCGCAGGACACGGTGACGCTGCTTTCCAACTCGACAGTGACCGCGCCGGCACACACCGATTGGATGAGGCGTGCACTGATCGTGATTGCGCTGCTGGGCTTGGCCGCGGCGTACATGGGATGGCGCGGTCTGCGGCCGGCCGGAGATCTGTTGCCCGAGGAAAAGCAGATCGCGGTGCTGCCCCTGGACGCAACCGGCCAGGATGAAAACCCGCGCGCGCTGGCGGACGGACTGGTGGAGACGATCACCACGAAGCTGACACAGATCGAGGACCTCCAGGGCAAGCTGATTGTGGTGCCAGCCAGCGAGATCCGCAGCCGCAAGATCACCAGCGCGGAGGCAGCGCGGCGGATCTATGGAGCCAATCTGGTGGTAACCGGCAGCGCCCAGCGGTGGGGCAAGCAGATTCAACTCACTGTGAACCTGGTGGACACGCAGAAGATGAGGCAGATCGCCGCTCGCACATTGGAATTCGATGCAGGCGACCCGATCGCACTGCGCGATGGCGCGGTGAACGGCGTGATCCGGCTGCTGACTTTGCGGGTTTCCACGGCCGGCGCCACAGCGATGGCTTCCGGCGAGACATCGACACCGGGTGCGTATACGGAGTATTTGAAGGGCGTGGGCTATCTGGCGCGATACGACGTGCATGGCAATGTGGACCGCGCGGTGGCGGCCCTGCAGGAGGCCACCAAGCAGGATCCGAAGTATGCCCTGGCCTGGGCTGCCCTGGGCGACGCGTATTGGAAGAAGACGAGGCAAGCTACCGACAAGCGCTGGGGCGTCCTGGCGATGGAGAGTATTCAGCGCGCCATCCAACTGGACGGCGGTCTCGCCATCGCGCACGTCAGATTGAGCAAGATCCTGACCGAGGAGGGGCGGACTCCTGAGGCCGTGGAGGAGGCGCTGAAAGCACTAAGCGTGGCTCCGGACAACGCGGATGCCTTCCGGGCTCTGGCGGGAGCCTACGCGGCGGCCGGGCAGAACCAGGAAGCGGAAGAAGCATTCCGCAACGCAATTCGCAGGCAGCCGGCCGACTGGTACGGACACTACGCCCTGGGTTTCTTCTACTTCCGGCAGGGGCGGGAAAGCGAAGCCCGGACGGCCTGGGAAGCCGCGCGGGAACCCACGCCCGGCACC
>CAYVDY010000410.1:0-6566 GCA_964450255.1 uncultured Candidatus Solibacter sp. | reverse complement strand
GAGGATGGGGAAGTGCTTGTCCGCGGCGGCAACGTCACCGCGGGCTATTACAACAACCCGGAGGCTACGGCCGAAGCGTTCGAGAATGGCTGGTTCCACACCGGCGATATCGGGGCGCTGGATGAATCCGGCCGCCTGATGATCAAGGGCCGCAAGAAGGAGATGATCGGTCTGCCCGACGGCCGGAACGTCTTCCCGGAGGACGTCGAACGCGTCCTCCACGCAGTGCCAGGGGTTCTGGATTCCGCTGCCATCGGCCTTAAGATGGAGGGCGGCGAACGAGTCCATGCCGCGCTGGTCCTCGCACCCGGCATCACCGGTGAAGACGTTATCCGCCAAGCCAACGCCGCACTTGAGGACCACCAGAAGGTCCGCGGCTACACGCTGTGGACTGAGCCGGAATTGCCGCGTACCGAAGGCACCCGCAAACTGAAGCGCCGCGCGATTCGCGCCCAGATCATGGGCGACCTCCCGGCGGCCACGACCTCCGCCCATCCCGACGGCGTGGAATCGCTGCTCGCGAAATGGACCGCAGGCCGCACCCTCAACTCCAATACATCACTCGACGATCTCGGCCTGTCCTCGCTGGACCGAGTCGAGCTCATGGTTGCCCTCGAACAGCAACTCGGCGCACCCGTTGATGAGAATGCCTTCGCCGGCGCCCGCACGGTCGCCGATCTCGACGCACTCCGCCACAATCCCGCCGCCGTCACCTCTCACCCCGAACCCTTCGAGTTCCCGCGCTGGAACCGGAGCAAATGGGCGCTGTGGCACCGCATCTTCCATCTCAATGTCTGGGTGCTGAACCTGGTCCGCATTTTCGCCTGGGTGAAGGTGGAGGGCCGCGAAAACCTCGCCTCCATCGATGGACCTGTGATCTTCGCATCCAACCACCAGGGCTACTTCGACGGCCCCGTGCTGTTCATCGCCATGCCATGGAAATGGCGTCACAAGCTCGCCCCCACCATGCGTAAGGAGTTCTTCGAGGCGCACTACGATCCGCGCAAGTACGGCCTCTTCTCCTGGTTTACCAGCAGTCTGAACTACTGGCTTTCGTGCCTGATGTTCAACGCCGTCCCCATCCCGCAGCGCGAAGCAGGCACGCGCCAGTCTTTGCGCTATATCGGCGAACTTGTCGAAGAAGGCTGGTGCCCGCTGATCTTCCCCGAGGGCAAACACAGCCTCGACGAGACCATCGGTCATTTTCAGGCTGGCGCGGCCATGATGGCCTCGCGCCTCAAAGTACCCGTCGTGCCGATCCGCATCCGCGGCTCCAACCGCATTCTCCATCCCACTTGGCGATTCCCCAGGCCCGGCATTGTTCGCGTCCGCATCGGCACGCCTCTCCGCCTGGAAGGCGAAGACTATCAGGCCTTGGCCCGCCAGCTTGAAGAATGTGTTCGCGAACTGTAAGATGCTCCCATCCATGAAACTGCTGGCGCTGCTCTGGATCGGTATCCTCCCGGCATTGGCCCAAACCGTCGATGACCCGAGAAAGGCCAGCCAGGCGCACGCGCGCGCCGTGCAAGCCGAGACCGCGGGCCGGCTGGACGAGGCCGTGTCCTTCTATACCGAGTCGCTCGCAGCTCAGCCCCAGATCGCTTCCACGCTGAAACGGCGGGGCCGGCTATTTCAACAGAAAGGCCAATTGGCGGAGGCGGCACAGGACTTCACGGCTGCCATCGCCCTTACGCCAGACGATGCGGAGTCGTGGAAGCTGCTCGGCGACGCGAAGCTCGCGCTGCGGGAGTATCCCGCAGCCACCAACGCCCTGGAGCGCGCAGTCAAACTCAACCTCGCCACCGCCACGGTCTATCGCGCTCTCGCCGCTGCGTACGACGGGGCCGGGGAGAAGCAGAAGGCGATCGATGCTCTCGGCCAGTGCGTGCGCATGCGCCTCGACAATCCGGAACCGTACCTGTCGCGCGGCCGCCTCTTCGCGTCCCTCCAGAAATACCGGGATGCCATTGAGGACTTCGACCGGGCGCTTGCGCTCCAGCCCGAATACGCCGATGCCTATTTCGAACGCGGTCACGCCCAGGGCCAAATCGGCAGTTTCGAGCGAGCGCTCTCCGATTTCAACCTCGCCCTGAAATTCCGCCCGGACTCCACCTGGCCGCTCCGCGCCGATGCGCTCTCCTATCGTGGCGCGGCCTACGATACGCTCGGCCAGTCTGAGTCCGCGCTCAAGGACTACACCGCTTCGCTAGCCGTCCGTCCCGAGAACATCCGGCCGCTGATCGCCCGCTCCGATCTGCTCGCCCGTCAGGGAAACCACGCCGCCGCGCTAGCTGATCGCGAACGCGCCGTGCAACTCGAACCGGCTAACGCTACTCCCTATCTCCTGCGCGGCGGCAGCTACCACATGCTGGGCCAACACGAAAAGGGACTCGCCGACCGGACCCGCGCCATTCAGCTCGAACCGCGCAACCCCCAGATCTGGCTTGCGCGCGGCAGCGCCTACTTCCTGCTCAGCCAGCCCGAAAAAGCTCTCGCCGATCTGGAGCAGGCGAAGCGCCTGGACCCCGCCAATCAGGAGATCCAGGATGTGCTTGCCCGTGTCTTGCAGAGCCAGGAGCCAAAACCGGCCGCGCCTCAGCTTACGCCGGAGCCCGCGCCGGAGCCACCGAAGACCGTCGAAACGCCGCCGCCCGCGCCGGCCCCTCCACCGGCCCCAATTGTCGAACCCGCCAAGCCAGCCATCGTAAAAGCCGCTCCCCCAAAGCCGGCTCCACAAACCGCCGCCGCCTTCCACAACGCCGGTCGCACTTTCCTTCAGCAGAGCCAGTTCCCAGAGGCCATCGAGGCGCTCACGCGCGCCGTCGAGCTAAAGCCCAATTGGAGCCTCGCCTGGAATGCCCGGGGATACGCCTATATGCGGCTGGGCCAGTGGGCCAAAGCCATCGCCGATTTCGAACAGGCCCTGAAGATCGATCCGAACTACCAGAACGCGAAAATGAATCGAGATGCCTCTGCGGCGCAACTCAACAGGTAGCCCGCTTGTAGACCTCCATCGTGAACGGCCCGGCCGCCGAAGCGCCGCCGTCCAGATGCAGTACCTGCCCTGTCATATACTCCGCGGCCGGCGACACCAGATATAGCGCCAACTCCGCCACCTCCGATGCCAGCCCCATGCGTTGCATCGGAATCGTCTTGCACCGTTCCTTCAACCGCTCCACACCGTATAGGTGCTCCATCATGTCGTTCCAAACCGGCCCCGGCGCAATGCAGTTCACTGAAATCTTGCGCGACGCCAGTTCCACTGCCATTACCCGCGTCAGCGCTTCCACGCCCGCCTTCACCGGCGAATAGGCTGCAAAGCCGAACTGCCCGAACCCGGCCGCGATCGTCGAGACCTGAATGATGCGCCCACCCGTCCCCGCGGACATCACCCGCGCCGCCGCCTGGCTGCAATAGAACGCCCCGCTCAAATGCACATCCACCAAATGCCGCCACGTCTCGCCTTTGAATTCGAGAAACGGCTCCATCTTCACCACGCCCGCGCTGTTGATCAGAATATCCAGCCGGCCGAATTTCTCCATCGCAAAGGCCGTCAGTCCGACCGCTACTTCCTCGCGTGAAACGTCGCCGAGGAAGATCTCCGCGCCGGCGCCGCATTCCTCCCTGGCTTCCTCCGCCCGCGCTGCGTCCATGCCGTGGATCACCACACGGCAGCCTTCGCGCGCGAAGCGGACCGCGATCTCGCGGCCAATGCCCTTCGTCGATCCAGTGATGATCGCCGCCTGTCCTTCAAGTCTCATGCAGCCGTCATAGCACACTGGCCTCTGCTGATTCACGCTCGCCGCCCCGATCCCCGGTCTCATTCATCCAGCGGTCCAACCGCGCCGCGAAGTCAGCCACCCGCTGCCGCTGTCCCGGATCCGCTGCCAGGTTGCGTACTTCGTGAGGATCGGCCTGCACATCGTAGAACTCCACATCCGGTTTGCGCGCCGCCATGAACAAGGACTGCACCGCGCTCAGCTTGCCCTGTGCGTGCAACTCTTTCATCGCCCCCAGCGTTGGGTACTCCGTCTCGATGTATTGGTTGTACTGCGTGTATGGCCGCTCCGGCATGAAGTTGCGGATGTAGGAGTAGCGCCGGTCCCGCACCGCGCGGATCCGGTCCATCGTCATGTCGCAGCGGTCCCGCGCCGTTACCACATACTGCCGCGCCTTCACATTCCCATCGAACAACGGCTGCCCGTGGAATTGTTTCGGCAGCGCCACGCCCGCCAACGCCAGCGTGGAGGCCGTCATGTCCAACGACAGCACCGGATCCTCGCGCACCGCGCCCGCCTTCGTGACGCCCGGGATCTTCGCGATGAGAGGCACGTGCGTCCCTGCGTCGTAACACCATTGCTTGCCGCGGATCAGGCAGCGGCCGTTGTCGCCCGTGAAGAAGATGGCCGTGTTTTCCAGCACTCCGTCCTTCTTCAATGTGTCGAGCAGTATGCCCACCTTCTCATCCAGAAGGTTCACGCAATCCAGGTAGTTCGCATACTCATTCCGCACTACTGGATGATCCGGCCAATAGGGCGGCAGTTCCACCGACGCCGGATCGATCAACGACCTCTGCTTCCGCGCCTCCACAAACGCGGGACCTTTGTGAGTCGCCTGGAAATTTACCTGCGCATAGAACGGCTGGCCCTTGGCGCGCTGGTTCCAGTGCGTGCCCTCGAACGGGGGGCCATCCACGGTGAAGTTGAAGTCCGTCTTACCCTGCCCGCGCGCCGTAGGAGCGAACTGCAGCACGTTGGCCGTGTAGTATCCCGAGTCGCGCATCCGGTGGCTGAGGAGCCGCGCGCCCTCCGGCAGCCGGTAGCCGTCTTTCCGATGGCTGCGGTGATGGTGCGTGCCCGTCGTCGTCTGATACAACCCGACGTTCAGCCCCGAACGGCTCGCTGAGCACACTGGCGCGGTGGTGTGGCACTGCGTGAAGCGAACCCCTTCTTCCGCCAACCGGTTCAGGTTGGGCGTGCGCACGCCCTGGAATCCGTAGCAGCCCAACTGCGGGCCGTGATCCTCCGCCAGAATCCACAGGACGTTAGGATGGTCCTTGGCCGAGCCGCTCAGTGTTCGCACAAACGCGGGAGCAACTGTCAAAGCAGGGAGAAGATCGCGACGCGTCATGGTTAGTAAACACTCCTACGCTAGCCTATAATAGAAGTTACCCCCCTTCAGGAGTCTAATAAGTGCATAACATCCGAACCTGGCTGCTACTTGCCTTGATCATCGCTTGCGTCGCGGTTCCCGTATCGGCCCAATCCATGGCCGGGCTGGGAGCCATCAACGGCACGGTTAAGGACGCTTCCGGCGCCGTAGTCCCCGGCGCTAAAGTCATCGTTTCAAACCCCAACAACGGCATCCGCCGCAGTTTGGAAACTAATGAGTCCGGCCTTTTCGCCGCTCCTTCGCTCGCTCCGGCCCCCGGTTACGAGATTTCGGCGGCCAAGGAAGGCTTCGCTGCCTGGGAACTGAAGAATATCCAGGTTCAGGTCGGCCAGAACGTCAGCATCAATATTACGATGGACGTCAAGGCGCAGGTCCAGGAGATCAACATCACGGACTCCACCCCGCTGGTGGACGCGCTCAAGACCGGCGTTTCCCAGGTCGTCAACGACGCCCAGATCCAGAACCTCCCCATCAACGGCCGGCGCGTGGATAGCTTCGTGCTCCTCACCCCCGGCGTGACCAACGACGGTAACTTCGGCTTGGTCACCTTCCGCGGCATCCCCGGCGGTAATGCATATCTCACGGACGGCAACGACACCACGCAGGGCTACTACAACGAGAACGCAGGCCGCACCCGCATCAGCTCCAACCTCGGCCAGGACGCCGTGCAGGAGTTCCAGGTGCAGAGCTCGGGCTTCACCGCCGAGTTCGGCCGCTCCGTTGGCGGCACGGTCAACACGGTAACCAAGTCGGGCACCAACAGCGTCCACGGCACTGCCTACTGGTTCTTCCGCAACCAGGATTTCAACGCCCGCGATCGCTACGCCAGCATCAACCCCGAAGAGAAGCGCAATCAGTTCGGCGGCTCCCTCGGCGGTCCCATCAAGAAGGACAAGCTCTTCTACTTCGCCAACGTTGAGCTCTCCCGCCGCAATTTCCCGCTGGTCTCCACCGCCCAGAATCCTCAACTCTTCACGCCGGGCGGCGTCTTTATCGGCACCTGCGCCGCTCCTGCCACCGCGGCCCAGTGCACCAACGCCGTCAACTACTTCTCCCGCTACTTCGGCATCCTGCCCCGCACCGCTGATCAGAACGCCTACTTTGCCAAGCTTGACTGGCGCCCCAATGAGAACAACTCCATCTCGCTTAGCGGCAACATCATGAACTGGACCTCGCCCAACGGCATCCAGACCCAGGCCGTGCTGACGAACGCCGGCGGCATCGGCAACAACGGCGACTCCAACGTGCGCCACCGCTTCGGCCGTCTCGCCTACACCGGCATCTTCTCCCCGACGCTGGTTAACGAAGCCCGCGTCGGATTCTTCAAGGACCGGCTCTTCGGAGGCGTCAACCCAGCCCCCGCTCCGCCAAATGGTCCGCAGGGGCCGACCTCC
>CAYVDY010000409.1:0-6580 GCA_964450255.1 uncultured Candidatus Solibacter sp. | reverse complement strand
ACACTCGCTATCACTTCGGATATGAAGAACAGATGCTGGCGCGCGCCGGCTATCAGGAGTTGGAGGAGCACAAGCGCAAGCACCGGGCGATGGTGACCCAAGTGGAAGGGTTCGCCGCGGAGATCACCAGCGGAAAGGCCTCGGTTTCAATTAAGCTGATGAGCTTCCTGAAAGAATGGCTCTCTCGCCACATTATGGAGACTGACCAGCGATACAGCGATCATGTTGTAGGCCGGGCAGCGTAGGCATTCTTCGAGAGGATCCAGAATCAGGACTCGCGCGGACCGGGGCGCTGACTACATGCCTCTTGCGCGCGATGCAGTTTCCATGCCGATTGCGTTTGGCGTGGCTGCGTGATAGACCAGACCGCATGTTGCGGATTGTCATCGCCTTCACGCTCCTCCCCCTCTTTGCGACGGGGCAGACGCCAGCCGCCCTGGACCCGGGGCTAACCAACATTGTTCAGGTTGCCATCGTGACGAAGGACATCGAAGGCTCGGCCAAGCGTTGGGCTGCCGTGCTCGGCATGGAGGTTCCAAAGATCACCACCACGCGGCCCGGGCACGAGGTGAAGGTTGTGTACAAGGGCAAGGCGTCCACGGGGCAAGCGAAGCTGGCGTTCTTCAAGCTGGGACAGGTGGTGCTCGAACTCATCGAGCCGGTGGGGCAAGACACCTCCTGGAAGCTCTATTTAGACCAGCACGGCGAAGGTGTGCAGCATCTCGGCTTCCAGGTGCGGAACCTCGATGGGGCCATCGCCAACGCGCAGCAGTCTGGAATGCCTGTGCTGCACAGAGGCCGCTACGCCAAGGACAATGGGGACTACGTTTACGTGGACAGTGAAAGGGCGCTCGGAGTCACCATCGAGTTCCTTCATTCGGATCCGCCGGGAAAGTAATGCAGGCTGTACATCGTCATCTAATCTTCCACAAGCCCTACGGGGTGCTGGCTCAATTCACTGCAGAACCGGGTTCGGCGCACCGCACACTGAAGGAGTTTATTGAAGTGCCGAACGTGTATGCCGCCGGCCGGTTGGATGGCGACAGCGAAGGGCTTCTGCTGCTTACCACCGATGGCGAGTTGCAGCATCTGTTGACGGATCCGCGCTACGCGCATCCACGCACTTACTGGGTTCAGGTGGAAGGGGCGCCTCAAGCGGAGGCGATCGAGCAACTGTGGCGCGGCGTGCAGTTGAAGGACGGCACGACCCGACCGGCGGAAGTACGCGTGCTGGACAGCGCGCCGGATCTACCGCCGCGCGATCCTCCGATCCGCGTGCGAAAGTCGATTCCCACCGCGTGGCTGGAACTCACCTTGACAGAGGGACGCAATCGTCAGGTGCGGCGCATGACAGCGGCGGTAGGCCTGCCGACACTGCGGCTGGTTCGGGCGGCTATCGGTGAACTGCGGTTGGAGGGATTGGCCCCTGGGGAGTGGCGCGATCTGTCGGCGAATGAGGTGAACCATGTCCGAGCCAGGCAAGCCGCTTCTGGCGGCCATCGACGACGCTGAACGGCTGTGGTCGGACGTCTCGCCGGAGCGGCTGGTACGGCGGCCGCGGGCGCAATCCTGGTCGGCCGTGGAGTGTGTGGAGCATCTGAGTATCAGCTTGCGTGTCTTTCTGCCCCGGCTTCAGGATGCTGTGGCGCGGGCGCGGCAGTAGCCGCAGGCGTCGGGTCTGGCTTGCCTGGTGGTTGGAGCCGCCTTCGCGTTTGCGCCTGCCGACGCCGAAGCCCTTCGCGCCGGTCGAGTGCGATTCGGCGCGGGGCTACCTGATTTCGTCGCACTGAACCGGGCGCTAGCGGAATTGGCCGTGGCCGCTGATGGATTGCGGATCGATGAGGTTCAGATCCGGTCGCCGTTCGCGGTGAACGTGGAGTATAGCGCTTACGCCGCCTTTCGAGTGATCTCGGTCCACAACCGGCGGCACCTCTGGCAGGCGCGGCGGGCGTGCGACTCGGCGCCAGCATGACTGAAACGAAATCACTGTCTGCGCCATCACATAGTTGTATCCGCTGTGGCGAAGACACTAGATAGAGAGGAAACAACTCAATGTTGAAGAAAATGGCCCTGTTTGCAGCGGTGGTCACCCTTCCCTTGCTGCCCGGCTACGCGCAGCAACAAGAGGAAGAGGATCCGATTGCGGCTGCCAAGAAAACACAGACTCCGCAGTCGGTTCTGCGCATGGCGAACGAGATCCGGAAGCAGATTGTCACCCTGCCCGAGTTCGGCGTGTTTGACGACATCAGTTTTCAGATCAAGGACTACACTGTCACGCTGAAAGGCGATGCCTCGCGCCCGATTCTCAAGGATTCCGCCGAGCGGGTCACCAAGAAGGTGGAGGGTGTGGAGAAGGTCATCAACCAGATCGAGGTGTTGCCGCTTTCCCCGAACGATGACCGTATTCGCGCACGCGTCTACGCGGCCATCTACTACCACCCGACCCTCAGCCGCTACAACCCCGGACGCGGTGTGCCGGTGGCTCTGTCGCCGGCCAGTAGGTACATGGGCATTACGAACGATCCTCCGTTTGGCAACCATTCGATGAAAATCATTGTGAAGAACGGAAACGTCCGTCTCGAAGGGGTAGTGGATAACGAAATGGATAAGCAAATCGCCGGCATGCAGGCCAATGGGGTGAGCGGAGTGTTCTCTGTCGATAATGATTTGAACATCGCACAGAGCGAGAAGCCGAAGAAGGAAAAGAAGAAGTAGCGCTAGCAGTTTCAGTCTCTACCGCGAGCCCGCCAGCGATGGCGGGCTCGCTGTGTTTATGCCGGGGCGATGCGGCAAGATGGAATAGGGCGTCCAATGATTGCCGGCACCACCTCCATTGAGCAGATCCTCATATTGGCCGGCGGCCTGTTGCTGGCGGCCGTACTTGCGAGCAAGGCCTCTTCGAGGCTTGGTGTTCCATCACTTCTGGTCTTCCTCGTCATCGGCATGTTGGCTGGCGAGGACGGTCCTGGGGGAATTCCGTTTGACGATGCCAAACTGACGCAGTCGCTGGGCGTCGTGGCATTAGCGCTGATCCTCTTTGCCGGCGGACTTGAGACCTCCTGGGTCACAGTGCGCGGCCAACTGTGGAATGGGTTGAGCCTCGCGACAGTGGGAGTGTTCACGACCGCGGCGTTGACCGGTGTCTTCGCGGCACAAGTACTAGGCCTCTCCTGGCTAGAGGGGATGTTGCTTGGCGCCATCGTTTCTTCCACCGATGCGGCCGCGGTGTTTGCGGTACTCCGGTCCCGGGGCGCGAGATTGAGGGGCGGCGTTCAGCCGCTGCTGGAACTGGAATCGGGCAGCAATGACCCGATGGCCGTGTTTCTCACCGTGGCCTTCATCCGTTTGCTGCAGGAACCGAACCTCTCACCCTGGTCGCTCACAGGTGTGTTCTTCCTGCAAATGTCACTCGGTTTGGTGCTTGGGTTGGTTTTTGGCAAGGTCTCGGTGTGGGTGCTCAACCGGATCCAACTGGAGACCGAGGGCCTCTATCCGGTGATCACGGTGGGAGTGGCATTCGTCAGCTACGGATTGACGGCGGAGTTGGGGGGCAGCGGGTTTCTTGCGGTGTACGCGGCGGGCATCGTGATGGGGCGCGAGGAGTTCATCCACAAGCGCAGCCTGCTGCGGTTCCACAATGGCTTGGCGTGGATCATGCAGATCATGATGTTCCTCACGCTGGGGCTCCTGGTGTTCCCGTCACGGCTGCCGCAGATCGCCGCGGTGTCCTTGCTGATAGCCGCATTCCTGGTGTTTGTGGCGCGGCCGGTGAGCGTCTTCCTGGGCCTTTCGCTTTCGAACAACACAATCCGCGAAAAGAGCATGATCGCCTGGGTAGGATTGCGTGGCGCGGTTCCGATCATCCTGGCGACGTTTCCGCAGATCGCTGGCGTGCCGAAGGCGCACCTCTTTTTCGACGTCGTGTTCTTTATCGTGCTGACGTCGGTGTTGCTGCAAGGGACCACGCTGGCGGCCGTCGCCCGGTGGCTGAGAGTTGATTTGCCGTCACCGTTTCGCAGGGAGCCGGCGCTGGAGTTCGCACCGACCGCACTCTCGACAAGTGAGATGGTCGAGGTGGCAGTGGCGCCCGATTCGCCTGCCGTGGGGCGCCAGATATTGGACCTCGGTTTCCCGCGCTCAGCTCTCGTCGTGCTACTCACGCGCGGTGAGAGCTACGTAGTGCCGCGGGGCGGCACGGTTCTCCAGGCGGATGATGTTCTGCTGGTGCTGGTTGAGAAGGCGGAGGTCCGCGAAGTGAGGGCGCTGATCGAGCCCGGGGGCGTGGTAGATTAGCTCAATCGAATACGGGAGGGTGTGCATGAATCGCAGGCATTTTGCCGCGGCCTTAGGTGGACTGCCGTTGCTCGCACAAAGCGTCAAGAAGGCCACGCCGCTGGACATCAAGGACTACGAGCCCAAGAGCATGCTCCAGGTGCCGGAGACCAAGGTGCAGAAGGCGCGCCTTCCGGTGATCGACATTCACACCCATCTCACGTGGGCAACGGCTGCGCCGCCGGCGGAGCTTCTGGAGGTGATGAACCGCCGCAATCTCCGAATGCTGGTCAATCTCACAGGCGGTTTCGGCGACAAGCTCAAATCCAATGTCCAGGCCTTCGATCGTGCGCATCCAGGGCGATTCCTCACGTTCACCGAGCCGGCTTGGAAACAGGTCAACGAGCCCGGCTACCCCAAAATGCAGGCCGACATGCTGGAGCAGGCCAAGCGCGACGGCGCGCGCGGGCTCAAGGTGCTGAAGACCCTCGGGCTGGTTCTCCGCGACAGCGCCGGCAAACTCGTGAAGGTTGACGATCCACGCTTTGACCTGATGTGGGATACATGCGGGCGGCTGAATCTGCCTGTGGCCATTCACGTTTCTGACCCCGCCGCGTTCTTTCAACCGATCGACCGCTTCAACGAGCGATTCGAGGAACTGAACAACCACCCTGACTGGTCCTTTCACGGCAAGGACTTTCCCAGCAATGCGGAGCTGCTTGCCGCGCGTGACCGCCTGATCGCCCGCCACCCCAAGACGACTTTCGTTGTCCTACACGTCGGCAACTTCTCCGAGGATCTCGGCCATGTCGCCCGCTCGCTCGACCGCTTCCCGAACATGCAGGTGGAGATCGGAGCGCGCATCGGCGAACTGGGCAGGCAACCGCGCGCCAGCCGCAAGTTCTTCGACAAATACCAGGACCGGATTCTCTTCGGCACCGATGCCACGCCCAATGGCGTGGAGTTCCCGCAGCAACTATTTGGGGACCTGCTCTATCAGATCTACTTCAGATTCCTTGAGACAGAGGATGAGTACTTCGACTATGCCCCGGCCGCCGTGCCGCCTCAGGGCCGTTGGCGTATTTACGGAATCGGCCTGCCGGAGCAGATTCTCCGCAAGGTGTACAACGCCAATGCCGCGCGTGTTCTGGGGTTGGTGGGGTAAAGACTCAAGTTAGCGGAGAGAGTAGACTTCGAGCGAGGTCCGTATGCTGGAGCATGTGTTGGAAGCGGCATTCGCCGATGGCCGCCCCGATACACCCATGGCGCCGGCTTTGGTGTTTGGGAGTTGCTATCAGGGATTGGGTGAATTCGAAGGTTGCGCGAACCGGGGTCGCGGGCATAGAATCTGGGTCGTGCCTGCAACATCCCATCCGCCTCTCTTTGCCGGAGCGCGTGGTGCGGACCTGGAGGCAGCGGGCTTGGTGAGACGAGCGGTTGCTTGCGCAGAGGGTTTCTCCACGCCACCGGGCCGAGTGCCGGACACCGGACTGTCCTCGGCCATGTCCGACCCAATGGCAACGGAGATCCTTCCAGGCCGAAATATTTGAGCGATGGAGTGAGCGGAGAACACATGGTACCCAGAGTAGTTCGCACTTTAGTTGTGGCCGCGGCCGCCGTGGTCATCAGTATGCCCGCGTGGGCGTTTCAGCCGCCCGCCGGCGCACCTAAGCCGCGTCCGGGGGGGCGCGGGCCGCGCGCCGCGGCGCCGGACGACAATACCGGCTTCAGGCCGATATTCGACGGCAAGACCCTCGATAACTGGGAAGGCGAACCCGGCTTCTGGCGCGTCGAGGATGGCGTCCTCACCGGCGAAACCACGGCCGAGAAGCAGCTGAAGCTGAACACCTTCATTATTTGGCGGGGTGGCACTACGGCCGACTTCGAATTCCGAGCTGAATTCAGACTTACCGAATCCGCCAACAGCGGCGTGCAATACCGCAGCACCGCGCTTCCAGATGTCGGCAAGTACGTTCTCAAAGGCTACCAGGCCGATATTGACGGGAAGAGCAATTACACGGGCATGTTGTACGAAGAGCGCGGGCGCGGGTTCGTGGCTCCTCGCGGGCAGTTCTCGCGTATGGCGGAAGGCGGGATTCCGAAGCTGATTGGGAGTCCGGGCGAGGCCGATGTCCTCAAGGCTGTAATCAAGGTGGCCGATTGGAATCAGATCCACATCATCGCTCGCGGAAATGTCATCGTCCACGTCATCAACGGACGCGTAATGAGCATTTGCATCGACCAGGACGCCAAAGGCCGGGCCATGGGAGGGCTGACCAAGGATTGGGCGCGCTTGCGGCGCGACGCC
>CAYVDY010000408.1:0-6596 GCA_964450255.1 uncultured Candidatus Solibacter sp. | reverse complement strand
CCCCGTTGGGCTGGGGGGGGCAAAGGTGTTCAGTGAGAAGTTCGGGGGTATGGCGATGAACGATGAAGAGACGTTGGCGCTGATCGCGGGCGGGCAAACCTTTGGAAAGGCGCATGGCGCTTACGATCCGGGCAAGTGCGTGGGACCCGATCCGGCGGGCGCCGGCGTGGAACAGCAGGGGCTGGGCTGGCAGAACAAGTGCGGCAAGGGCAACGCGGGCGACACGGTGACGAGCGGCCTGGAAGGCGCATGGACCGCCACTCCGGCGAAATGGTCGAACCTGTATCTGGACAACCTGTTTGCGTTTGAATGGGTGCAGACCAAGAGCCCGGCGGGGGCGACGCAGTGGATCCCGGCGAAGGATCAGGCGAAGAATCTGGTCCCGGACGCGCACGATCCGGCAAAGCGTCACGCGCCGATCATGTTCACCACCGACCTGGCGTTGAAGTTCGACCCGAGCTACCGGGCGATTGCGATGCGCTACTGGCAGAAGCCCGAGGAGTTCCAACTGGCGTTTGCCAAGGCGTGGTTCAAGCTGACCCATCGCGACATGGGCCCGCGTTCGCGGTATCTCGGGCAGGAAGTACCGAGCGAGGAACTGATCTGGCAGGATCCGCTGCCCAAGGGCGGCTCGGCGAGGGTAGATGCGAAGGACGCGGCGGCGCTGAAGACGAAGATCCTGGCTTCGGGCTTGACGGTTCCTGAACTGGTACGGACTGCCTGGGCATCGGCGGCATCGTTCCGCGGCACCGACATGCGCGGCGGCGCCAACGGGGCGAGGGTCCGGCTGGCTCCGCAGAAGGACTGGGAGGTTAACAACCCGGGCGAACTGGCCAAGGTGCTGCAGAAGCTGGAGGGCATCCAACAGGAGTTCAACCGTGGGCAGGCCGCCGGCAAGAAGATCTCGCTGGCCGACCTGATCGTACTGGCGGGCAACGCCGCCATCGAGAAGGCCGCGAAGGACGGTGGGCAAGCTGTTCAGGTTGCCTTCACGCCGGGACGCGTGGATGCCACGCAGGCGCAGACCGACGTGGCGTCTTTCGGCGCGCTGGAACCGGCCGCGGACGGCTTCCGCAACTACTACCGCCCCGGGCAGACTCTATCGCCGGCTGAGATGCTGGTGGACCGGGCGAATCAGCTCAAGCTGACTGTTCCGGAGATGACGGTGCTGGTGGGCGGTATGCGCGCCCTGAACGCCAACAGCGGACAGGCGGCGCACGGTGTGTTCACGAACCGGCCGGGGACGCTGAGCAACGACTACTTCGTCAACCTGCTCGACATGTCCACCAAGTGGGGCAAGGCCTCGACGGGGGACGGCATTTACGAGGGACTCGATCGCAAGACCGGGACTCGAAAGTGGACGGCGACTCCGGTGGACCTGATCATCGGCTCGAGCTCCGAACTGCGGACGATTGCGGAGGTCTATGCATCGGCCGATGGACAGGAGAAGTTCGCGCAGGACTTTGCGAAGGCCTGGGCGAAGGTGATGAACCTGGACCGCTTCGACGTGCGCTGAGCGGGGGGGGCTGGGCACGCGTTTGTGAAGCGTGCCCAGCCTGCGAGTGTGGGACCGGGCGGTCTGCGGAGAGCGTGTTGAGGCGAGCTCGGAAGCATCTGCCGACCTGCGCCGGCGTAGTTAGATCAGCTCCACCTGGCGATCCCCGCCGATGGTGGACTGGAGGTGGCAGGAGAAGAGGCCGCCGTTTTTTGAAAACGCGCCAGCATCCGAGCAGGCGCGAACGTCCTGCCAAGGGGGCGGACGCTTTCCACGGAGGCCGGGTCCGAGTCCGCGGTGGGTATGGCCAATGTTAGACCCTCGCATGGCGGCGCAGTTGCGTAAAGCGTTCTTCGCAAACAAGCGGGTCGCTGGTTCCGGCAGTTCGCTGGTTGGAAAGCGTAAGAGGGCGGCCGCGCATGACGCGACCGCCCTCTTTTCGATGCGGTTGTTGAAAGCCAACTGGCTGCTTACTGAGCAGCGGTTCCCCAAAGTTCCAGGTTGACCTTGCCGAGCTTGCCGGTGACACCGTTGCCCTTGGTGTCCTTCACGATTACCTTCCAGTTGCCCACGGACGATTCTCCCCAGTGGCGAACGGACGTGAAGACATAGTCAGTGAAGTCGGCGTTTTCGTCATTTGGCCGCGCCTCAGCGACGCTGCGAGTGCCGGCAGGCGAGACGATGGAGAACTCCAGATCGCCGCGCTTGGCGTGCGTCACGGAGACAGTCAGAACGGCGTGCTCGACGCGCCCACTGATGTTCGAGAAATCAAGGGTTTTGGTGACTCCGTCGCCCTCGTCGGGGATGTCGCCGCCCTCTTCGCTGGCAACGGCGGCGCTGATGAGCGCCCCAAGGTTGGTCCATTCCGCAGCGAGTTCCAGGGCGCCGGAGACATTCAGCAGGCCGGCTCCGAAGGAGTGGCTGAAGGAGAAACCGGCGCCGTTCTTGACGAACGGATCGGCGCCCGTGAGTCCCTCCTGAATGGCGGACTTCATCAGGATCTCTTTGACGTCGCGGTACCCGAGCTTGGGGTTCTTTTCGAGCAGCAGGGCGGCGGCGCCGGAAACCTGGGGCGCGGCGGCCGAGGTGCCATTTCCGGCGTCGGTGTAGTTGACTGGCGCTTCGGTGGTGGGGAAGTTGGTGGCCTTGATCTGGAAAGCCTCATCACCGGAAACATTGGTGCTCCAAAGCACAGCGGGAGGCTGAAACTCGCCGCCGAACGCGGTAATGGCCACGCTCATGCCATTTTCCGAATAGGAGCTCTGCGTGCCATCGCGACCGACGGCGGCCACGGCGATGGCAAATCGCGAACTGGAGAAGCCGTCGT
The DNA here is from genome assembly GCA_964450255.1 of uncultured Candidatus Solibacter sp. Lineage (GTDB taxonomy): Bacteria > Acidobacteriota > Terriglobia > Bryobacterales > Bryobacteraceae > Paludibaculum. The sequence goes on along the minus strand of CAYVDY010000408.1, from coordinate 3,774 downwards.
AGCTGGCGTTGTCGCCGCTATCGCGGCCGTTGCCAGCGGAGATCGAGAGGATGGTGCCGAGTCCGTCGCGATTGGTAATGACGGCCTTTTCCATGCCCGCCAATTGCAGGGCGCTGATGCGTCCGTCATCCTTGCCGTCATCGGCGGGACCCCAGCTATTGCTGGAAACGTGGGTGATGATGCCGTCCGGTTGCCAGCCGAGGGCGACGGAAGCAGCATCGTCCGCGGTCGCTCCGCCGACGTAGCGCAAGCCCATCACCATAGCTTCCGGCTCGCCGCCGGCGACGCCGATGCCATTGAAGCCGGCGGCGGCGGCAAGACCGGCGCAGAACGTTCCGTGGTTATCTTTGGCATCTAGCGGCGAAGGATCGTTGGGGGCTCCGTCCTCCTTGAAGTTGCGGTGGTAGCCGGAATCGAGCGGGTATGCGTTGGTGAAATCCTCATGCTTGATTTCGAGGCCATCGTCGATGACGGCGATATTGATGCCTTTGCCCGTGACCTGATCCCACGCGGTTTTCATGTTGAGGTTGAGGTCGGTTTCGGCCAGGTGCCACTGCTTCGGAAACAGCGGATCGTTCACCGCCCGTTGCAGCGCCTGGCGAACGAACGACTCGCGCGCAAAGACAGGGGTGAACTCCCAGTTGTTCTTCGTGTTCAGCCAGTCCGCGGCATCGAGCGCGGCGAAAGCATCGGCATAGTTGACCAGCATCCAGCCTTTGAGGAGGCTCTTTTCTTTGGCCACGGGATTGGTCGCGCTGAGTTCCGCATAACGCGAATCATCCATGTGGATCAGCAGCTTGGCGGTCATCAGGCGGCGTGCACCGTCCATCCTTTTGGCGCGCTCGGCGGGCGACATCGCTGCCAGTGCTTCCGCGGAAGGCAGGTTGCCTTCGTAGTAGAACACCGGTGACAGAGACTTGCGGCCAGCGGAATAGTTGCCGCGCAGGGCCTTCATCGAACTCCGGGACTGGAGAACGTGAACCGTGCCTCCGCCCCAGGCAGAGGAGGTGCGGCTTAACTGCACATCCTGGGCGCCAGCGCTGTACACCTCATCGGTGGACAACTGATAGGCGATCCTCTTGCCGCCATCCGAAAACGTGTAGCTTGTCTGTCCCCATGCCATAGTAACGGCCAGCAACCCCAACAGAAAGGACTTGATTCCCACGCCTGTACTCCTTCGACGAACCCTTGTTGTGACTTTGCTCAATCCCAGATGAGCTCAAACTGGACCCCTGAGTGTACCATGCCTTCAGGCGCTGTGAATCCGGCCGCTGCAATAGATAATTGACCGTAGTATTTTTCGTCAGTCGCACACAGGAGCATGTTCATTATTAAGACAAAAAGATGTTTTCATTTTCGATCACATGGAGAGCCGAACTGACCCGGACGGCAGAAGGGTGCCGGTGAGGGGCCTGGTTGAAGGCGCCTCGGAAACTGGTCGATTCTCCGGGGACACACCGCGGTTGCGCGCGGCGGGCGGCGCTCGACGCAAGACTGATGAAGTATTCGCTCGGATTTCGCCAGGAACAGATCCGTGGAGATCGGCCCTCCGTCGCCCCTGCCCCTGAGTTTTCTTCGGACGTTTGCAGACGCCACCACCACAACGCCGGAGATCATACATGGATTCAGATCGAGCAATTCGCGGAGCAGGTCCCGGGTGTCATTCAAATGAGTGACAGTAATTTCGCCCAAATTGATTAAGTTCGTTTATTCGAGCTTACCGGGGCCGGGCCGGAGGTTATCGTAATCGAAGAGTCCGCCGAAATTGGGATGGTCAGCTTGGCAAGGAAGCCGGAGCACAGCCGGCAGCGAGGCAAGGGACCTGGAACTGCGTACCAACCCGGCAACAACTTTCACTTTGAACTGGTGCGCTGTCTCAGCGAGCTGGCGAATGTTGTCGAGGCACCGCAAATAATCGTCCGGCGCAGGCCTGGCTGCAGCCCAGCAAGGCGATTGGGCCATCGGCACGCCGAATTCGTCAAACCGCTGGCGGCGCTTCTTCAGCGCATCGAGACGCTGCGAATCGTCCGGACTTGTCTGGCAGGTGGTTTGCCTCAACGCTGCTTCCTTCGGGTGGGTCAGGCGCTGCCGGACTCCCGTTCTTCGCTTCGCCGAAGCGAATCTGGCGCGTCCGTGGCGCTGGTTCAAAAACTGCCGTGGGGCCGACACCGGGCAAAGCACGGATGTATGGCTCGGTGCCGGGGTGCCGGGGGTGCCTGCCGACGAGCGTGCGCTGTCGGAGTAGACTTGAAGGACGATCACGCTGGCAATTGGGGAGAAGTTTGTCGTCCTCGATCTGTTCCCGGTTGAAGCCCGGAGGACTGGCTGTGGCAGGGGCGACATGTGGAGCAAGCAGGTCCAGAGGCCGAGGGAATTCATACCTCGCCACACATGTTTCTAAACTAATGACCAAACCCATTCTATTCCTCCTGGCGGGCGCCGCCGTATTGTTGATGCCGGCTCTGGGAGCCGACCTCGGATGGCCGCAGTTCCGCGGACCGGAATCAAACCCGGCCGCCGCCGGACCGAAGCTGCCGGAGCGATGGTCCAAGACTGAGAATGTCGAATGGTCCGCCGCGATTCCGGGGCGAGGATGGTCCTCACCGATCGTGACGGGCGACCGCGTCTTTCTGACCGCCGCCGTTACCGAAGGCGCATCGAAGAAGCCGCAAACCGGCACTGAGTACAGCAACGAATACGCCGCGGCACTGGCCAAACAAGGGCTGAGCGAGAAAGAAGTGATGGACCGCGTCACTGCGCGCGATTTGGAATTGCCGCATGAGGTGGTACTGCATTACTGGCTCTACTGCCTGGATCTCAAGACGGGCGCGGTGATGTGGAAGAAGGAGTTCCACACGGGGCGCCCTCCCGGCGGGCGGCACCGCAAGAACAGCTTCACTTCGGAGACGCCGGTTACTGACGGCAAGTCAGTGTATGTCTACGCCGCCAATCTCGGCCTGTGGGCCTTCAATCTCAAGGGCAAGCAACTGTGGAGCGTGGCGCTGGAGGCGCATCCGATATACCTCGACTTCGGCACTGGTGCATCGCCGGTGTTGAAAGACAACCAACTGGTCATCATCAGCGACAACCAGACCAAGCAGTTTGTGGCCTCATTCGATAAGCGCAGCGGCAAGCAACTCTGGCGCACGCCGCGCGAGATCGGCGGTCAGGGCGACGGGGATGTTCGCTCGGCGTGGGCGACGCCCTATGTCTGGACCAACAACGTGAGGACTGAACTGGTGACGGTGGGACCCCGCGTGGTGATCAGCTACGACCTGGAAGGGAAGGAGTTGTGGCGGCTCAGCGGGCCGGCCGAAACACCGGTGCCGAGTCCGTTTGCCTACGAAGGAATGCTGTACGTCGATGGCGGCCGTGGCAAGCCGCTTTACGCGGTGCGGCCGGGCGCTACCGGAGACATCAGCCTGGCAAAGGGGGAGCGGGCGAATGATTGGGTGGCGTGGTCTGAACCGCGAGGCGGAACCTACCTGCCGACGCCGGTGGCCTATCAGGGTGCGCTCTATGCACTGGGCGAGACCGGGATCATGAGCCGCATCGACACCAAGACGGGCAAGGTGACGTACCGCTCGCGGCTGGATATCGAAGCAGGCAGCTTCACGTCGTCACCGTGGGCTTACAACGGCAAGGTTTTCTGCCTGAACGAAGAGGGCAAGACGTTTGTGGTGGCGGCCGGGGAGGAGTTCGAAGTGCTTGCGGTGAACCGTCTGGATGGGATGGCCCAGACAGACCCCGCGACGTGGGGCCAACGGTCGCTTC
>CAYVDY010000407.1:0-6613 GCA_964450255.1 uncultured Candidatus Solibacter sp. | reverse complement strand
ACGTCGAGTACCCACCCCGGCCCGAATCACGCATCCCCGTCGATGTCCGCGGCGCCGAATACGCCCCCGTACCACCGCGAGTGCTCCAACTGGAACCGGAATCACCGGAGCGTGCAAAACCGTTCGTTACAGACCGCCCGGCCGATTGCGTCCGGTTGCCATCGCTAAAGCGCTGCCATTGGCCCGAACCAGAGGGTCCCTGCCGCCCTGAATCAGACCGGCCGCCAGTCCACTGGGAGCCGCCGCCACGCGTCCCTCCGTTATAGTTCCCTCCGGCATAAATACCACCGCCCCGGCGATCGCCTCCATACCGGTTCGACACGGCATGGTTCGGATACGGAACGCCCCACCTGTGACTCGGATTATGAGCCCACGCAGACCGCCCGCCGTATCCGCGGCCTCCATAGTAGCCGCCGTAGCCCCCATAGCCTCCGCCGTAGTAACCGTAGCGGTTGAAGAAGCCCACGTTAATGCTCAACCCGCCGCCGAACCATCCGCAATTCCAGCCCCAACCGCCCCAGCCGCCCCAACTTGGGTAATAGGAGCTCATGTAGTACCCGGGGCCAAATCCAAATCCAAGACTGAACCCGGATGGATACCAAACGTCCGGGTATACACCCCAGGCCGGCGGACCCCATACGTAAGACGGCCGATAGATCGGGACGTAGATCACCTGGGGATCGGCCGGCAGGATCTCGATCGCTTCCTGGTTCCCCTGTGTAGCCACCGTCACTACCTGTTGGGGCGTGGTGGTGAGTTTGCCGTTGGCCCTGGCCTGCGCGCGCATTCTCTGCACCGCGGCCATCACATCAGCCTGCTGCGCCAGGAACGCATTCCCAAGATCCGTGGTCCATCTGATGTCGTTGGCCAGAAGCGCGAGCGCGTTGGGAAACGCCACCATCGCCTGAACACTGGGATCCCAGTTCTGCTGTTTCGCAGCGTCCATCAGTTGAGCACCCTGGAGATTGCCATTCCGGCTGAGCCACTGATGCGCCTGGACAATCTCAAGCGGATACGTGCTGGCCGATAGTACCTGGCTCAGCAGTGGGTCCGGGTACAGCGCGACCGGCGCCACCAGATTGTTCAGCTGGTCCGGCGGCAGCAGTGGCGCCGCCTGTTGCGTTTCTGGCGCCTCCACAATCCCGTCCCCCGTCGTCTGGGCGAAAGTCGCCGGGAGCCCGAGCAGAAGCAGGCAGGCCAACCGCGCTACCCGCTGACCGGTCATCCCACTCGATAGTGATTTCATTTGCTACCGCCATACACCCTTCGCGTACCAGGATGCAATGTTGTCCCTGCAATCTGTGGTCCGAAAGTAACTCACTGCAAATAAGCTACTTATTCCCCGCCTCGCTCCGGCTTGGTGGCTGAGAACCACCACTGCGGTTGGAATCCACTACTGTTCTCGTTTTCGCAGCGCTGGATGACCGCCGGACCTCAGCGAAATCCCGCCCCTCAAGGGCTATCCGTTTGTGGTATCACCAATTTAGGCTCCGGCCTGCTACTTTTTTGAACAACCCGCACGCGGGCATCGTCTTAGGAATCAATGAAAGCCATATTTGTTTGTGGTGAGGCGTCCCGGATCGCCTCGATCATACTCTGCGCAGCACTGCTTGCCTCAAATCCAGCATTGGCTCAGACAGCAGTTCGAATCGACTCAGGCAAAGGCAGCATGGGCTGGTTGACCAACCCCTACCGCACCAGCAGTGTGCCTGACGTCAATCTCACCAATACGTCCAGACTTCAGTCCCTGATCCGCGCCGGGAACCTCTATCTCTCGGCCGCCGACGTCGTCGCGTTGGCAATCGAGAACAATATCGACGTCGAAGTGCAGCGCTACGCGCCCCTGCTCGCCCGCCAGGTACTCAAGCGCGCCCAGGCCGGCGGCGTGCTCCGTAGCGTCGGCACCGGTGTCGCGGCGGGACCGCAAAGCGTCAGCCTGCAGGGCGTCAACGTCGGCGCCAGTGGGCTCGGCGGCGGCGCCGGCGTCAGTTCCGGCGGCGGCATTCTGACGCAGCTCGGGCCGGGCATTCCGAACCTCGACCCCACCCTTTCCGGCTTCGCCAACTTCGCCCACAACACATCACCCCAGAGCAACACCATCCTCACCGGCATCACGTCTTTCGTCGCCGATACGCGCACCTATCAGGCTTCCTACAGCCAGAACTGGAGCTTCGGCCTCAGCGCCTCGCTCGGCTACTCCAGCACGCGCACCGCCGTGAACAGTAAGTTCTTTTCACTGAATCCTTACACCTCCGGCAACCTCGACCTGCAGATCACGCAGAACCTGCTGCAGGGATTCGGCTCCGCCGTCAATACACGCAACATTCGCGTACAGAAGAACAACCTGAAGGTCACCGACCTCCAGTTCAAGCTGCAGCTCATCACCACCGTGTCCGCCGTCCTCAACCTCTACTGGGATCTTGTCGCCTTCCAGCAGGACGTGCAGGCTCGCGAGCAGGCGGTGCGGACCGCCGAACAGCTCTATAACGACAACAAGCGCATGGTGGAAATCGGGACCCTGGCGGAGATCGAAGTCACCCGCGCCGAATCGCAGCTCTACGCCACGCGCCAGGATCTGGTCATCGCGCGAACGAACCTGCTGCAGCAGGAGACCGTGCTGAAGAATGCGCTCAGCCGCTCCGGCGTCGCCACCTCCGATATCGCCGACGTCCATATCATTCCGCTGGAGCGCATCGTGATTCCGGCGCGCGATGAGCTGGCGCCCGTCGATCAGCTCGTCACCGAAGCCCTTGAAAAGCGCCCCGAGATCCAGCAGAGCCGCCTGAACCTCCCGGGCAACCAGATGAACCTGGTGGGCATCAAGAGTTCGCTCAAGCCGACGCTCCAGGCATTCACCAACCTGACCAATAACGGACTCACCGGCGAGCTGACCGAGCTCGGCATCATCGCCGGCGGCATCAATTCTCCGTTCGTTGGCGGCTACGGCAACCTTCTGGGCCAGATCGCCCGGCGCAACTATCCGAACTATTCGGCCGGCTTCTCACTGAACATCCCGCTTCGCAACCGTGCGGCCCAATCGGATTACGCCACCAGTCTGATTGAGATCCGCCAAAACGAGCTCGGCCTCCAGAAGAGCGTCAACCAGATCCGCGTGGACGTGCAGAACGCCGTGATCGGCCTGCAACAGGCGCGCGCCCGCTGCGACGCGGCAGCCAAGTCCAGCTCCCTGGCCGCCGAGACGCTGGAAGCCGATCGCAAAAAGTACGCCCTCGGCGCAGGCACTGCGTTCCAGGTCGTCCAGGATCAGCGCGATCTCGCCACAGCCCAGAGCGCGGAAGTGCAGGCGCTGGCCAACTACACGCACGCCCGCATCGCCTTCGACCAGGCCATCGGCCGCACGCTGGACGTCAACAACATCTCGGTGGAAGAGGCGATGGCCGGCCAGACCAAGGCGCCGCCCAGCACCATCCCGGCGGAGGTCAAACGATGAACGTCACGACCCTGCGCCAGGCTCTCGCGATCCTACTGAGCGCCACCTTCACGCTCTCCCCTGCCCTCGGGCAGAACGCGTCCATTGGATCTATCGAACCGATACGGCCCGAGGCGTTCATCCTGCGGCGCCCGTACATGCCGGTTGTGGTGCCCCCGGCGCGGCTGGCGGATTCCCAGCGTCTGGGCGGACTGCTGAAGGCAGGCAAGCTGTACCTGACGGCGCAGGACGCAGTGGCCCTGGCCCTCGAAAACAACATTGACATCGAAGTCTCCCGCTACTCGCCCATCGCCTCGGCCTGGCGCCTCACCCGCGCCGAAGCCGGCGGCACACTGCCCGGCGTGCCCAGCGGTTCGCAGCAGGCCGGCTCTGTCGCCAGCGGCCAAGGCGTTCTCGGCAGCCAGGCGGCGGCCGGAGTTGGCGGCGGCGGCGGCGGCACGGGCGGCGGCGGTGGGGGCGGCAATGCGTCCATCTCTCAGGTCGGCCCGGTCACCCAGAACCTGGACCCCACCATCCGCGGTACCGCCGGCTTCAGCCACCGCAGCGTGCCACAGCCCAACAACGTCCAGAGCGCCACACCGGTTCTCGTTCAGGACACGCGATTTTACAACGCGTCGATTCAGCAGGGCTTCCTCAGCGGCGGCAACGTCTCCATGACGTACAACCAGAACTACCTGGAAGAGAATTCGCCAACCAACGTGTTGAACCCGTCGGTGGCCCCCCGCCTTACCGTGAACTTTCAGCACAACCTTCTGCGCGGCTTCGGCGTGGCCGTCAATGACCGCAACATTCGTGTCGCGCGAAACAACCTCAAGACCACCGATCTCAATTTCCGCACCCAGGTGATCTCTGTCGTCGTCCGCACGCTCAACGCCTACTACGCACTGGTCGCCAGTCACGAGGACCTCAAGAGCAAGCAGAGCGCTTTCGACGCCGCGGCTCAGCTCCTCAAGGACAGCAATCGCCAGGTGGAAATTGGCACGATGGCCGGCGCGGATCTGATCAAGATCGAAGCGCAGGTCGCCACTTCCCGCCTCAACCTGGTCAACGCGCAAACCACGCTCCAGCAGCAGGAGCTGACATTGAAGAGCCTGCTGAGCCGCACCGGCATCGCCGATCCGCTTCTCGCCGTCGCGCAGATCGTCCCGCTCGACCGCATCGTGATGCCCGACAAGGACGACCTTCCGGAGATCAAAGCTCTCGTGGAAACCGCCCTCGCCAATCGGGCCGATCTCGCCGCCCAACGCGCCAACATCGTCAACTCCGAGTTGTCCACGCTTGGCACGAAGAACGGCGTGAAGCCCACGCTGGTGGTTTTCGGCAATGCCACCAACTCCGGCCTGGCCGGCACCGGCGTGCAAGTCCCGGGCGCCGCGCCGCCTAATGCGTACTTCGTCGGCGGGCTCGGTACGGCGCTGGGACAGGTCTTCCGCCGCAACTTCCCCTCGCAGAGCATCGGTGTATTTGTGCAGGCGCCCATCAACAACCGCACGGCGCAGTCCGATCTTGCGATCGATCAGTTGCAGCTCCGCCAAACCGAGCTCTCTGTCCAGAAGGACCTCAAGCAGATTCAGGTGGACGTAATGAATGCCGTGGTATCGCTGCAGCAGGCCCGCGCGCGGTATGAGTCGGCGGTCAAGAACCGCGTCCTCGCTGAGCAGTTGCTCAAGGCCGAGCAGCGCAAGTTCTCGCTCGGCGCGTCCACGCCGTACGAAGTAATCCAGCAGCAGCGCGACCTGACCACGGCCCAATCGAACGAGGTCTCCACGCTGGTGGCGCACTCCACTGCCCGCATCCGGCTGGACCAGACACTCGGCACGATCCTCGAGACCAATCGCATCTCCGGCGCCGATGTGATGAAGGGTGCGATGCCGCCGGGCAAATAGCGGCAAGCCCCTTGCAGCCGCACCTGTTTTCCGGGCATCCTAAGATCAACTGGGATGCCATCCGACACCGAAGCCCGAGCCATCGCCAAACTCATTGCGCAGATCGATGACCTGGATGCACTGCGCGATCAGGTGGGACGGCGCGTGATCGCCATCTTCCTGGTCACCTTTGCCTTCGCCCTGTCCCTGCTTGTTTATGTGGTTCTTCATGAAGGTCCGCGGCCGGTTGCCGCGCCGCGCGCGGCGGCAATCCAGGCTTCGATCAGAGCCAGCGTCCCGGCTTGCACGCTCTGATTGCAGACTCCGCGCACTTCCTCCAGCACCCACAGGCACCCAGGCCCAGGCGCGACGCAGATGGTGGCCCTTTCGCCCTTCGCGATCCAACTCCAATCTGCTGCGGATGGCCTGAATCGTCGAAGTTTCCGGCAAGGGAGGCGGCGGGAAAGCGAGGGCCATGCGGGGCAATGGGGCCGGAAGAGGCGGCCTGGCAGCCAGTTCCTGCGGCGTGTCAAACGTCCGATGCGGCCGGCGTGCCGCCTCGTCCAGCGCCTCCAGGCAGCGCTCCATCTCCGCACAGTCCACCCACTCGGCTACCGTCTCCAGAGACCGTTGTGTCACCATCGCCAACCGCGCCAGACGAGCCACAATCGCCGCCGCCGCCTGATTCACACGCCGCAACTTCCGCAAGCGCTCCGCACCTTCACGGTGCAGCGCCGCCCGCACCGTCCGCTCGCACTCAGGAAAACCCCGCTCTGCGGCGATGCAGCGTCGCCGCAACCCAGTCAGCCGTCTGGCCGCCTCCCACGTTGAATAGTCTCGCTCGCCCGGGCGGAACCTCTCCCGGTAGGCCACCAGCCAGCCCATCACCTCATGGCTTGCGAGCAATTTTTCAGAGTGCGGTCCGCAATAATCGGCGTGCAGGATCACCCGCCACCGTCCGTGCGAAAAGTCCCTCACCGCCTGCCGCACCCGCCGTGGCCAGCGCGAGACGAGAAACCGGGCCGCCGCCGATTCTGTTTCCGCCTCCAGTTCGGCCACACGGATCTCCGGCTCGTAATCCCGCCAACCAGCCTCGCTCGAATGCCGCCACGCACCAGCCTTCGGCCCCCAGGGCACAATCGACTCGCTCACGGGCGGATTCAGGCGCAGAGGCCGCCCACCAACGATCTCAACTCGGGCGCGCGGCGGGACCACGGGCAGTGGCATGCAATACCTCGGTCGGGGGAGAAGTCCAGGCTAACACGGCGGCTTCCACGCTGCACCGGCGAGATATGGT
>CAYVDY010000406.1:0-6617 GCA_964450255.1 uncultured Candidatus Solibacter sp. | reverse complement strand
GGCCGCCTGACCCTGCCACGCCAGCACGCGGTACAGGTCGGGAGAGCTCTTCGAGTAAATCTGCACTGTCATCGCCACCGTGCGCCGCAGGTCCGAGAGCACGCCATCCGGCCGCCTCATCCGCGCCGTCGCCCGCAGCGTATAGATCCTGTCGCCGCCGAGACGAAACCGCCCCGCGGCCGGCCCCAGCAGTCCCATCACCGCGCCCACCTGCTGCTGCCGGATCGGCATCTGCCGCCGCAGGTTCACCAGCGCCTCCACACCCTCCGGGGGCGCGCCCAGCGCCAACATCACCGCCGGCGACGCCGTATTCACGTCCAGGCCCGTGCTGCCGCTGTACACGGACAGGCAGTCCCGCAACCCTGGCCGCGGCACAAGCCCGCCCATCGGCGTCCGCGTGTAGCCGCCGTAGAACAGATCTGGAGTAATACCGGCAATCGACATGAGTTCTTCGATCTGTTCTAGTGACGCATGCGGCGCCCGAAAAGACGGAGTGCGCGTCAAATACATCTGGTCCAGCGCCGAGCCCCCGCCGCCGCGCCAGTTCAACACCGCCATCGCAATCTGCTGCGCGCCCTCCGGCGGCACGCCCAGCGCTACCAGCAGCATCATCAACTCCCGCTCCGGCACCTGATTCACGTTGAGTTTGGAAGACTCCGGGATCACCTCCACGGCAGCCTCCCCCTCTGGAAACGGCATCAGCAGCAGCGGCATCCCGGGCTCCCAGAATCGCGGCAGCCCCAGTGCATTGCGCGGGCCCGGCCCGTACAGCATGTAATTCACCGCCCGGTCTGCCGCTCCGCACGCCAGATAGTACGCCCGAAGACCCTCCATCGCCGTGTCCGCCCGCGTGATCTCGCTCCGCACACTCAGCGCCACGGACAACGCAATCGCCGACAGCGCCGCCGACAGCCACAGCACCATCAGGAGCGCACCACCCCGCTGGAGTTGGCGCCTAGAACTCATACTGCTCCTGCACCATCCGGTTCGGCCGGATCAGCCCCGTAAACGTCATCGGCGGAATCCTCGACGGATCCGGCTCCAGTGGCAGCATTTCAATCCGCACCGCCCTCGGCCAGTGGTCGATCTTCCCCCAGCGCGGCACCCACTTATCCGGCGTCGGGTCAATCGACTCCAGATACATGAAGCGGCACCCGATCAGCCGGTCCGCCAGAACAAACGAGCGCGGCCCCGGCTGTACCGGCGGAAATACCGGCATCGGCGGGCCGCCATCCACCCCGCCCCCGACCGGGCCGCAGAAGAACCCCGCGCCCACGGGTCCCATGTACGGCGTCTCGTTCACCACCAGCCGCACGCCCTGTCCGTCCTGGCCCGGGATCACGAAAATCTCCACGATCTGCGGCAACCCGCGCGCAGCACCCTGCAGAGAGAACGTCGTCACGAACCGCATCACCTGGGGAAGCCCCTGAAAGAAGGGCGCCGGAGGACCGGTCGCGCCCATCGGATTCGACCCGCACCTCGCCATCACCGGCATGAACCCGGCCACCTGCTGCTCCAGAATCCGGTGCGCCCCCACAGCGCGCCGGTTCGCAATAATCCGCCGGTTGGAAGATTCCATCGCCGTCAAGCCGGCACGTATCGAAAACAACATTCCCACCGACAACAGGCTCAGCAGGCTCACCGCGATCAGCACCTCGATCAGCGTCATGCCCGCCTGGCCGCTCCGTCTCACTGGCCGCCGCCCATCGCCCGCAGCGCCGCCAAGTCTTCCGGCCGCACGCGCGCCCCACGGTAGCCCGACAGCTCCACGTGCCGCTCCTGCCCGCCGCTCTTCCACCACACCCTCAACTCGATCCGCTCCAGCATGCGCGTACCCACCGCCGGCATCTGACCCGGCTGCGCCTGGCTTTCAAACGGCAGCACCCGCGCCCGCCATCCGGCCTCCACCCCGCCCGTCGCCTCCGGCGGATAGCGCCCCTCCATGGGAACGCCTTTCGGCAAATCCCGGATCGCCAGCAGTTCGTCCATCTGCCGCCGCGCCAGCGCCGTCCCGCGCGCCGAATCCGTCAGCCGCGCAGCGTTGCTCAGCGACGTGCGCAGCCCGCCCATCAGGCCCGCCACCGCGATGCCCATCAGCAGCGTCGCCACTAGCACTTCCAGCAGCGTGAAGCCCTTCCGTCTCATGGAATCTCCACCACCGGCACGGCCGCCAGGGGATCGATCCGGACCAGCCTCCGCTGCCCTCGCGTGTTCAGCAATTCAATCCGCAATGCCGGAAACGTCGCCCCAGGCATCAGCACGACGCTCACTATCTCCGGCGGCTCGCCCGGCGGTTCCGGATGAACGTGCGTCACCGTCACGCCTTCCGGCAGCAGCATCTCCGTCATGCGGTGCGGCATCACCACGCTGCCCATCACCATGCGTCTTGAGCCGCGCTGAAACAGCAGTTCCACGGGCTGCTGCGAGCGCTCTACGCGCGTCATCGCCTGCGTCCGGAAGGTAGCCGTCGTGTCCGACGCCGTGCGCAGACGGATGGCGTCGAGGCCAGACGCGATGCTCGGGTATGTCAGCGCCGCCAGCATCCCCACGATCACCACCACGATGAGCAATTCGATCATCGTGACGCCGCGCTGCCGCCGCGACCTGCGCGCCGTGTTCATGAAGAGTGCCTACTGAGCCTTCCAGCTCACGATATCGGCCATGATGCCTTCGCCGCCCGGTTGCCCGTCCGCGCCCAGGCACGTGATCTCCGGCTCGTCTGCGTTGTGCTCGCCCGGATACTTATAAATGTAGGCGCGGCCCCACGGATCCAGCGGTATGTCCTGCGGAAGATACGGTCCCTGCCACTGCGGCAGATTCTGCGGCCGATTACGCAGAGACGTTAACCCCATCTCCGTGCTCGGGTACAACCCGGTGTCCAGCTTGTAGGCGCCCAACGCCGTCATGAACGAGTTGATCTGCGCCCGCGCCGCCGTCACCCGCGCCTTGTCGCCCTGCCCCAGCATCTTCGGCGCCACCAGCGCCGCGAACAGCGCGATGATGGTCAGCACCACCAGCATTTCAATCAGCGTGATGCCGCGCCGCGCGCGGCTCCGTTCCGTCCGTATTCTTCTCATTCGGCGCCTACCTCTCCAAAACATTACATCGCCATTTCGTTGATCCCGGTGATGGCCAGCAGCATGCTCAGAATCAGCGCGCCCACGGCCACGCCCATTACCAGGATAATCAGCGGCTCGAACAGCGACGTGAACCGTTTGATCGCCGCCTTCGTATCCGCATCGTAGATATCGGCCGCGCGCAGGAACATCGTGTCCAGCCGGCCCGTCTCTTCGCCGATCGCCACCAGGTGCGCCGTCAGCGGCGGAAACATCCCCGCTGCCGCCAGCGGCGACGCCAGTCCTTCGCCTCGTTTCACGCCCTGCGCAACCATCTCCAGCGAATCCGCCATCCGCTTGTTCGTCATGATGCCCCGCGAGATGTTCAGGCTCTGCACCAGCGGTACGCCGTTGGATATCAGCGTGCCCATCGCGCGGGTGAACTGCGCTGTTTCCGCCTTCCGCAGAGCGTCGCCCAGCAGCGGCATCCGCAATCGAAACCCGTCCCACCAGTACTTCCCCGCCGCCGTGGAGATATAGCTCTTGAAGAACACAATGGCCGCCGCCAGCGCGCCCACGCCCCACATTCCGTAGGCCTGCACGTATTTGCTGGTATCCATCAGCATCTGCGTCATGAACGGCAGCTTCATGTTCGATACGGTGAACGCCTGCGCAAACCGCGGCACCACAAAGTACATCAACGTGAAAATCGAGCCAAAGCCCACCACCGTCAGCAACGCAGGATACACCATCGAGCTGACAATGTAGCCGCGCAGCTCGTCGCGCGTCTTTTCATACTCGCTGAGCCGCTCGAAGATCGCCGCCAGCGAGCCCGATGCCTCGCCCGCCCGCACCATGTTGACGTAGATCGCGGGAAAGTAATCCGGCTTCGTCCCCAGCGAATCGGCCAGCGACTTGCCACCCTTCAAAGTCCGCAGAATATCGTTCACTACGCCGCGGAACTCGGCCTTCTCGCCCAGTTCGCTGGTGATCGAAATCGCCCGGTCCAGCGGCACGCCGGCATTCAGCAGCGTCGAAAGCTCCTGCGTGAAGAACAGCACGTCGCGCTTGCGCCCGAAGTGAAACTTGGGCAGCGTGAACTCGGTTTTGCCCTGCGGCGTCAGGCCGATATACAGCGGGATCAGCCCCTGCTTCCGCAGCTCCTGCGCGACGCGCTTCTCATCGTCGGCCGAAAGCGTGCCCGTGCGCGCCTTGCCGTCGCTCGACACCGCTCTGAAGTGATAGGCCGTCATCGCGTCTTAAAACTCCTGCGTCACGCGCATCACTTCTTCGGCCGTCGTCACGCCCTGCGATACCTTCAGCCAGCCGTCCTCGCGCAGGTTCCGCATCCCGTTCTCGCGCGCGGCCCGCGTCAGATCCGCCGCGTCCGCATTCGCCATGATCATCTTCCGGATGCGGTCGTTCAGCTCCATCAGCTCGAAGATCCCCACCCGCCCCAGATACCCGGAACCGTGGCACTTTTCGCAGCCCGCGCCCTTGAACGTCGGAATCAGATCGCCCAGCGGCGTTAACCGCTCGCCCGCCGGTCCCTTGCAGAACGGGCAGATTAAACGCACCAGTCTCTGCGCCAGCACTGCCACCAAAGAGGAACAGATCAGGTAGTTCTCCACACCCATGTCCGTCATGCGCGTGATGGCGCTGGGCGCGTCGTTGGTGTGCAGCGTTGAGTAAACGAAGTGACCGGTCAGCGCCGACCGGATCGCCACATCCGCCGTCTCCTGATCGCGCATTTCGCCCACCATGATCACGTCCGGATCCTGACGCACGATGTGCCGCAGCCCCATCGCGAACGTCAGCCCGATCTGCGTATTGACGTGGATCTGGTTGATCCCGTCCATCTGGTATTCCACCGGGTCTTCAATCGTGATGATCTTCTTGTCGCTACCGTTGATGCGCTTCAGCGCCGAATACAGCGTGGTGGACTTCCCACTCCCCGTCGGCCCCGTCACCAGGAAAATGCCGTGCGGCAGCGACGTGAAGTGCTGCATCCGCGACAGCATGTGCTCGTCGAAGCCGAGATTGCGCAAATCGTAGAAATCGCCCGCGCTGCGGTCCAGCAGGCGCATGACGACGCTTTCGCCATACAGAGTCGGCAGGGTCGAGACGCGCAGATCCACTTCGCGCCCCATCGTCTTCACCTTGATGCGGCCGTCCTGCGGCAGCCGCCGCTCGGCGATATTCAGCTTCGCCATCAGTTTGAGCCGGCTGATCACCGCCGCCTTCAGCTCGCGTGGCGGCGCCTCCTGCTCCACCAGCACGCCGTCCACCCGGAACCGCACTTTGAAGTCCTTCTCGAACGGCTCGATGTGGATATCGCTGCCGCGCTTCTCCACCGCCTGCGCGATCATGGCGTTGACCAGCCGGATCACCGGCGCCTCGCTCGCCATGTCCCGCAGATGTTCCAGATCCGCCGCGTCCTCGTTGCCGTCGCGCGTCAGATCCACGTCGCTGCGCTGCTCTTCGGCGTAGAACCGCTCGATCACGTCGGCGATCTCGCTCTCCACCGCGATCTCGGCCCGCACGCGCAGGCCCGTCGCCGAACGCGCCGCCGCCAGCGTCGCGAAGTCCAGCGGATCCGCCATCGCCAGCACCAGCGCCCCGTCTTCCATGCGCAGCGGCACCGCGCGCGCCTGCCGCAGGAACCGCGCCGATAGCCGCTCGGTTTCCGGTGACACCAGCGGCGGCACGTCCAGCTTCGCCACCGCCAGATTCAACTGCGACGCCAGCGCCGCCACCACGTCCCGATGCGCCACAAACCCGAGGTCTACCAGGATTCGCCCCAGCTTGTCCCCACGCTCCCGCTGCATCTCCAGAGCGCGCTCCAGATCCTCCGCGTTCAACTGCCCGCGTTCCATCAGGATTTCGCCCAGCCGCATGTTTACTGCTCTTCCCGCGTTTGAATGATCGAATCCAGCGACGTCCTCGCCATGCGATTCGTTGCCACGTCCATCAGCGCCCGCTTCGGCGCCTGCATCGTGATCACCCGCGGCATTCCGGCGCTCTCTTCCCAGGAGTTGTAGAACAGCGATACCCCCAGAACCATCTGCTCGTCCAGCGGCAGGCGGTCCAGCGACCCCGCCGATGTCAGCAGCATCTCCCGCATCATCGTTCGCAACTCCGGCATCCGCTTCTGCTTCGCGGTCCGGATTCGGCCGATGTCCTCTTTCGAGATCGTGGGCCGGAACGGCGAGATTCCGGGGGTCTGCACCAGGTTCACTTCGGCCGTGAAGACGGCGCCATAGTTCGGCAGATACAGTCCGCGCGTCATACCCAGCAACTCGATCGGCGTATCGATGCTGAACCGTTGCAGTCTCTGATCAAAACTCCGCTCCATCGCCGCCATCTCCGCTCGCGATGGCGCCGCGCGCTGCGCCGCCAGCGGCGTCATCATCACCAGCAATGCCCACGCCAGTGCCCGCATCAGTCGCCTCCCTCTCGCGCCGCGCTCAGTATGTTCGTGTTGCTCCGCTTGTACATCACATCGAACGCCCCCTTCACTTCCCACAGGTCGGCCCGCCGCCGCCGCTCCGCCTTCTTTTC
>CAYVDY010000405.1:0-6618 GCA_964450255.1 uncultured Candidatus Solibacter sp. | reverse complement strand
GCTGCACCAGGTTCTGCAGGGGGCTGGTTCGGCGAGGCCAGGCACGGCAAAATCACACTTCGCCTGAAGTCCCTTGAACCCTTTGTAGTTGACACCTGAATCGATGGGCGCTCCGACAGTGCGTAGAATCGAAGCGACTTCCTTTTCCAGGAAACTTCCTCGGGTGATGCCTGCGATCGCCCGGCCGCGACCCTGCTTGTAGCGGTCCTCCAGAACCTCCACTGCTGACCACTGCCGATTGACCACCGCTTCCGCCGCGGAGGGGAAGCGCATTCCGGCCAGGAGCTTTGCGAGGGCCGGAGCATCCTTCTTCGACATCGTCTCCAGTTGATTCCACGTCACGCGACGTCTGTTGCCGCCGGTTAGGAGTTCACTTGCGTGTGTCGCGAATGCATCCTGGCTGATGCCCAGGACCAACCGGGCAAAGTCCAGGAAGAACGGTTGGTGTTTGATGATGGGCGCCAGAGTCTTCTCGTTCAGTTCTTGTGGATCCGTTGCCTGCAGAGCCGCAACACAGTGGGGCAGTGCCTCGACAACTTTGGCCCCCTGTTCGTCCAAAGCTTGTGCTGGTAGCTCACGGATCTCCGAGAGGATCTGCTGGAGATCGACCTTCGAAAACTTCACTCTGACCCCACAATGAGAAACTCGCGGACGCTGGCGCGGTCTTCCGCGACCTGCTGATGCGTTCCGAAGTGATACCGATGTTCCTTCTCATGGACCACTACGATTGGCTTGACCTCCCGCATCAGCTCAACCAGGGTTGCCAGGTTTGGGTACCCGTTTGAGGAATAGGAGAGCACCAGCGTGCTGCGCCGAAAATGATGAAAGAGGCGGCGAAAGGCGTCTACGGCCGTACGGCGATAGGAAAATGGCGTGAAGCGCTTAGGAATCTTGTGAGACATGGTGTCTTTGAGAATCTCGGTACCCGGCGCACGCCAGTACGACGCGAGACCCTCCAGGAAGTGGTAGCGCTTGATGTAGCAGTTGTCGTCCGCCCGCGGCACATACGGCGGGTCCATATACACAAGGTCGAACGAGTCGGGTGGCAGGTCGTATACATCGCCGTGCCTCGCCGTGTTGGTCTGGCCATTGTCGAAGATCACCTGGTTGAATGCGGCGGATGATTCGAGAAAGTGGTCCCGTAAGCTGAGACGCAAGTCTCTCCGGTCATCGTCGTACCGGAGCGGGTCGCCGGTGACGGTGAAGACGCCTCGCGGTTGCTTCTTGACACAGGCGCGGAAGATGGAACTGAGCGCCAAGGCCCACTTCTCCTACGACTCCAACTGCGGCAGATTGGCCCAGAAATTGTCCAGAAAGCGGAGTGAATCGGCCTCGTAGAAGACCCCCGCGAACGTGCGCTCGATGAACTGTTTCCGTTTCCGGTTGGGCCGCAACAGGGTCCGGTAATCCTCCTCGGTCAGCAACTGGGTACTGTTGGCGATGGTTGCCATCCCGATCAGCGAGGAGAAATGCAGAAAATCATTGGCGCAGACCCGCTTGCCCATCCGTTTCATCAGATAGCTGACGCAGCCGCTGCCGGAAAAGGCGTCGAGGGCAGTGCCGAAGCTGCATTCGGAAAGCACGCTGTGAATCCACGGCAGAAGGCGATGCTTACTTCCCATGTAGCGCAACTGAGGGTACTCTGCGGCTCCGGCAGGCAGCGGGGGAATGACTGGGGGTGGCAGGGGAATGGGGACGACGGCAGCCATGTCTTCAAACTCGAGCAAGGCCTGTTGCAGGATTGCTAGCATCTCATGCTAACAGATCGGCAAGAAACGCCAATTGAAGAGCTACTCTAGTTCGACTTCCCAAGGAGCCCGTTCACCTGCGTCAGCAGTGCGCTGACCGTAAACGGCTTCGCCAGGAAGCGCGTTCCTGGCAGCAGTTCCTCCTGGCCGATCTGGCGATCCAATTCCTCATCGCCGGTGCTTCCCGAGATGTATAGAACCTGAATGCCGGGATGTTCGGCCAGAATGGCTCCGGCGAGCGCCCTGCCTTGCAGTCCGGGCATGCGGATATCGGTGATCAGCAGATCCGGGCGCTGCGCTTCCAACGCGCAGGCCGCGAGTGCGTCGGCGGCGCTGCTTGCCTGGATAACAGCGAAGCCGTCTCTCTCCAGAGACTTGAGGATCAGGGAGCGAATGCCGGGCTCGTCCTCTAAAAGCAAGATGCGGGGCTTCGGTTTGGGTGGCGGCAGTTCCTTGCCCTGCGGGCAGCGAATGAGCAGTGTCGCGTTGTCGAGAATCCGGATGATGCATCCCAACTGCTCCAGTGGTCGAATCAGGCCGGCCAGACCGAGAGGCGGGTCGGTCCCCTCCTTGGCTCCGGAAAACGGCTCAAATATGCGCTCCACGGCGTCCGGCGGAAGCTCCGCACCCTGCAGCGAGAGCGTGATGTCGATTGAATCTCCGGTAGTCGGTCGCGCGGAGAGAACCAGCTTTCCGCTGGAAGCATAGGGAAGAAAATAGCGGTGCGCCGTCAGCACGGCCTGTTCCAGCACAGAGGGTGAGCCGTGCAGGATCAGAGGAACGGACACATCCGTGTTGGCCTCGATGCCGAGTTGTGCGGCCAGCGCCTGCGCCCATGCCACAGCTTCAAAATTCTCCGCGTACACGGCCGGCGGCCGCGTCAGGCTGTTCAAGCTCTTCGTGAGCGCCGCCAGACGATCGGACGCCTTGACGATTTCGGCGATATCGGCGCGCCGCGGATCGTCCCACGGCAGACTCGATGCCAGTTCTTCGGCGTAACCGCCGATGATCATGAGCAGATTGTTGGCCACGTGGGCTACGCGTCCACCCAGGCGCTCCACTGCGGCTCGCTTATGTTGTTCGATGATGTCCGGCGTAACGACGGGCGGCGGCGGTTCGGGCGCCGCGGTTGCCTCCTGCAGTGTCAGGAGAAGCTCTGCCCCGTCCCCCAACTGCCAGCCGGGAGCCCGCTGGATGGAGACGCTCAGCCGGATTCCTGCCTCCATCGCGCCGATGTGAACCAGGCACGCTGGCTGAGGGATTCCGGTGGCCCGTACATCCTCCATGGCGGCCTCGAGCACGGGGTCGGGAATCAGGTCCGGCAGCCGCACGCCGGCCAGGTCGGCCATCTGAAGTCCGAGCAGCCGCCGGAACTCGCGGTTGAAGGCCGTCAGGCCCCAAAGTTCGTCCACCGCGGCCACGGCGACGGGTAGGATGGCGAAAATGTCCTGGTAGTAGCGACGCTCCGTATCCACCAGCGAGAGCAGGCGCGCCACGTCGGAAGATTTCCACTGGTCGTGCTCAATGCGCTGCATGGGAAGCAGGTACCTCTCACCGATTCGTACATTTCCAGTGTCAGGGGCGTACCGGGCACACACAAGTACCAGAGGGGTCTAATATGGACCGTGATAGGCCCAGTACTATCAGGCGCCTCGTGTTATAAAAGCGACAGAGGCTCTGAATGTCTGACCTTTTTGACTTGACGGGAAAAGTGGCTGCCGTAG
This sequence comes from uncultured Candidatus Solibacter sp., assembly GCA_964450255.1. Lineage (GTDB taxonomy): Bacteria > Acidobacteriota > Terriglobia > Bryobacterales > Bryobacteraceae > Paludibaculum. The sequence goes on along the minus strand of CAYVDY010000405.1, from coordinate 3,146 downwards.
TCGGCGGCGGCGGCGTGCTCGCCGGTGAGATGGCGCTGGGATTGGCGCGCGCCGGCGCGGATGTGGCAATTCTGGATTTCAACGCCGACGCCGCCAATGCGCGGGCACAGCAGATCCGCGATCTTGGCCGGCGCGCCATCGGAGTCGCCGTGGATGCGACGAAGAAGACCGACCTGCAGCGCGCGCTGCAGACCATGGTCGCCGAGCTCGGCGGCGCGCACATCCTCATCAATGCTGCCGGCATCAATTCCGGCACGCCATTCTTCGAGATCAGCGAAGAAGAGTGGCACCGCATCATCGACGTCGACCTGACGAGCGTGTTCCTGGCCTGCCAAGTCTTTGGCGCCCACATGGTGCAGCCCGGCAATGGCGGATCCATCATCAATATCTCATCGGCGTCTTCCGGCCCGCCCCTTTCGAGAGTGTTCACTTACTCGGTCGCCAAGGGCGGCGTGAATCAGATCACGCAGTTCCTGGCGCGCGAATGGGCCACTCAGGGAGTGCGCGTCAACGCCATCCTGCCCGGGTTCTTCCCGGCCGAACAGAACCGCAAGCTGCTGACGGAAGAGCGGGTGGCTAACATCATGCGCCACACTCCGATGGCGCGCTACGGCGAGGCATCGGAGCTGGTTGGCGCCACCGTGTATCTGTCCTCCGACAAGGCGTCGAGCTTCGTCACCGGCTCCATCCTCCGTGTCGATGGCGGGTATCTGGCGATGACAATCTAGCCGCGCAAAATCTGCACAGCGTCAAGTTCCACACCACCTGCACCGGGTGGTGTGGAATACGGCACACCGGCGCCGCGCAAATTCTGCGTTTCGGCGCCTTCCAGAGACAAAATACTCCGAATCTCCGATTGGTGGTCCGTTTGCATACGCCCAAGCCGTGGCGCAGTGTGTGCGCCCACGGAGTCATACCCAATGGAAACCTACGGCTGGCTACTGGACCAGAAGAAATGCGTGGAATGCAGGGCGTGTGAGTCCGCCTGCAAACAGTGGAATCATGTCGAGATTGGCGTTGGCGTCCGCTATCGCCAAGTCCGCGTCTATGAGATGGGCGTGTTCCCCAAGGTGAGCATGCAGGCGCTCTCCGGTTCCTGCCACCACTGCGAGGATCCCTACTGCATGAAAGTGTGCCCCGTCAAGGCGATTTCGCGCCGCCCTGAAGACGGCACCATCCAGATTGATCAGAGCAAGTGCGTCGGCTGCCAGCAGTGCTACGCCTTCTGCCCCTATGCCGCGCCGCAGTTCAATCAGCGCACGCGCAAGATGGAGAAGTGCACCATGTGCGTCGATCGCATCGGCGCCGGCCTGGAACCCGCCTGCGCTACGCTGTGTCCCACCGGCGCATTGCAGTGGGGCAAGTGGAGCGAAATCTCGGAGATCGGCTCCGCCACCACCGGCAACTTCGCGAATCCCAAGCAGACAACGCCCCATATTCGTTTCATCAACGATCCGTTTCCGGGCAAGTAGAAGGAGGCAGATACCATGGCACTCACCCGAAGAAATCTCTTGAAATCCACCGGCGCCGCGGGCGCCGCCCTACTGACCGCGCCCGGCGCACTGAAAGGCTTCGACCAGTTCTTCCGCCCCGCCTCCGCGCTCTCGGCAACCGCCACCAAGGTGACCACATGCTGCGGCGTCTGCTCTCCCGCCTGCGGCATGCAGGCGACGGTGCAGGATGGCGTGGTTCAGTTCATTGAGGGCCTGCCGGGCGATGCGCACGGCGAAGGCCACCTGTGCGGCAAAGGCGCCGCCGGCGCGGGCTTCCTCTACGATCCCGACCGCCTGAAGTACCCCATGAAGCGCACGAATCCAGACAAGGGCTTCGATGTCGATCCCGGCTGGATGCGCATCAGTTGGGCGGAGGCGCTGGACACCATCGCCGGCAAGATGAAGGGCTACATCGATGCCTACGGCGCGGAGTCTCTACTTTTCCTCACGCTGCCCTCGCCCGATCTCTGGGCGCGCTTCATCAACGCCATGGGGATCGTGAACCGCGTCGATCACATCGACGTCTGTTTCCAGACCGACCGCGTGATTCAGAGGTACACCACCGGCGGCAAGACCTGGTGCAACGACTTCGAGAACTCCAAGTACATCCTTCTGTTTGGCTGGGATCTGGTGACCAAGGCCAAGATCGTCTACGCCAACGGCGTCGTGAAGGCGCGCGCCAACGGGGCCAAGGTCGTCCACTTCTCGCCGACCTACACGGCTACGTCCCGCCTATCCAGCGAATGGCAGAACATCAAGCCTGGAACTGATCTGGCGGTCGCGCTGGCCATGATCAACGTCATCGTCAGCGAGAACCTCTACAACAAGGAGTTCGTCGACGCCTACACCAACTTCGGCCAGTACGAGACGCAGATCCGCTCGCACTTCGCCGAATACACGCCGGCCTGGGCCGAATCCGAAAGCGGCGTGCCGGCGGCGGACATCGCCCGCATCGCGCGCGAGTTTGCGCAGTCCGGCGGCGGCATCGCGCCGGCGCACAAGAAGACGCTCTGCGCCAACTACATGAACGCGTCGCAGTTGGTGCACGCCATCTCCATCCTCAACATTCTGGCGGGCACCGTGGATCGCACCGGCGGACGCTACTTCGCGCGGACAATAGCCATCGCCGGTGTGGATGCGGTCTATCCGCCTCCGGCCTATCCGGCCAAGAAGGGCGTCCGCGTGGACGGCCGCGATAAACTGCCGTTCGTGCAGGAGACGGATACGGGCCTGTTCTCCACGCTGGCCGACGGCATGGTGAACAAGTACCCAGGCCAGATCAAGATGGCCTTCTGGAACGCCTACACCATCCTCGGGTTCCCGAATCCGCAGAAAATGGAGCAGGCCATGAAATCCGTGGAGTTTGTGGTGGCGATGGACTTCATCCCCACCGACACCGTGTCCATGGCTGACATCGTTCTGCCTTCCGCGATGTATCTGGAAGGCAACGACATCGTGTCCCGCGACTACCACGCGAAGTATCCGCAGGTGGTCCCGCGTGCCGCGGTGGCCGCGCCGATCTTCGAGACGAGGTCCGCCGCCTATGTGGCTATCGAGCTTGGCAAGCGGCTCTGCCCGGACTACTTCAAGACCGCCGACGGAAGTTGGATCAACCCCAACACGCTGCTCGACGAGAAGACGCCGGACTCGCGC
>CAYVDY010000404.1:0-6652 GCA_964450255.1 uncultured Candidatus Solibacter sp. | reverse complement strand
CGAGGCCCGCACCCATGATGGCGCTGGTGACGCCGAGCATCTCGCGCATGCCGGGCCCGCCCTTGGGCCCTTCATAGCGGATGACGAGAACATCGCCGTGCTGGATCTTGTTGTGAGTGACGGCGTCCATGGCTTCTTCTTCGCAGTTGAAGACGCGCGCCGGACCCTGGTGAATCTTGCGGTCGATCCCCGTCACCTTGATGACGCCGCCCTCGGGTGCGAGCGAGCCCTTCAAAATGACCAGGCCGCCGGACTTCTTGATAGGGTCAGAGAGCGGACGGACCACCAACTGGCCCGGGGTCTCCACGGCCAGCGCCGCTTCCTCGCTCAGCGTCTTGCCGGTGCAGGTCATCGCCGTGCCATCCGCGTAGCCGCCTTCCAACAGGCGCTTCGCAATCACACCAATGCCGCCCGCCTTATCCACATCGGCAGCCACGTACTGGCCGGCCGGCTTCAGGCTGAGCAGCAGCGGCGTGCGCTCGCTCACGGTCTGGAAGTCGTCGATGTTGAGCTCTACACCCGCCTCGCGCGCCATGGCGAGCAGATGCAGCACGGCGTTGGTGGAACCGCCCGTCGCGGCCACACTGGCGATGGCGTTCTCGAACGCCGCGCGTGTGCAGAGGGTGCGCGGACGGCGATCGTTCATCACCGCGTCCATAATTACCCGTCCGCAGTAAGCGGCGACGTCGTGCTTGCGGTCGTCGATCTGCGGCACCATGGCGGTGTTCATCGGCGAGAGGCCGATCAGTTCCATCACAGTAGCCATCGTGTTGGCCGTAAACTGGCCGCCGCACGCGCCCGGGCCAGGCGAGGCGACATTCTCTATGTCCAGCCGTTCCTGATCCGTGATCTTGCCGGCGGCGCAGGCGCCCACGGCCTCGAACACTTCCTGAATGGTGACGTCCACGCCCTTGTACTTGCCGGGCATGATGGATCCGCCGTACAGCACCACCCCGGGGATGTTCAGCCGCAGCAGGGCCAGGGCCGAGCCGGGGATGGTCTTGTCGCAGGCAACGAGGCAGACGAGGCCATCGAACATGTGGCCGCGCGTGACGAGCTCAATGGAATCCGCCACCACCTCGCGCGAGATCAGCGAGGTCTTCATTCCCTGCGTGCCCATCGTGATGCCGTCGGAGATGGCGATGGTGTTGAATTCCATCGGAGTCCCGCCGGCCTCGCGGATGCCGCGCGCCACGTCGACCGCCAAATCGCGCAACAGGAAGTTGCACGGCATGGTGCCGATCCACGTATTGGCAATGCCGATGATCGGCTTGCGGAGGTCTTCATCGGTGAAGCCGATGCCCTTCAACTGGGCGCGCGCCGGGGCGCGGTCCCTACCCTGGGTGATCGTGTGCGACTGGAGTTTCATGGGAATCCGTATTTTATCAGCCCTTGGGGCTCAGGTACGCAGCGTTGACGTGTTTCCGCATGAAATCGAGGTCTTTGCGGAGGGAGGGCAGGTCGTCGCCGCCCGGATATTCCAGGTGAAGGGAAAGCGGCCCGTTGTAGCCGGCCTTGGCAAAAGCGGTGAAGAAGTCCGTCCACGGGACCATGCCTTCACCCAGCGGGCACCAGTGGATCTTCCACTTGCCGCCGGCCTTTTCCCAGTAGAAATCCTTGATGGCAACCATCTTCATCTGCGGTTGCGCAATGTCGAGCGACACGCGCCAGCCGAACAGGCCGCCTTCGATGACGGAATGGCCGGGGTCGAAGTAGTAGCCGGCACGCTTGGGATCCGTGCCGGCGAGAATCTCGCGGTAGTCCCACACGGAGCAGCCAACGTCGGCGCCCGAATGGTTGTGCAGTCCGACGGTCAGGCCGTACTGACCGGTCAGCGCGGTGATTCCCTGAAATTTGCGCTTGCACTCGGCGACCGTCGCCAGGACGTTTGGATTCTTGTTGTACCGCCAATAGCCGAGCTTGAAGAGCGGGATGCCGAGTTTCTTCATCGCCTCGAAGGTCGGCTTGGCCGCCGGGTCGGAGGCGTCCTTGATGTCAGTGGTGATCATGGGCACGCTGAGGCCCTGCTTTCGGATGATCTCCACGGCGCGCGGCAGATCCTCCGTCACGCGCTCCGGCAGGACATGGCCTTTGGGGCGAACGGTGAGATCGACTCCATCGAAGCCGATCTCCTTCGCCTTGACGGCCATTTCATCCCACTGGAAATGGCCCATGTGCTTGGAGAAGATGCAGAGGGAGGGGCGGGCGCTCGCGTTCACGGCGACGGCTTGCGGCAGTGCGGCCGCGGTCATTGCGAATTCACGTCTTGTCATGGATGTTTAACCCAGCTTGTATGGCGCGCGGTACTGATAGCTCAGATACTTGTTGGCGGCTGCGTTGTTGGTGAACTTCTCGGCCTTCGAGTCCCACTCCAGGAAGCTCTTGGTGCGGAGGGCGATGTGGCCGATGATGGTGGCCGAAGTGGAGAGATGCCCGTCGAGAATGTCGCAGTTGCACTTCTGGCGGGACTTCACGCAATCCAGGAAGTTGCGCGTGTGAGGATAGGTCTCGGCAAAGCCGGTGCCGGAGGACTTCGGCTCCATGGCCGGCTTGCGGGAGGGGCCGTAGGACTTCTCCGTGTTGCGATCGATCGGCGAGCGGTAGCCGAACAGCACTTCGGTGGTCTTTTCCGGCACCACTTCCCAGCGTCCGCTCTGCAGATACATCGTACCCTTCGTCCCGCGGATCTCAAGCTCTGTCCCCTTCGCGTTGCCGGGGGCGGAGTTGGCGTTGTACTGCGAGAAAACCACCATCGTCTCACCGTAGTCCCACAGCACTTCGCAGGTGTCGGGAATCTCGCGATTGTCCTTCACCACGTAACGGCCGCCCATGGCGGTGACGGAGCGCGGAGCGTCCTTGCCGAGCGCCATGCGGATGAAGTCCATGTAGTGGACGCCGAAGTTGGTGATCTGCCCGCCGGAGTAGTCGTAGAACCAGCGGAAGTTGTAGTAGGTGCGGTTGCGGTTGTACGGCATCTTGGGCGCCGGCCCGAGCCACGCATCCCACTCGGCATCGCTGGGCGGCGCGGCATTGGCGACGTTGCCGATCCCGTTGGGCCACTCGTTCTGCACGTGATAACCCTTCGCCACGGTGACGTGCCCGATACCGCCGTTGCGGACGAACTCGGCCGCATCCCGCAGCGATTGCACGCTGCGGCGGTGGATGCCCACCTGCGTCACCCTCTTAGTCTCGCCGGCTACCTGCACCATGCGCCGGCCCTCCGACACGGTGAGGGAGAGCGGTTTCTCCACGTAGACATCCTTGCCGGCGCGGCAGGCGTCGATGAACATCAGGGCGTGCCAGTGATCGGGCGTCGCGATCGCCACGGCATCGATCTCTTTGTCATCCAGCAGCTTCCTGTAATCCCGATACTTCTTAGGAGTGGCGCGCGACTTTTTGACGGCGAAATCCATGTAGTCGTCACGCAGGTCGCACACCGCAGCGGTCACCTGATCGCCATGCTCGAGAAACGCGTCGTGGACCTGGTCGCCGCGATTGCCCAGGCCGATGTAGCCCACGCGCACGCGGTCATTCGCGCCAAGGATGTTCGAATAGCTGAGGGCGGTGGCGGCGATGGCCGCCTTGGAGAAGTGTCGTCGTGTTGAGTCGCTCATAGAGTTCCCTGGTTTAGTGGCAATCGTCAGGAGAGTCACTTATCTGAAACCTCTCACACTATATCCTGAAGAGGATGACTCTCACGATGTGTCTCCTGTTGCTGGGCGCGGTCACGATGGCCGACGCCGCCCCGCGGATCCAGGTTCACGGCCATCGCGGCGCGCGCGCCGTGCGGCCCGAAAACACGCTGCCCGCGTTTGAATACGCGATCTCCGTTGGGGCCGACGTGCTGGAGCTGGACCTCGCCGTAACGAAGGATGGCGTGCTGGTGGTCTCGCACGACCCTACGATGAACCGCAAGATCTGTAAAGGGCCGGAGGGCGAAACCGCCATTCACAAGCTGACACTCGCGCAGGTTCGGGAGTGGGATTGCGGCACGCTGAAGAACCCCGAGTTCAAGATGCAGCAGCCGGTTCCGGGGACGAGGATACCAACCCTCGATGAAGTGCTGGCTCTGGCCCCGAAAGGCTCGTTTGAGTTCAATATCGAGACCAAAAGCGACCCGAAACACCCCGATTTGGCGCCGGAACCGCGCGTTTTTGCGCAGTTCGTGGCGGATGCCGTCCGCAAGCACAAACTCGAGAAGCGGGTAATGATCCAGAGCTTCGACTTCCGCACGCTGCTGGCGATGAAGGAGATTGCACCGGAACTGCGCATGGCGGCACTATACGGCGGCATGCCGAAGGATTTCGTGGAGATATCGAAGGAAGCAGGCGGCACACCGATCGTCGCGCCTCACTACATGTTGGTCACGAAGGGCAAAGTAAGGAAAGCGCACGAAGCGGGATTGCAGGTGGTGCCGTGGACACCGAACTCCGCGGGCGCGTGGGACCGGATGATTGGTGATGGCGTGGACGCGATTATCACTGACGATCCGGCGGCGCTGATTGAGCACCTCAAGTCAAAAGGACTACGCTAACGGGTATTGGCGAGCCAACTGATCGTTCACGAAGATTTCCAGTCCGAGGCGCTGGGCTGCCAGCGAACGCTGGTGGTGTATCTGCCGTCGGGCTATGCCCGTGACACGCGGCGGCAGTATCCGGTGCTGTATGTGCATGACGGGCAGAACGTGTTCGACGGCCGCACGTCGTATGTGCCCGGGCAGTATTGGCGGCTGAAAGAGAGCGCGGACGATCTGCTGCACCGCCGGCGGATTGAGCCGCTGATCATGGTGGGGGTCTATCACGGCGCGGAAAAGCGCATCAACGAATACACGCCGACGAAGACGCGCAAGCTGGGCGGCGGCAGCGCGGATCTGCATGTGTGGATGCTGACCGAAGAGCTGCGGCCCTGGATCGCGGAGCGGTACAGGGTGCTACCGCACGCGCGGCACACCGGGTTGGCGGGATCGTCGCTGGGCGGGTTGGCGACGATGTACGTGGGCCTGACGCAGCCGACGGTATTCGGCAAGCTGGCGGTGATGTCGCCATCTGTGTGGTGGGATCACCGCGTGATCCTCAAGATGCTGCAGGCGGCGCAGCATGGGCAGCGTCAGAAGTTGTGGCTGGACGTTGGCACGGACGAGGGTAGCGCGCCGTTCAGTTCGACGCGTGACGTGCGGTTGCTGAAGGCCATGCTGGTAAGCAAGGGTTGGCGCGAAGGGCGCAACCTGCATTACTGCGAAGTAGAAGGTGCGGATCACAGCGAGCGCTCCTGGGCCGAGCGGGCGCCGCGGATGCTGGAGTGGCTGTTTCCGCGGACACGCTGAGAGACCACTGTTCGGCACGTCAATTGCGTAGTTGCTCAGTGAGGCCACGATTGGGCCTCAATCACCCTTAGGCGGACCAGATTGGAACGGGATGATGTTCGGAATTGAACCTCACGTTTCGTTCTGGCAAGAGACGCCGAGGGGGTGGGAAAGAGCAACACGTGAATCACAATAGACTGCCGAAAGCACTCCTCCTCGCGCTTGCCGTTCAGTTTGCGGCAAGCGCGGCAACGATCTCACTCGTTGGCGTGGATGGGGTGTCAGGTGGCCGCGGAGCGGTAAGCCCATTTGCCATTAAGATCGATGGCCAAGACTACCGGGCGATGTGCTATGACCTGAGGAACAATGTGTCCGTCGGGCAGGTATGGCAAGCCAATCTTCTGACAATCGATGATCTTGGCGGCGCGTATTACTTTGGCCAGGGGGATGCCGATGGCAAGTATCGAAAGGCCGGCTGGTACTACAGCGAGCTGATGAAAGTGTCCGATACGGCTTCCAGGATCGGTATCCAGAACGCGGCGTGGCTGTTGTTCGACTCGACAGCTCCGACTGGCGGCGCGGCTCCGTGGCAGGCGGCGGCGCTGGCGGCCTCACGGAATGGGTATCCATCGGTGGACTTCACCACGCTCCGGTTCATTGAATCGGCGACGGGCAAGGCCAGGGTGCAAGGACTTCTTGTCGGCGGATTTCCATCTTCCAGTAGCGAAGTCCCGGAGCCGTCCACTTGGATAGCCTTGGCGGCAGGACTCGGACTGGTGATTTTGAGCCGGCGCTTGCCTTGCGGCCGCCTATAGGGGCAAGACTTCCAGGCGGTCGGCATCGAACTTGATGCGGCGCTTCTGGATGTAGGATTCGATGGCCAACAGTGGCGGCAAGATCGAGATGGATGCCACGCCTACGTCGCCGCTCGGTAGCTTGCGCGACTTGCAGCAATCGAGGAAGTTCCGGACGTGATCCGTGGTGATGTCGCCCGGTGTCCTCTTCTCCACTGGTGCGGCGCCCTTTTCGGCGGAGGTGAACGCCCAGCGATTCCGGTTCACATAGAGCTTGCCCTTGTCGCCGTAAAACGTGATGCCGTATTCAGTCGCGTTGCCGTAGGCGTTGGACTGGAACAGCGTGCTGAAGCCGTCGTACTCGAAGAGAGCGTTGCAGGTATCGGGGGCGGTGCGGCCATCTTTGAAGTCGTAGTAGATGCCGCCGGCGAAAACCGCTGAATTGCAGGCGCGCTCGCCCATGTACATGTGGACGACGTCCATCCAATGGTGGCCGAAGTCCGTCATCTTGCCGCCGTTGAAATCGAGGTAAGCACGGAAGTTGAAGTACTGTCCG
>CAYVDY010000403.1:0-6671 GCA_964450255.1 uncultured Candidatus Solibacter sp. | reverse complement strand
GGCGCCGATCATATTTACCGGATGAACATCCGCGAGATGATCGAGTTCCACGAGCAGAAGCGGGCGCAGGCAACCGTGGCGGCGATTCCGGTGCCGAAAGAGATGGCTTCGGAGTTTGGCGTGATCGAGATCGCGCCCGATGGCCGCATCCTTGCGTTCCACGAGAAGAATCCCGATGCGCCGACGATGCCGGGCAATCCGGACATGGTGCTGGCGTCGATGGGCAACTACATTTTCTCCACTGGACCGTTGCTGAAGTTCCTGAATGAAGACGGCCATGACGAAGATTCGTCGCACGACTTCGGCCGGGACATTCTGCCGAAGTGGGTGGAGCGGGGCGACGTGTACGCCTACGATTTCCAGACCAACCGGATTCCGGGCGACCCCATTGGCGCTCCTGTTTACTGGCGCGACGTGGGGACCATCGACGCCTACTACGACGCGAACATGGACCTGCGCATGGTGACGCCGGTGCTCAACCTGTACAACCGGCAGTGGCCGCTGCGGACGGCGGGTTATGACGATCCGCCGGCCAAGTTCACATTCGACGAAGAGGGCCGCCGCGGATTCTCGATCGACTCGATTGTCAGCTCGGGCGCCATCCTCTCAGGCGGCGAAGTGAAGAACTCGATTATCGGGCGGGGCGTGAAGCTGCACGCCGGCTCGAAGATCGAAGACTCCATCGTGTTCGATGGTTGCGACATCGGACGGCGCTGCAAGATCAAACGGGCGATTCTCGATAAGAATGTCCACCTGCCCGAGGACACAGTGATCGGCTACGATCTGGATGCGGATCGTGAGAAGTATCACGTGACGGAGTCCGGGATTGTTGTGGTCGAAGGACGCCGGTCCAGGGTCCAGGTGTCTTCTATCGAGGTTTAGCGGCGCTGATCAGCAGTCCGGTGGCGATCACCACCAGGCAGCCGAGCACGTTGTACCAGAGGAACGCCATGTCGGTGAGGCTCCATGTGGTGAAGACTGCCGCCTCACCGGCCAGCACGGCGATGAATGCCGCCGTGCCGCCCACCCTGGGGAAGAAGAACGCCAGCGTAAAGACGCCTAGCATGGAGCCGTAGAACAGGGAGCCGAGTTTGTTGACGGCTTCCACCAGCGAGCCCAGGTTCTGCGCGTAGAACGCGGTAACAATGGCGTAGAGGCCCCAGAATCCAGTCAGCCATTTCGAGGCGGAGAGGTAGTGGGTGTCTGTCTGATCTGGCCGCACGAAGCGGCGATAGACGTCGATGACGCTCACGGTGGCGAGTGAGTTTACCTCGCCCGAAATGGTGGACATGGCCGCGGCGAAGATGGCGGCCATGATGAGGCCGACGATGCCGGCGGGCATGTAGTTCGTGACGAACGATAGGAAGATGTAGTTGGTGTCCACGCTGACGCCGCCGCCGGTGGTGCGTCCGGAGATGCGCAAGGCGTCCTGGCGGGCGGCATCGACGTCTTTCTGCGCGGCCTGGAACGCGGGCAGATTGTGAGCTCTGGCGGCGGCCAAGCGGGTGTCGAAAGCCTTGTCGAACTTCGCCTTGACCGGGGGGTAATCCGCCTCGCGCTCGATCCGCTGCTGCGCCTGCGCGTGGAAGATCACGGGCGGCTTCACGTACACATAGAAGACAAAGACCATGGTGCCGATGAAGAGGATGAAGAACTGCATCGGAATTTTGGCGATGGCGTTGAACAGCAGGCTCAGGCGGCTCTGGGTGACGTCGCGGCCGGTGAGGTAGCGCTGCACCTGGCTCTGATCGCAGCCGAAGTAGGCGAGCGAGAGGAACATGCCGCCGATGACGCCGCTCCAGACGTTGTACTGGTCGTTGAAGTTGAAACTCCAGACGGCGGGATTCAGCTTACCGGCCGCGCCGGCGAGAGAGAGAGCGTCGGTAAACGAGACGCCGGCCGGCAGCATCCACAGAGCGGTGAAGAGCGCGGCGAAGAGTCCGACGGTCATGATGAGCATCTGCACGAAGTCCGTCCATGTGACCGCGGCGATGCCGCCGGTGACGGTGTAGGCAATGACGAGCACGCCCATGATGGCGGTGGTGAACTGGGCGGGCAGCCCGATGATGACGGTGAGGACGACGGCCGGGGCGGAGAGGGCGACACCCACGGCGAGGCCGCGCGAGAGCAGGAAGATGACTGCGACCAGCGCGCGGGTGCGGGCATCGAAGCGTTTCTCCAGATACTCGTAGGCGGTGTAGACGCCGCTGGTGTGGAAGCGCGGCACGGCGAAGGCGGCGATGACGATCATGGCCAGCGGCAGGCCGAGGTACATCTGCACAAAGCGCATACCGTCCACGTAGCTCTGGCCCGTGGTGGAGATGAACGTGATGGCGCTGGCCTGGGTGGCCATGATGGAGAGAGCCATGGCGTACCAGGGCATGGTCTTGCCCGCGAGGAGGTATTGCTGGGTGGTCTTGCTGCCGTAGCCGCGCCACAGGCCGTAGAGCACGACTCCGAGAAGCGAGCCGATGAGCACCAGCCAATCGAGCGGCCTCATGGCGCGTAGCTCCGCGTGAACCACGTGAAGAGCGCGATGATCACGACCAGGTAGATCGCCACGCCCCAGTACAGCCGCTTGAAATTGACCATTGGGGGGGTCAGCGTCCCGCGCTGATTAGGTTGGCGAAGATCCGGTAGGCGCCGGGGACGCCGGCGGGTAGTTGCCGGAACCAGGCGTAAGAGGTGAAGACGTAGGCGCCCTTGCCGACGCGGGCGTAGAGCAGGCCGCTCTTCTGGGGCTTTTCGCCGGGGTCGGCTGTTTCCAGGAGCGCTTCGTAGCGCGGGTCCCATTCGGCGGGGAAGTAGAGGGCGCGCTCCTGGACCCAGCCGTCGAAATCGGCGGCGGTGACTCGGTTGGGCATCTGGAGTAGGCGGTGATCGGGCTTGAGGAGCTTGACGGGTGCCTCCTCCACGGTGGTGCGGTCGCGGCCGGGCTTGATCGGATACGGCCCCATGTTCTTCAGCAGCGTGGGGTCGCCACCGAAGGGGCCGCCCTCGGTGACGTTGTACTGGACCAGAACGGTGCCGCCCTGTTCCATGTAGGGGACGAGGCGGGCGTGGTTGGCGCGGAGATCGTCGCGGACGTTCCAGGCGCGGACTCCGGTGACGATGGCATCGTAGCGGGCGAGGTCGCCGCGGGCGAGGTCGGAGGGTTCCAGCAGGGTGACTTCGCAGCCCATTTCGCGGAGGGCATCGGGCACTTCGTCGCCGGCGCCCATGATGTAGCCGACCCGGTGGGCGCTCACCTTGACGTCTTCGCGCACGACGCGGGTCTGCGCGACGGGGAGGATGGCCTGGGGCGGGATGTGTTCGTAGGCGATGCGCTGCAGGCCGCTGGTGATGACGCTGCTGCCGACCTGCGCGGAGGCGCTGATGTCGCCCTGAGCGCTGGCGGCAGGCGGGGTGATAGTGAAGTCCAGCGCGGCCACCTGGCCGGGCTCGGCGATCTGGAACTCGCACTCGGCGGGCTCCACGCGCCAGCCCCGCGGGGCTTTCAGCGTAAGCGTGCCGGCGGCGCCGGCGGCGTGGGCGGTGACCTCGGCGGAGATGTGGCGGGGTTTTGCGTCCGCGAAGAGCAGGGCGTTTTCAGAGAGCTTGATGGAGACGGCCGGGACAATGATGAAGGGGCGGGTGAGCTCGCCGCGGACACGATCCACGTAGCGGTTCTCGACGGGGCGGACCACTTCCACCGGCTGGCCGTGCACTTTGAGCTGGAAGCGGGCGCGAAGGACTGGCTCCGCCTCGGGCGGCCCGATGTCGGCCGGATTCGGGATGCCGTAGAGATTGCCGCGGCGCGGCTCGCGCAGTTGCAGCGGCTGGGTGAGGGGCTGATTGGCGGGGATGGGGCAGGCCGCTTTCGCCGTTTGTGGCTTGTTGAATGGCAGAGCCAAGCCGGCCAGGGCGGGCGCGTTGGGGAGGCCTTCCAGTTGCGTGGCAGCCAGTTCCACCGGGGCCTGGCCGCGGTTGATGGCGGTGAGGGTGAGCTCCACCTGGCTGCCGGGCGTCGCTTCGGGTTTGGCGGCGTTGACCTCCAGCCAGAGACCGGCGGCGGCGGCGATGGCTTCGTCGAGGTCGATGAGTTTGCGGGCGGCGTCGGGGTGGTTGATCGCGGTGATCAACACGCGCGCCTTGAGGAGCGTGGGGATGATGGTCTCCGGGGCGTCGATCTGGAGGCGGGCGGCAGCTTCATCGAGCATTTTCTGGATGGGCGCACCGCCGGGCAGGCGATTCCAGGAGGTGTCGATGCCGTCCATGAAATCCTTCTTGGCCTGGTCGCCGCCGTAGTGGAAGAGGTAGTTGGGGACGCTGCCACGGCGCTCGGCGGAGCCCATGCCCTGGCTGCGATGCTGGCTGCGGCTGAGGCCGGCGAGCTCACCGTAGGAGAGGCCGAGGACGGCGTCAAATTCGCCGGTATCCACCATCAGGCGGTTGGCCATGGCGTCGAGCTCCGTTTCCTGCTGGCGGTTGAAGCTGAAGCCGTTCCAGAGGATGCGCTTGGCCTGCCAGGGCTGGACGTGTTTGAGCTGCTCGGGGAACGCCTTGGGATCGGCGGCGAGGGCGAAGGCCTCCTTACCGAGCATGGAGGACGCCTGGTGATGGCCGTGGCCGTCCCTGGCGGTGCCGGAGAAGCGCAGGAAGATGACGTCGGGGCGGTAGCGGCGGATGGCCCACACGACGTCGGAGAGGACCTCCTGGCGGCCCCATTTCTGGAGCGATTCCTCCGCGGTTTTGGAGAAGCCGAAGTCGATGGCGCGCGCGAAGAGCTGTTCCGAGCCGTCCACGCGCCGGACGGCGAGGAGTTCCTGGGTGCGAATGACACCGAGCAAGGCGCCCTGTTCGCTGCCGATGAGATTCTGGCCGCCCTCGCCGCGGGTGAGGGAGAGATAGGCGGTGCGCAGCTTACGGCCTTGGGAGCAGTAGGCGAGCAGGGCGGTGTTCTCGTCGTCGGGGTGGGCGGCGATCATCATGACGCTGCCGACGACGCGCAGCCGTTCGAGTTGCTGCTTCAGGGCGGGGGCGCCGGTGCTCTTGCGCACCTCCGCGGTGAGGGGGGTCAACGCCGCCAGGGCGGCGAACCAGGCACACAGCCACTGCACACGGGGTCTCGTCATGGGATGGGTTCTCCTATTGTAAACGCCGCTGCGAATGGAAACGGCGGGCTGAGGCCTTTTGGCCCGCCCGCCGCGATGATTCCTGGCGATCCGAAGACTAGTCTTCGTGCTTCATGTTCTGCGCGAGATAGTTCTCGTAACCCATCTCCTTGATCATGTGGAGCTGCGCTTCCAGGTAATCCACATGGTTCTCTTCGTCCTTGACGATGGACTCGAACAGGTCGCGCGAGCCGGTTTCACCGGCGGCGACGGCGGCCTTGATTGGCTTGTTTAGGCGGGGCACTGCCTGGTACTCCAGCTCGAGATCGAACTCGATCTGCTCCTTCACGTTCTGGCCAATGCGCAGAGCGAAGAGCTGGCTCATGTTCGGCGAGCCGTCGAAGTAGAGGATGCGGTGCAGGAGCTTCTCCGCGTGCATCATCTCTTCGATGGATTCCTTCTTTGTGATCTTGCCGAGGCGTTCGTAGCCCCAGTTTTCCATCATCTCGGCGTGCAGGAAATACTGGTTGATGGCGGTCAACTCAGCGGTCAGACACTCCTGCAAATACTCAAGAACCTTCGGGTCACCCTTCATGCTTGCATCTCCTTACCAACTTTAAATTGTAGCCCGATCCGCGCGCGGGCAACAACGCCTGCCCTGTGCTAGATTGAGTTGATCGAAGCAGAGATCCAATGAGTGAAGCACCCGCGCTACTAAAAACTCCATTAAATGCCGCCCACCGCGCCCACGGTGCGCGCATGGTGGATTTTGGCGGCTGGGACATGCCGGTTCAGTACAGCGGTATCATCGACGAGCACAACACCGTGCGGACCGCGGTGGGCCTGTTTGACGTCAGCCACATGGGCGAGCTGGAAGTGCGCGGACCGCAGGCGCTGGATCTGGTCAACTTCGTTTCCACGAATAATGCGGCGAAACTGGCAATCGGGCAGGCGCACTATTCCGGGCTGCTGTACGAGCACGGCGGATTCGTGGACGACATCCTGGTGCACAAGGTGGCGGACGATCATTTCTTCCTGTGCGTGAACGCTTCCAATCAGGACAAGGATTTTGCGCACATCGCCGCGGCGAACCGCTGGGATTGCGTCGTTGAAAACAGCGGACCGAAGTTCGCGCAGATCGCGGTGCAGGGCCCGAAGGCCGCCGCGACGCTGCAAAAGCTGACGAAGACGGATTTGAGCGCCATCAAGTACTACTGGTTTGCCGATGGCGAGGTGTCCGGCGACTGGGCGCGGATTGCGCACACCGGTTACACGGGCGAGGACGGCTTTGAGATTTATGTAGCGCCCGAATTAGCCGAGGCGCGTTGGAATGAACTGCTGGCGGCCGGCGCCGAATTCGGCATCAAGCCCGCCGGGTTGGGCGCGCGCAACACGCTGCGCCTGGAGGCTGGCATGGCGCTCTACGGCCACGAGATCGATGCCTCGATCTCGCCGCTGGAGGCAGGTCTGCAATGGATTGTAAAGATGGAGAAGGGTGATTTCCTGGGCCGCGCGCCGCTGGAAAACCAAAAGGCAGCGGGGCTCAGCCGGCATCTGGACGTGTTCGAGATGCGCTGC
>CAYVDY010000402.1:0-6671 GCA_964450255.1 uncultured Candidatus Solibacter sp. | reverse complement strand
CCGGAACATTGGTTGCAGAGGGTGCGTTTAAGCTCCGGTGCAAGGTTCACCGGGATCGAAAAATTCCGCGAGCTGTAAGCGCCGAACTTTTAGAAGCGCGTGTCGCCGGATCGCCGCTTGGGAGCTAGAAATGAAGATCGCTCAGATCGCCCCCTTGATGGAGAGCGTACCGCCGCGCTTCTATGGCGGAACGGAAAGAATAGTGAGCTACCTCACCGAAGCGCTTGTCGAGCAAGGCCACGACGTTTTCGACCGGCGTGCCGGCCTGGATGTTATGCACGGTATTAAAAACGTATCCGCCGCCGGGGGCGAAAATCTCCAAACGCCGCAGCGCCTGCTCGCGCACTTCGGCGGGCGTGCCGAACGGCAGAGTCTGCTGCGTATCGATGCCGCCGCCCCAGAACACGAGGCGATCTCCGTACTTCGCTTTCAGCATGGCGGGATCCATGCCGGCGGCCGAGCACTGCACCGGGTTGATGATGTCGAAGCCAGCGTCAATGAACGTCTCGAAGAAGCGCTCCACGCTGCCGCAGGAATGTTTGAAACATTTCCAGGTAGTGTTGGCATGTACCCAGTTGTTGATCTCGCGGTAGTAAGGCACCCACAGTTCACGCAGAGTGGCTACTGAGCAGAACGCGGAACTCTGGGTGCCGAAGTCAGTGCCGCAGACGTAGATGGCATCCACGCGATTGCCGATCCTCTGCCGGATGAGTTCCAGATTGGCCAGCGCCACTTCGCACTGCCGCTCAAATACCTGATGGATGTAATCGCGGCGCGAACGCGTGGAGACATACCATTCACTGACATCGCGAATGCCGCGAGGGTCCTTCAATCCCGGCCCCATGACGCGCGCGATATCGCCGAATCCGGTGCCGCCGAAGCCTGCCACGATCGCACGGCCTGAGTTCTGCAACTCGTCGACGCCCTGCTCGATAACGGCCAGATCCTCCTCGCTGATAGGCCCAAACTCCTCGCAGTTGTCGGCAGGGTTCAGCCGCTCCGGATCGAAGTGGTTCTGGCGGATGATGGTATCGAAGAAGTAGCCGCCGGCCGGCATGCGACCGCTGGGCGGCGCGCTGAGATCGCCCTGCGGGTAGAGCAGCGTGTCTCCGTTGGAATCGGTGGTGGTGCGGAACCCCTCCGCCACCAGCACCTCCAGCCCGTTGAACAGCCTGGGCTTCCAACTTTCGTTGACGAACCCGTAGGACGTTTTTCGCGGCGCCACGGCCACGGTGTCGATACCCATGGCATCGCGCAGATCGTCGTCGACCAGGCCCAGCATCTGGCCTGGCTCATGCACCTTGACGGGCCGGCGCTCCAGACCGAAGTGCTCGCGCAGCCCCGCGACAACGGAAACATGGATGCCCGTCACCGAGGTGCTGCCGAAGTCCACGGGCACGCGATCCGGCTGCCGATGGTTCAAGGCATCGAGGACGCGTTGCCTGCTGCTGGCGAGAGCGCTTGTCATAGGCTGCGACAAGCGTATCGAAATCTCCTAAACTCGTCAACTTAGACGGAAGCCATCACGGCCGGAGCCGCATTAGTAGTGCCGTGTCATCAGACAACATTCTGACGTAGGGCTGTTTCGTGGAGCGCGGCGAACGCCGCAGCGCCGCATGGCTCGCCGAGGGCGCCAGCGCGTCGAACCGATGGCGGTTCGATTGGCTCCTGTCAGGGACAACTGCCGCGTGACGGTCAGTTTGCCGGTGAGCACGAACACCGCCATTCTGCCGATCGGGTCTCGTGTGCACCTGTCGGAGGTTCGGGCCAGAGACGCTGAGCGGCACGGGCAAGCCGGTGTTCCCGAACGGATCCTCAGTAACTCCGGCCGGATGCGGTTGACTCCCGGCCTTAGGATGCCTCGGGGAAGATGACCACTTTGCCGATGCCGTCGGCGTAGGCTTCCAGGGTATCGAAGGCTTTTTGCGTGTCGGCCAGCATCATGCGGTGGGTGATCATCGGCGAGAAGCGGTAAGCCTGCTCCTTCAGGAGCCTGAGTGCGTGCTCGCTTTTGTGGTTGGAGCGGCGGACGGGGAAGAACGTCTGTTCCTTGCGGCGGAGAAATTGAAAGTCGATGGGCGTCTGCTGCTCGGAGGGCAGGCCGGTGATGACGACGCGGCCGCCGGAACAGGTCATGCGGATGGACTGATTGATGCTGCCGTCCTTGGCGGCGCAATCGAAGGTGACGTCCACGCCGCGCTGACCGGTGGCGGCGAGGATTTCCTTGACGGCGTCCACCTGAGTGGGATCGAAGACGGCATCGGCGCCCATGGCGAGGGCCATGTCGCGGCGGTGGGCGACTCGTTCGACGCAGTAGATGCGGGACGCTCCGGCAACGCGGAGGGCGGCGATGGTGGTGAGTCCGATAGGGCCGGCTCCGATGACGGCGGAGGTTTCGCCGAGTTTGGGATCACCGAAGCGGAACGAGTGGAGGATGATGGAGAGCGGCTCGAACAGCGTTGCTTCGGCAAACCCGATGTTCTCGGGCAGGGGCAGGAGATTCTGCACGGGCAGATTGGCGCGATCGCGGAAGAATCCCGGCTCGCCTGCGTTGGAGAGGAAGCGGACGGTGTTGCAGAGGTTGTGGCGGCCCGTCATGCAGAATTCGCAGTGGTAGCAGTAGATGGGCGGCTCCAAGGCGACGCGATCGCCCGGGGCCCAACCGGTGGCGCCATCGCCCAGGGCGAGCACGGTACCGACGGGCTCGTGGCCGAGCACCATTGGGTATTGGGCTGGCATGTCGCCGACTCCGCCTTCGGAGAAATTGTGGAGGTCGCTGCCGCAGACGCCGATGGCTTCCACACGGACCTGAACCTCGCCGGGAGCGGGAGGACCGATGATGTTCTCGCGGACTTCGAAACGATGCTGAGCGACCAGTTCGGCGACTGCCATGATGACTTCCTTCGGATGAATTAGGGCTTGGGCGATTTCAGAACCGATTTGAGAACCAGGGGCGCCAACTGGCGGTACAGGCCGCCGCCGGCCTCCTCCTCCATTAGACAGCCCGCGAATCTCTCAAGCGCGAGGGCGCAGCCTTCGGCGCTCTTCTCCCGGACGAGGACAGGCCGTTCCACGCGGCGCGGGTCGAGTGACAGCGCTTCGCCGTGGGCGACGATAACGTCAGCCTCCTGGATCAGCCTGGAGTTCTCGGCGAGGCGGTTGCCGGAGGTGATGACCACTGGGAGAGCGTAGTCGGTCCGTTTGAGCTGGAAGCGCTCGCGGATCAGGGTGGCAATGCGCTCCAGGTTTTGGGGCACGAAGTGATCGAAGTCCCAGCCGGGGGCGCCCCAATCGGCGGCGGGGTCGAGAAGGACGTGGCGGTGGTTTTCGGCGATGAGCCAATCGGTGAGGTTGCTTACGGCGGCGAGCATGGCGTCGGGGGAATCGAAATCCTGATCCACGGCGGGATCGAAGAGAACGAGTTCGACGGCGACGCCCTGGCCGGATGCCGCATCGAGCAGAAGGTGAAGCCGGTCACGCTCCGATATCCGCAGGGAACCGTCGGGGGCGAAGAGACTGCCGGCGGGGGATTGGAGGGCCAGGCGCACCAACTGGAGGCCGTGGACGGCGAGCGGTTCCAGATCCACCTGCGCCGGCGCGAAGGTCACGCCGAGAAGACGGCCCTGCGCTTGTTTTCGAAAGCCGGCGGAAGAACTGGTTTTCTGCCAGGCGGCGCCGGCCGAGGTTCTTATGTAGAAGGCATGAGGATCGTATCGCGGGCCGATGAGATAGCCCGTGGACACTTCCAGACTCCCGCACCATGCGACGGCTGTCCCCAGAAGAGCGGACGCCATCGCGCCAAGGATAGCGCGCATATGACTCCAGTCCGGGCCGCGTTGCCGTGTTGGCGGACGCGACTACTTCTTGAACAAGTTATCAAATGCGATACGTGCGTCGTTGGCCGTCTTCGGAGCGTTGGTTTCCAGGCGCTCGGCGGCGGGCCGGG
This sequence comes from uncultured Candidatus Solibacter sp., assembly GCA_964450255.1. Lineage (GTDB taxonomy): Bacteria > Acidobacteriota > Terriglobia > Bryobacterales > Bryobacteraceae > Paludibaculum. The sequence continues at coordinate 2,725 of CAYVDY010000402.1, read as the reverse complement.
CAGAGGCCGCCGGAGCGGAGTCCCGGGCCACGGTGACGCGTGCGCGGAAGAACGTGCATTCGTTCTGCTTGTCTTTGTAGGCGATGCGCACGGGGATGGGTTTCATGCACTGAAAGCGCGTGGAAGGCTCGAAGTAGGAGCACTGTTTGCAGCAGTGCAGTTCCACCTGACACTTCGGACACGTGCCGCTGAAGTCCATGCCGGGCGGCAGCGGAGTGGCGCAGTTGTAGCAGCGCGAGGCCGTAACATTTTCCACCATTCGCGGCAGGCGCGGGCCGGTGATGTCTAGAGGGGGGCGCGGGCCGCGATCTCTGGGCCTATCGTCGCCCCGGTTGCCGGAGCCGCCGCTCGGCCGATCACTGTCCATGTAGCCACGCTGGCCGTATTTCCGATCGCCATCCATATATAGGAATCCACTCCTTACGTGGGATCCAAATCCTGAGCTGATTGCCAGACTGCTGGCACTCCTCCGCTGGGGGAGTGCACTCCGGGTTCCTCAAAGGAAGTTTGTGGAAGAAATCTGGCGCATGCCGTTTCCCGCCGACCGGACAGCATCTAGCGGCTGGTTCCGGCCGGTTCCGCACCCGGCACACCCTCATTCTTAGCACGGAACCGTCCGGGAATCCAGCCCTATTATCAACTAGGGGCGAGTCCAGCGCACCGGGGACAGGCAAGGCCGGGTGAGCGGATCGTCACAGTGGTTCGGCGTGACGCGCAAAGTGTAGCCGAGCCGGCCGGTCTGGTGCGGGACAAAGTCGCGCCCAAACATGTTTAGTCCGTTCTGTTTCGCTTGGTGGGGCAAGGTCACGACGGTGGTTTCCTGGAGGACGCCATCGGGGTTCACGCGTCCGACGACTGCCTCGACGCGGACGTCTTCCGGCGTGAGTCCGGCGAGATCGACGGCGGCGCGCAGTTCGATGGGGGTCCCGGTCAGTATGCAGGCGCCGGTCTGTTCAGCGGCATCACTGATGCGCACGGAGCTCCAACTGTGCTGCACCTGGGCGAACCAGCGGGTCTTTTCGCGGGCAGGCTGGTAGTTATCCTGCCTCATGCTCAGGTTGGAGACATGGGCGGGCTCATATAGCCGCGTGGTGTAGTCGTGGATCATGCGCTGGCAGTTGAACATGGGGCTCATGTTCATCAGCGACTGCTTCACGCGCTGCATCCAGCCGTGGGGGACGCCCTCTTCCCTGCCCTTGTAATAGAGGGGCAGAATCTCGGTTTCGAGCAGCGAGTAGATGGACCAGGCATGGAGGTCGTCCATGTCGTCGGTGTAATCTTCGCGATCGCCGATGGCCCAGCCGCCGGAGACCTCGTAGGCCTCGTCGAACCAGCCATCGAGAATCGAGAGGTTGAGGGTGCCGTTGATGGCGGCCTTCATGCCGCTGGTGCCGCAGGCTTCTTCGCCGCGGCGGGGATTGTTGAGCCACAGGTCGACGCCGTGGACGAGTTCGCGCCCGACCTCGATATCGTAATCCTCGATGAAGACGATATGCTTGGCGAACTCCGGGTCGCGGGACAACTGCACTATTTCGCGAATGAACTGCTTGCCGGGGTTGTCCTTGGGGTGAGCCTTGCCGGCGATGAGGATCTGAACCGGCATGGACGGGTGGGAGAGGATCTTCTTGAGCCGCTCCTTATCACGGAAAATCAGGGTGGCGCGTTTGTAGGTGGCGAAGCGGCGCGAGAAGCCGATGGTGAAGACCTCCGGCTCCAGCAGTTCGGCGATGCGCCGCATTTCGGGCAGGGGCGCGCGGCGTTCCTGGGCGCGGCGGGTTTGCCGTTCCCTGACGAAGTTGATCAGACGGCGTTTGCGGCGGCGGCGGATCTCCCAGAGCTCGTCATCGGGGATGTCGGAAATCTGGTCCCAGACTGCTTCATCGGGGTAGCGCTCACGCCATTCGGGAGCGAGGTAGCTATCGTAAATCTGGGCGAGGTCGCCGTTGAGCCACGTGGGCAGGTGGACGCCGTTGGTAATGGGCGTGATGGGCACCTCGTGGACAGGCAGGTCCGGCCAGAGCTTGGAGAACATGGACTGCGACACTTCAGCGTGCAGACGGCTGACGCCGTTCCGATAGGCCGAGGTCTTCAGCGCGAGCACTGCCATGGAGAAGCGATCGCCCTGCTCGTCGGTGCCGCCCTGTCCAAGCGACAGGAAGCGTTCGAAAGAGATGCCGTGCTTCTCGCAGTAGCTGTGGAGGTACTCGTAGACCAGGCCGGGATCGAACATGTCGATGCCCGCCGGGACCGGCGTGTGCGTGGTGAAGACATTGTTGCAGCGGGCCGCTTCGAGGGCCTCGTCAAAACTCAGACTGTGATCCTGCATGAGCAGGCGGATGCGCTCCAGGGCGAGGAAGGCGGAATGCCCCTCATTCATGTGGAAGACGGTAGGTTCCAGCCCCAACGCCTTGAGGGCGCGAAGACCGCCGACGCCCAGCACGAGTTCCTGGCGGATACGGGTGACTGTGTCGCCACCGTAGAGCTGGTCCGTAATGTCGCGATAGTCGTGGTTGGTGTTCTCCGGGATGTTGGTGTCGAGCAGCAGCATGTCGACACGGCCGATCTTGAGGCGCCACACCTTGACAAAGCAGGGGCCGGCCGGGAATTTGAGTTCGATGACGACCTCCTTGCCCTGGGCATCCAGCGCAGGCTGAACGGGCCAGGTGTAGAAGTCGTTGACCGGATAGCGCTCGGTCTGCCAGCCATCGAGGTTGAGGTACTGCTG
>CAYVDY010000401.1:0-6685 GCA_964450255.1 uncultured Candidatus Solibacter sp. | reverse complement strand
AATCGGAGTCGAATATCCTGAACCAAGCATTCAACAACGCACCAGTTTCCGCAACCGGGTTCAGCACAAATCTGATACGATCTTGCCGGATAGAGAGGTTTCCATCACTATGAACAAGCTGACACGCAGGGATGCGATGCGAGGCACCATGGCGGCGCTCGCGGCTACGGGCGCAGCGGCCGGCGGCGTGCGGCCCGCGGCGCCGGCGCCGGGCAAGGGCGTGATTCAACTGGCGGAGATCCTGAACCCCGGCGAGACCGCCCGCTTCCGCCTGGCCAAACAGATCGGCATCAACCACGCCATCGTCGGTGTCAGCGGCGCGCTATCCAAGGTGCACCGGTCCGAGTATGTCGCCACGCTCACAAAGATCAAACACGACATGGAAGCCAGCGGCCTGAAGATCGCGGGAGTCGAGAGCCACCCCGTGCCGGCGGAGAAGATCAAGCTCGGGCTGGACGGCCGGGATGAGGAGATCGAGAACTACAAGGCGGCCATCGACGCACTGGCGAAGATCGGCGTCAACATGGTCTGCTACAACTTCATGGCAGGCTTGGGCTGGTATCGCACCAAGGTCAACGTGCCGGAGCGTGGGGGCGCGCTCACCAGCGAGTTCGATAACAAGGACGCCATGTCGCAGGGCCTGACGCAGTGGGGAGAGGTGAGCCAGGAGAAGGTGTGGTCGAATCTCGAGTACTTCCTCAAGGAAGTGATCCCAGTGGCCGAACGCGCCGGCGTCAACATGGCGCTGCACCCGGACGATCCGCCGATCCCGAAACTGCGAGGCATCGGACGCATTCTCATCAGCGGCGCCAACTACCGCCGCGTCATGGAGATCGTGCCCAGCAAAGTAAATGGCGTGACATACTGCCAGGCGAACTTCGTCGCCATGGGCGAGGACGTCTACAAGCTGGCCGAGGAGTTCCTCCGAAAGAAGAAGATCTTCTTCGTCCACTATCGCGATATCCAGGGCCAGGGAGAGTACTTCCGCGAGACCTTCCACGACAATGGCCCCACCGACATGGCGCGTATTCTGAAGGTTTATAGCGACGGCGGCTTCCGTGGAGCGATGCGCCCGGATCACGCCCCCACGCTCGAAGGCGAAGGCAACGACCGGCCCGGCTACGCCATGGGCGGCAAGGTCTTCGCTATTGGCTACATGAAGGGCATCATGGACGCGATGAAGATCGCGTACGAATAATGTGCCTGGCAGTGCCCGGTGAACTCGTCGAAATTACCGGCGGCGACGACGAACTGACCCGCATGGGCCGCGTCTCATTCGGCGGGGTGCTGAAAGGGGTTTCGCTCGCCTACACGCCGGAAGCCCGTTTAGGCGACTACGTACTGGTGCACGTCGGCTTTGCGATTCAAACGATCAACGAGGCGGAAGCCCGGCGCACGCTGGAGTTGATTCAGGAGTTGCGCGAGGCAGGTTGAGCGCGGAGGTCGATAATGAGGCTCATAATCGTTGTACTGTGCGGACTGGCGGCAATCTGCGCCGCGCAATCGCCAACGGCGCGCGTCACCGGCCGCGTCACCGATCCCGCCGGCGCCGTCGTCCCCGGCGTCGCAGTCAAGATCACCAATCTCGACACCAACATCTCCCAGCCTGCCGCCTCAAACGCAGTGGGGGACTATACCGTGCCCTACCTCAATCCCGGGCGGTATACGCTGGAAGCCACATTCGCCGGCTTCCGGGCCCACAAGTTGGCCGAGTTCCGCCTGGCCGTGGACCAGGAACTCCGCCTCGACATTCGCTTGGAGGTCGGCGCCTCAAACGAAGTCATCACCGTGAGCGATACCCCGCCGGCGCTCAATACCGAGACTGGCGCCAGGGGCGAGGTCACCACCAGCCAGGAGATCGCCGAAATGCCGCTGGAGGGCAGAAACTACGCGGACCTGGCCTATTTGACCGGCGGCGTCATCCCCAAGGGCGACGGAGGCGATGGCCAGTATGCAGTGAATGGAGCGCGCGCCGACAACATCAGCTTCCTCGTGGATGGAATGAACAACACCCAGCGGCGCAACACAGGCCCCGTGATGAACGTGCCCATCGAAGGCGTTCAGGAATTCAAGATGATGACTTCGGGCTATTCGGCGGAGTTCGGCCGCTACGCCGGCGGTGTGCTGAGCGTGGTCACCAAGAGCGGCAGCAACCAGTTCCGCGGCTCCCTCTACGAGTTCATCCGCAACGACGTGTGGGACGCAACCGGATACTTCGATCTGACGAAGAGCAAACTGCGGCGAAACCAGTTCGGCTCCACCGTCAGCGGCCCGATGCTGCTGCCGAAGCTGTATAACGGCAGGAACCGCACTTTCTTCCTGTTCACCTGGGACACGATCAAGACAGTGGATGGCAAGACAACGCGCGGCATCGTGCCGACGCCGGAGATGCTGAACGGGGATTTCTCGAAGGCCGTGGACGCACTCGGCCGTCCCATGAAGATCATCGACACTCTCACCAAGCAGCCGTTTCCTGGCAACATCATCCCCGAGAGCCGCCTCGACCCGGTCTCCCGCAACATGGCCGCCTACTTCCCGGCGGCGAACCTGACAGGCTCCGGGAACAACTACGTGTCCCAAGGCAACAGCACGCAGGACAGCACCAGCCTCGGCGTCAAGGTGGATCACCAGATCACCCAGAACGACCGCATTACGGTGTCCACCTTCTGGCGCCCAGCCGATAGCTGGGACCCTGTCGTGAGTAGCCGCTCTCCCCTGCCCCTCTTCGGACTCACCAATTCAACCCTTGAACTACTCAGTTACGTCCGCTACCTCAAGAGCATCACGCCTACGATGTTTCTGGAGGCCAACGGCAGCTTCTCGCGGCGAACGAACAACCAGTTGTGGCCTTACAGTGCTGATAAGGATTGGGCGGCGGAAGTTGGCTTCGTCGGCGGAACACAGAACCCAATCGCGCGCGGCCTGCCACAGTTTGAGGCCACCGGCTTCATCATGCTCGGCCCCGCCTACGACTATCCCAAAATTTGGGCCTTCAACAACTACCAGTACTCCGCGAACCTCACCTGGATTCGCGGCCGCCACAGCCTGAAGCTCGGCGGCGACTTCCTGCGCATGCAGTACTTCTCCCGCAGCTACGGAGACACCCGCGGCCGGCTTACTTTCAACGGCCGCTTCACCGGCCACACTCTGGCCGACATGATGCTCGGCTGGGCCAGCAGTTCCCGGCGCCAGTTGGATGCTTCCGGCCCTTACCACCTAGTCTCCAACTACTCGGGGTTCATCCAGGACGATTGGAAAATCTCACCGAGCCTCACGCTCAACCTGGGAGTGCGCTACGAACTGATGAAGCCGGCCCGCGAGAAATACGACGCCCTGGCCATGTTCATCCCGTCCATGGGCAAAGTGGTGATCGCTGGTAAAGGCACGCTTTCGCAGGCGGAGTTCGACCAGCGCATCGCCACCATCGGCGCGCAGAATGTCGCGATGGCCGCCGACGCCGGGCTGCCGCCCACCATCGTCAAACCGAACAACAACCTCTTCGCGCCGCGCTTCGGCTTCGCCTGGCGCGCGTTCGGCAATCCCAGAAGCGTGATCCGCGGCGGCTATGGCATTTTCTACGGCAGCAGTTCGCTGTACCGCATGGACGAGTACAACGACACGTTCCCGTTCTCCATTACGGAGACGTTTTCCGTTAGCAGCAGCAACCCCACCTTAGTCACCGCCTCCAACCCGTTTCCGCCCAACCGCAAGGGCATCAGCGGTGTCACCAGCAGCTATGGCCAGGAGTCCGTCGATCCGAGAGCTCAGTATCTGCAGAGTTGGAACCTTACCTTGGAACGGGAGTTCTGGCATGGCACAACGCTCGAACTCGCCTATTCCGGCTCGAAGGGCACGCACCTGCAACGCCGTTACGACGTCAACCAGCCCTACCGGGAACAGGCACTGAGCACGGTCCGGCCTTACTCCGCGTTCGGCCGCATCCAGATCATCTCAGGCGGGTCGAACTCTACTTACAACGCGGGGTCCCTCACCGTCCGGAAGCGCCTTGCCAAGCAGATATTCATCCGCCGTGCCTATACCCTCTCGAAGTCTCTCGACGAGAGTTCGAATACAGGCGGCACAATCCAGTACAACTTCTCGAGCGCGCAGGATTCGCGCAACCTCCGCCTGGAGCGTGGCCGGTCGGATTTCGACATGGGCCACACCTTCGCCGGCAGCTTCATTTGGACTCCGCAGTACTCGCGCAAGGCGTTGTGGAGAGACTGGCAGCTTGCCGGCACCGGCACTATGTATTCGGGCCCGCCGTTCACTCCCAAGATGGGGACTTTCGACTACACGAATGGCGGCGCCAGCCGGCCCGATCGAATCGCCAGCGGCAAACGGGATACGCCCACCGTGGAGCAGTGGTTCGACCGCCTGGCGTTTCCCGCTGTTCCGGTGGGGTCCTTCCGCTTCGGGACTTCCGGCCGCAATGTGTTGGATGGACCGGGAACCATAAACGTCAACATGTCGCTCTCCAAGCGCATGCGGTTCCACGAACTGCGGTCCCTGCAACTGCGGTTCGAGGCCTTCAACGTCGCAAACCACCCGAACTTCAACCTGCCCGAGAACCGCGTTGACATTCTCAGCGGAGGCATCGTCAGCCGCGCGAAGAACAACCGGATTCTGCAGTTGGGTGCGCGGATGGAATTCTGAACGTGGCCGGAATCAGCCTCGCCGTGAAACTCAAGGGGAGCGTTCGATGGCGAGCATGGAGGCATCGTCCGCCATGCCAGCCAGCGCGGACCACTCTTCGACTCGATTCATGACAAACGAGAGGCTGTCGCTGAGAGTCGAATTCCGGGCTCCATCAAGAATCTGCAGCAGACGCTCGACGCCGAACTCCTCTGTTGCACCGTTCTGGGCCTCGAGAATGCCGTCGGTGCAGAGGTAGAGCCGGTCTCCTTTGGAAAGCGTGAGTGTATGCTCGACGTAGGTCGCGTTAGCCAGCAGTCCGACCGGAGCTCCTCCGGTTTTCCCAATGCTGGGAGCGGAACCGCCAGTGACGTGAATCGGACCGAGGTGCCCGGCGGCCACGTAACGAAACACCCCTGTCTCCTTGTCCAGGATGCCGTAGATCATTGTGAAATACTGCGGAGCGTCGGGTTTGGACTGGAACTGCTTGTTGAGCCGGGAAACCACCTCCGCCGGAGCTGTAATGCAGTATGGACTGGAGTTATCGGCCGCCGGCTGATAGAGAAACGAACGTTCCGGCACGTCCGACAGCATGTGAGTCAGGGTAACGGAGAGCAGCGCCGCCGCCACGCCGTGGCCGGACACATCGAGGATGAAGAGGGCAACGTGCCGGTCGTCGAGCAAGAGCACATTGAGAGAGTCGCCGCCCACGTCGCTGCAAGGCTTGAACCGGTAAGCGAAATTCATGCCGGTGGACCTTGGCAACTCGACTGGCAAAAGGGCGTGTTGCAGTTCCGCGGCCGCCTGGAGGTCTCGCCTCATGGCTCTGCTGGCGGCTTCCAGACGTTCGTTCGCATTCTGGAGCGCATCGGTCGCCTGCTTCTCCGCGGTCACGTCCGATTGCACGCCGATGAAATGAGTGACGGTGCCGGAAGGTCCCTGTACCGGAGTAATCGAGAGACGATTCCAGAACGGCTTGCCGTCCTTACGGTAGTTGAGAAGTTGGACCGTGACCGCCCGGCTCTCGTGGATCGCGGTTCGCAGCGTATCCACGGTCGCCGGGTCTGTGCCCGGACCTTGGAGAAAGCGGCAATTGCGTCCGAGCACCTCGGCTACGGAGTAACCAGTGAGCCGCTCGAATCCGGCATTGACATAAATGAGGGGTTTGTCCGGCAACCTGGCATCTGCGATCGTGATGCCCTCGGTGCTGGCCGCGAGCGCACGGTCCTTGAGCTCCAACTGGGCCTGGGCCCGCTCGCTGTCCAACAGCTTGGCTGGAGATAGGTTCGCTGGTCTCGAAGTCATTCGTGCCCAATTGCAGTGTTCACATCTACGTTTATCACGATTGTGAGCCAGCCTTCCCATGACCGTGGGGTCCGGCCGGCACTTGGCGTCCTGGTAACTAACTGCGGTATGCTTTGCGCGTCGAGGACTGATCGGTGCCTGGAACAACCCTGCTCTCCATTCGATTTGCACTTTTATCGGTAATTCCACTCCTCGCACCGATCGTATCGGCTGCGCCAGACGGCGGCGCCCTCTCCGGGCATCGGCACCGCATACTCGTATCCACCGACATCGGCGGGACGGACCCTGACGACTTCCAATCGATGGTGCATCTGCTCCTCTACGCTGACGTGCTCGACGTGGAGGGTCTGGTTTCGTCTCCCTATGGCCCAGGCCGGCGGGAGCACATCCTTCAGGTAATCGATCGGTACGAGCGGGACTACCCGAACCTGAAGACGTACTCCGAGAGATACCCAACGCCCAATGCGTTGCGGTCGATCTCCAAACAGGGTGCGTTTGAAGGCCCAGGCGCGGCCGGATTCGGAGCGCCGACTGAGGGTTCAGACTGGATCGTGCGGTGCGCCCGCCGTCCGGATCCGCGCCCTCTGTATGTATTGGTCTGGGGAGGAATAGAGGACCTCGCCCAGGCTCTACACGACGCCCCCGATATCCGGCCGAAACTCGGTGTCTACTTCATCGGCGGGCCGAACATGGTGTGGCACCGTGATGCCTACCACTAAGTCGACCAGAACTCCCCGAAGCCCCG
>CAYVDY010000400.1:0-6703 GCA_964450255.1 uncultured Candidatus Solibacter sp. | reverse complement strand
CATGGGCTTCTCGGCCGGCGGACACCTGGCGTCTTCGCTCTCCACCCACTTCAAGGAGGGCGAGCGTCCGGATTTCGCCGTGCTGGTCTACCCCGTCATCTCGTTCACGACCCGGTACACCCACAGCGGTTCCATGCGGAATCTTCTCGGTTCGAACCCGGATCCGTTGCTGGTTTGGGACTTTTCGAATGAGCTCAAAGTGACCGCGCAAACGCCGCCGACGTTTCTCTTCCACACCAACGGGGACACCGGCGTGCCGCCAGAGAACAGCGTGTTGTATTACATGGCGCTGCGCACTGCCGGAGTGGAAGGTGAGTTGCACATTTATCAGAACGGCCGGCACGGAGTGGGCCTGGCGCAGAAGGATCCGGTCCTCTCCAGCTGGCCCGCCCGTTTGAAGGACTGGATGATGGTTCGCCGTCTCATCGCTCAGTAGGGCGCTACACTACGGGTTGGATGAAACCGAACAATGAGCCACCGCGTCAACAACACTGGGATGGCGCGACTGTGGATCGCCGGAATTTGGCTCGCGTTGACACTCGGAGCGCAGGAGCCGACGGAGTACCCCACCACGCAGAGGCCCGTGCGGCCGGAATCTCAAGCTGAGGATCCGGGCCGTCCGGTGCTGAAACGGGGAGGCCCCGCGCAAAAGCGCGAGGAGGTCGCGCCTCCTCCCGCCCCCACTTCGCCTCCGTCCACAACATCGAAGACGCCCACCGCCACCACGCCCAAGAGCCCCGTGCGGGAAGTCATCGTAGATGAGAACGGCAATGCCGAGTCCGTCGTCGCCAATCGTCCCGTCAAATACCCCAGAGGCACAGACGAGCTGATCGAGCGCGCTCGGGAAGCCGCCTACGAATTCAACGATAAACTGCCCAACTTCATCTGCGATCAGGTCACCTCGCGCTTCCTGAGCAAGACCCTGAAGCCCGATTGGAAGTACAAGGATCGTGTCTCGCTGGAGCTTGTCTATCTCAATGGCAAAGAGGACTACCGCAACATCAAGATGAACAACAAGCCCGTGAAGAAGGGCGGGCCGGAAGATACCGGCACGTGGTCTTCGGGTGAGTTCGGCACGATGCTGGTGGATGTCTTCTCCTCGAATACGAACGCTTTCTTCGTTCCGAGAGGCGATTCCACCGCCGCGGGCCTGGCCGCCAAGGTCTACGACTACAGCGTGCGGCAGGAGAATTCGCACTGGCAGATTCGCTTCAACCGCACCGTGAAGCCCGCCTATAAGGGCGCGGTTTGGATTGATCCTCAGACTGCGCGCGTTTTGCGGCTGGAGATGAACACGCGGCAACTCCCCAAGGACTACGAGATCGACGTTGTGGAGACTATTGTCGACTACGGCTGGGTCACGCTGGGCGGGCAGCGTTTCCTGCTGCCGGTGAAGAGCGAGAATCTCTCGTGCCAGCGCGACACTTTCAACTGCACGAAGAACGACATCGAGTTTCGCAACTACCGTAAGTTCCAGGTGGAGTCTCAGATTCTGCAGGTGGAAAGCGAACTCTCCTTCCCCGAGGCGGAGGACCCGAAGAAGCCCGAGTCCAAGACCACGCCGCCTTCCATCACGCCCGATCCCCCTCAGGCCGAGAAGAAGAAACAGTGACCGCCGGAGTATTCGCGCTGTTGTTGCTGGCCCCCGGCGTGGACGCCTTTGCCGCCAAGGCCCGCGCAGCGACCACGGAGTGGCTTGCCCAGTTGCCTGACTTCCTTTGCGACCAGACCAACCGCCGCATGGTTTCAGTGGACAAGGGGCGCTCCTGGCGCGCCACTGATACGCACGAGGTGGAGGTCACCTACACGCAGGGTCGCGAGCGGTACAGGCTGCTGCGGCTCAACGGGGTGGCGGTTCTGGGCGAGCAGGCGGCGAACGCTCGCACGCTCGGGTCGGCGGGGGAATTCGCCACGGCGCTGAAGACACTGTTCGACCCTGGCACGGCACCTGAGTTTCGCGATGGCGGTAAGGATCGCAATCTGCGAAAGCTCACGTTCCGAGTACTCGCCGAGCACTCTCGCTGGAGTATCGGTACGGATACGCGCATCAATCCGGCGTATCAGGGCAGCATCTCGCTGGAAGAGGATACCGGCCGCGTGCATCGGATCACGATGATGAGCCGCGAGTTTCCTCGCGATTTTGCCGTGCAGAGTGTGGCGCACTCCACCGAGTATCGTGCGGTGGAGATCGCCGGACAGCCGTTTCTGCTGCCGGCGCGGTCGCTGGTCGAGGCATGCAACGCACAGGGGCGCTGCCAGCGCAGCGTGATCGAGTTCACCAACTACCGCAAGTTTACGGCGGAATCGAAGATCGTGCCCTGAGCGGTCAGTGGCAACTATCGTGGCACTCGCACCCCTCGCCCTTCAAACCGCTGATTCCCTCTTTGGCGATGATCGGCACCATGACGAGGCCGGCCACGGGATCTGCCCACCACCAGCCGGCGATGGCGTTAAATAACAAGCCGCCAAGCAGGATGGCCGACAAGTAGCTGCAGAGCTGCGTCTGTTGCGAATCCGCAACCATTGCGGCGCTTCCGATGTTCCGCCCTACCGCGCGTTTCTTGCGGGCCAGTACCGGCATGATGATCAGCGAGCAGCACGCCAGCACGATACCCGGAATGGAGCGCGCGGGCGGCTCTCGGGTCACCAGCTTTTCGACCGCTTCGTACCCCACGTAAGCTGCCAGCAGTAGGAACGACACGCCGATCATGCGCAAGGCCCAGCGCTCAATATCTTCGCGCCGCGCGTGGGTGTCGTGCGCCAAACGCCACAGCATGATGGAGCCGGAGATGCTCTCGATCACTGCGTCGACGCCGAAGCCGACCAGCGCGATGCTGCCCGCTACCAAGCCTGCTGCAATGGAGACGATCGCCTCCACCACGTTGTAGCTCAACGTCAGGTATTCGAGCCGCTGTCCCCGCAGGACCTCGGCGCGGCGGTCGATGGCGGCGTCCATTCCTTCCATTGTCTCCAACCGGACGTGTAAAGTGAAAAGATGAGGGTTTTGTGCATTCTCACCATCGCGCTCGCGCTGCCCCTGGCCGCGCAGAAGGGGCTTGTCTCCGAGACGCTGTTCGATATGGAGTCGGTGTCCAATCCCGCGATCGCGCCCGATTCTTCTGCCATCGTCTTCACGCGTGGTTGGGTGGACAAGATGAAGGACCAGGGGCGTTCCAACATATGGGTCGCCACCGGTTGGAATGACGCGTCCGGCATTAAACTGCGGGAACTCACGTACGGCAACTGGCGCGACTCCGCACCGGTGTGGTCACCCGACGGGAAGCGCATCGCTTTCCTCAGTGACCGCGACGGCACCACGCAGATTCACGTCATGTGGGTTGATTCGCGTGAGGTGGCGCAACTGACTCGTCTGGAGAAGTCGCCATCTTCGCTGCGCTGGTCCCCGGACGGAAAGCGCATCGCGTTTGTCTCGACCGTGCCCGACGAGGATCCCATCCTGACCGTGAAGTTGCCCAAGAAGCCGGAAGGCGCTCAGTGGGCCAAGCCGGCGGTGATCGTCGACCGTCTCTCCTGGGCGAGCGACGGAATCGGCCCTATGCCCAAGGGCTTCAGCCACATCTTTACTGTCGATGGGGTGGCGGGCGGCACGCCGCGTCAGATCACCAGCGGGAAGTACAATCATCGGGATCCGCAGTGGTCGCCCGACGGCAAGACGATCTACTTCACCGGCATCCGCAAGCCGGACGCGGAGTATCTGCGCAACGACAGCGAGATCTATGCTGTCGATCTGGCCAGCGGTCTCATTAAGGCGCTAACGGATCGTAAGGGGCCGGACGCCAATCCCACGCCGAAAGGCAAGTGGATCGCCTATACGGGCTATGACGATGTGCGGTCCACCTACCATCTCTCCTCGATCTATCTCATGGACAGCGCTGGAGGAGAGAAGAAGCTTTGGGCAGGCGCGCTGCCGAGTGCGCCGGGCGACCTGCTTTGGAACGCCGAAGGCACGGGACTGTACTACACGCTGGAGGAGAAGGGCGCGGCCAACGTGTACTTCCTTCCCCTCGGCGGCGCACCGAAGAAGGTGACCGACGGGACGCACTTGATTTCGCAGGCATCGCTCTCCAATCGTGGGGACTTCGCAGCGGTGCGCTCGACGTTCCATGAGCCGGGCGCACTTGTCACGTTCTCTGCTGCGGGCGGCACAGTGCGCAAGACCCTTGACGTGAACAGCGACGTGCTGGAGGGCAGGGAACTCGGCCCCGTTGAGGAGCTCTGGTGGGAATCCAAAGACGGCTGGAACGTGCAGGGCTGGCTGATGAAGCCTGTCGGCTTCGATCCGCAGAAGAAATACCCGATGGTGCTTTACATTCACGGCGGTCCGTGGTCCATGTACAACGTCGGATTCAATTGGGCGTGGCAGAATTTCGCGGCCAACGGTTACGCGGTACTGTACCTGAACCCGCGGGGCTCCACCGGCTACGGGCAGGAGTTCGTGAACGGCATCCAGTACAGCTATCCGGGCAAGGACTACGATGATCTGATGACGGGCGTGGATGCGGCGCTGAAGAAGGGCTTCATCGATAGCCGCAATCTCTTCGTGTGCGGCGGCAGCGGAGGCGGCGTACTGACGGCGTGGATCGTCGGCCATACGGATCGATTCCGAGCGGCAGTCTCCATGCGGCCGGTGATTGACTGGCACAGCTTCGTCGGCACCACCGACGGCCCCAGTTGGTACGACCAGTTTCAGAAGAAGCCGTGGGAGGACCCGATGGAATACGCGGTGCGCTCCCCGCTTCACTATGTGGCCAACGTCAAGACGCCGACCATGGTGATGACCGGAGAGGCAGATCTCCGCACGCCCATCACGCAGAGTGAAGAGTACTACCGCGCGCTGAAACTGCTGAAGAAAGAGACGCTGCTGGTGCGCATGCCGGAGGAGTTCCATGGCTGGCGCCGGCCGTCGCATCAACTGCTCCAACAGCTCTATCTGCTGGCGTGGTTTGAGAAGTTTAGAGTGAAGGACTAAGAATGCAATTCAATTTCGCGCAGGCGTTTCTCGACGTCCTGATTTTCTGGATGTTGACGACGCCGCATGAGTTTGCGCACGCCTGGGTGGCCGAGAAACTCGGCGACGACACGCCGCGGCTGGAAGGCCGTGTGACGCTGAATCCCCTGGCGCACGTGGACTGGATGGGCACTGTGTTTGTGCCGCTGATCTCGTCATTGCTGAGCGGCATGTTCTTCGGCTGGGGCCGCGCGGTGAATACGAATCCCAGCAAACTGCGGGGCGGCTACACCGGGCTCCTCTGGGTGGCGCTCGCCGGGCCGGGCAGCAACATCGTGTTCGCGGCGGTGCTGGCGCTGATCGGCTCGTTCTGGCACGGCGGGGCGGAGATCCTCTTCCGCGCCGCGTACCTCAGCCTGTTCCTGGCACTGTTCAATCTGATCCCGATCCCGCCGCTGGACGGCTCCAAGTTCCTGCTGGCCGCGCGGGTTCCGTCGGGCGTATACATGGAGGTCAGCCGCTTCGGCTTTATCCTCTTGATGGTTCTGATGTATTCCACCGGCCTCGGCCGCTGGATGTCTTCGGCCAGCGCCACGGGCGCCATTGCCCTGTTTCAAATATTCCGCTGAGAGATGTTTCAAACAATGAGAGCACTTCTTGTTCTTGCGGCGCTGCCGCTGATTCTTCCCGCGCAACCCAGGCAGCAGCCCGCCGCTCCGGCGGCCGATAGCCCGGCGGCGTACATCCGTGAGCGCTACACGAAGCGCGAGTTCTTTATTCCGATGCGCGACGGGGTGAAGCTCTTCACCTCCCTGTACCAGCCCAAGGACCGCGCCCAGACCTACCCGGTGATGCTGCTGCGCACGCCCTACACCGTTGCGCCCTATGGATCTGAGAACTACCGCGGCGGTCTTGGGCCGGCCAGCGAGAAGTTCATGCGGGAGGGCTTCATCTTCGTCTATCAGGATGTGCGCGGGAAGGGCAAGAGCGAGGGGACGTATATGAACGTGCGCCCGCACAATCCCGATAAGCGCACTCCGAAAGACATCGACGAGGCCAGCGACACCTACGACACCATCGAGTATCTGGTGAAGAACGTGCCGAACAACAACGGCAAGGTGGGCATGTATGGCATCTCCTATCCCGGCTTCTACGCCGCCATGGGCGCCATCGATTCACACCCGGCACTGAAGGCGACGTCACCGCAGGCGCCCGTCCTGAACTGGTTTATCGGTGACGACTTCCGCCACAACGGAGTGCTGTTCCTCGCCCATGCGTTCAATTTCATGGGCGCTTTTGGCCGCCCCCGCACCGCCGAAGGCAACGCCCCGTGGCGGTCGTTCGACATGGGCACGCCCGATGGCTACGACTTCCATCTGCGCACCGGAGCGCTTGCCAACTACGACGAGAAGTACTTCAAGGGGCAGTTCGAATTCTGGAAAGAGTTGATGGAGAACGATACCTACAACGCTTTTTGGAAGGCTCGCGATCCGCGGCCGTATGTGAAAAACGTGAAGCCTGCCATGATGACGGTCGGCGGCTGGTTCGATGCGGAGGACGTGTTCGGCCCGCTGCGGCTTTACGAGGCCGCTGAGAAGCAGAGCCCCGGCGCCACCAATATCCTGGTGCTAGGTCCCTGGAGCCACGGCGGATGGGCGCGGCCCGATGGCTCGAATCTTGGCAACGGGAGCTTTGGCCAGGACACCTCGACGGTCCAACAGGACGAGATTGAGC
>CAYVDY010000399.1:0-6711 GCA_964450255.1 uncultured Candidatus Solibacter sp. | reverse complement strand
GTAGTGTTTTATCGAGCGGGCTTGGAGAAATCTATCTCCGACAGACTCCTAGGAAGTAGTCTGGGTGAATTCCGACTTTAAAGGGGATGATGAACGCCTGTTTCCAAATCGCTTGCTGACGTTCAGATCAATAAGTCTGGCGCGTCAGGGCGGCCATACGTGGCGGTCGCTGTCGATGCGGGGGTACCGCTCGACAAGTTGGTGGCCGTGCTCCAGAAAGAGATCACCCGCAACGCGGGACTGCGCAGAAAGCTCGGACTCAAGGCCTGCCTGGGCTGCATTTCGGGGATGGATCTCGATATTCATCACCGTTTTGACCTCGAGATGCGTATAGACCTGGAGCAGATTGGCTGACGTGACTCAAGACCGGCCCGGGGTTGGAGTCCTCTTCAACCCCTCGCTGGCCGAATTCGTCGTCTCCCACTCGGCCAGCCTCGATTACCTCTCAATCATCCCGGACCGCTCCTGGGTGGATCACGGGCCGGGTTCGGCACCTCGATTTGAGAACCTCCCCGAATCCGGGCGGCTCTTCACAGAATCCGCATTGCGGCTGCCGCTGGTGATGCACTGCATCGGCATGTCCATCTGCAGCGCCGACATCTTCGACGTGGAGTATCTCGATCAATTGGCGTATTGGCGCGCCCGTTATGACTGCGCCTGGGCCAGCGAGCATCTCTCCTTTTCGCGCAGCGGAACCGGACACGAGCGCAACGCCGCCATGGCGCTCCCCTCACCCTACGATCGCGAACTGCTCGAGTTGCTGATCCCGCGCGTACGGACTGCTCAGCATCGCCTGGGGTGTCCATTCCTGCTGGAAAACAACGTCTATTACTTCAACTACCCCGATCAGGAGTACACCGAAGCCGAGTTTCTCAACCAGTTGGCAGCCCAAACGGGGTGCTCCCTGCTACTCGACCTGCACAACGTCCATACCAACGCGGTCAACCACGGCTTCGACGCCTTCACATTCCTGGCGTCCCTCGATCTCACCCGCGTGCTCGAAGTTCACGTCGCCGGCGGCACACCTCTGATGGGCTTCCATACCGACTCCCACGCAGGCCCCCCGCCCGACGCCGTTTGGGATCTGCTGCGCTTCGTCGCTCCTCGGGCCACAGCGCTGCGCGGAGTCACTTTCGAGTTCCACGAATCGTCCTGGCCGCTCCTGCGAACTGAAGGCGTGGCCGCCCAACTCGAGCGCGCCCGCTCCATCGTGGCGTCCCCGGTGGCCCGCTGACCATATGGCCCTGAGCGATTTTCAACGCGCACTCTCCGAGATGACCGTACACCCTGGCATGGCCGCACGCGTGCGCCGGGAGGGTTGGCCAGCCCTGAGTACTTACGACCTGACCCCGCGCGAACAGGCCCGCCTCGTCGCCGTCGCCCGGCAGCCGGGCATGGCTCTTAACTGCACCCTCGCCCGCGGCAACCGCTTCGGCCCCATCGCCGACGTGTTCCCGCTCACCTGCACGCTGCTGACCCCCTGGTTACGTCAATTGCTCGACGAACTCTGGAGCATCAACCGTCCGGACAACTATCAGCTCTCCGGTGAGGAAGACGCCTTCGCCGGATTCCTGCAAGCCAAGCTGGCCAGCGGCGAGTTCAGCCATCCTTACCTGGCCGAGGTTCTCAACTACGAGATCGCCTCCTGGGCCCTCGTGCAGTCCCTCCGCCACACAGCGCCGGAGGACGAACCGCCACCCGGCGCCGAACCCTTCCGCTTGGTTCGATTCACACACGACCCCACCAAACTGCTACTTCCGCTCGAATCCGGCAAACTGCCGCCGGACGATCTGCCCGCAGCCGACTACCCTGTCCGAATCACGTTGCGGGGTGACACTCTCGTGGCGGAGTTCGACGCTTCCTGACACACCAACTGGTAGAATCTTCCGGCAATTCCTGCCACCGTCCGCTCTGCAACCCGCGCAAGTACTTGAAAGAAGACCAGCCGGCAGGGAAAACCGTCGCGGCACGTCACTTGCTATAGCCTTCACACCATCTATTCGTTTGTGAGGAGCTGCCCTATGACCGGGAATTCCCGCGCCTCCGCTGCGGCCGCCGTCAGCAGGTGCACCGCTACAAACGCCACCCATCCTAATGAGGATTCGCTGGAGCGCTACGCCATGGGTGTCATTCGCGACGAATCCGAACTGGCCGCTCTCGAAGAACACCTGCTGGCCTGTCCGGCGTGCGTCGCGCGCGCCGAAGACTGGGATCGCTACGTCTGGAGTGTCCGGTCTTCCCTCAGCCAGTCCTGGATTCAGGTCATCGAATCCGGAAGCTGACCGCCGCCGCCGTGCGCCGTTAGTTCGCGTCGATCCGCGCCGGGATCTTCTCCAGGTTGGCGATCTCTAACCCCAACGCAAACCCGAACCGGCCGAACTGCTCCATGCCGCTGAAGTCCCAGTCCGCTCGGTATTCGTCGCTCGGCTGGTGGTAGCGCGCACCATACTCCTTGCGCTTCTCAGCCGCGAAGCCCTCCGGCTTCCCAATGTATCCGCCACCCATGTTGACCGAGAAGGCAGGTACGCCCTGCCGCGCGAATGAGTAGTGATCCGAGCGGTAATAGCTGCCGGACGCGGGACTCGCATCCGCCTGAATGCTGAGCTGATGGCGAGCCGCCACACTCTGCACCGTGGAGAAGAACGAAGTACGCTCGGCGCCTGTCATGACCGTATCCCGAACCCGGCCAAACGGCGAATACGAGTCGAAATTCAGGTTGGCCGCTATGCGCGCCGCCGGAATCGGCGGATTGTCGGCAAAGAACTTCGACCCGATCAGCCCGCTCTCCTCGGCCGTCACCGCCACGAAGTACGCGCTGCGCAGCGGCTTGGGCTCCATCGACGCCCACGCCCGCGCCATCTCCACCAACATCGCGCAGCCTGTGGCGTTGTCGATGGCGCCGTTGTAGATGGCGTCGCCCTGCACCGCTTCGCCGGCGCCCAGATGGTCCCAGTGCGCCGTGTAAACCACGGCCTCCTCGGCCAGGCGCGGATCACCGCCCTTCACCATGCCCACCACGTTGTGCGTCTCGATCTCCCTCACTTTGAAGCTGAACTTCGCACGCGCACGCAGCGATCCCAGCGCTATGGCCCGAAAACCCGGCTTGTCCGCTGCCGCCACTAGCTCAGCCACCGTCTTGCCGGCCAGGGCAGCAATCTCCTCGCCGGCCTCCTTCGTCACCCACCCGGCAAACGCCAGCGCCGGCTGCCCTTCCGCCCGCCGGACCTGCACGGTCGGCCGCCCATTCGAGGTGCGCACCACCTGCCAGCCGTAGCTCGCCGTCTCGGTGGTGTGGATAATCAGCGCGCCCACTGCGCCCTGCCGCGCCGCCTCTTCGTACTTGTAAGTCCAGCGTCCGTAGTAGGTGAGCGCCTTGCCCTGAAAGAACTTCGGGTCCGCGGAGGGCGGCTCGTTAGTGAACAACACCACTACCTTGCCCTTCACGTCCACTCCTGCATAGTCGTCCCACTTGTACTCCGCAGCGCGGATGCCGTGGCCCACGAACACCAGCGGAGCATCCAGCACCGTCGCCGGTTCCTGCGCATGCGAGGTGCCGACGAACGACTCCAGCCACGGAAGACTGACGTCTTTGCCTCCTCCCGACACCGTCAGCCGCGCGCCCTCACCCATCTCCACACTGCGCAGCGGCACTTTCTGCAAATACGTGCCGTCGGCCGCCCCCGGCTTCAGCCCCGCGGCTGCAAACTGCGCAGCCAGATACTCCACCGCCAACTGCCCGCCCCGCGCACCTACGCCGCGGCCCTCCAACAGGTCGTTCGACAGAAACTGCACGTGCGGACGAATCCGCGCGCCTTCGATGGTGTGCATCTGGGCCGGCAGCACCGCGGCGGCGGCGATCAACAGCAGGGGCAGTCTCATTCAGGCACTCCTCTTGCCCGCCAGCCGGGCCACAAATTTCGGGATATTGATCACAAAACGCTCGTGCGTGCCCTCGCCGATCAGTTCCTTCTCATCGTGAGCCTCCACACGAAACACCACCCGCCGGTCATCCACCTCCAGCACCGTGGCCGTGAACCGGACGGACATGCCCACCGGCGTCGCGGCCAGGTGCCGGATGTTCACCGTGGTGCCGACACTGTCCTCGTTCTCAGCAAGATACGGCTTGATCGCGTTGCGGGCGGACCACTCCATGTAGGCGATCATGTGTGGCGTGGAGAGCACCCTGGCCTCGTCCGCTCCAAGAAAATCGATGGCCACTTCCGGCGTCACCAGCAGCGGATGGTGCCCGGCGGTTCCAACCGGAATCGCGTTCATGTCATTATGGTAACGCGGAGTATCGGGGGCGGCTTGTCGCCTTTCTGTAACGGAACCACCCCATGATGCATCCATTCAAGTGGTTACTGCCGGTCGGTGAGGTTCAACAGTTGTCCGCCCTTTGCGCATTTCTACTTTTTTCAGTTTTCAACGGCCTGCCGATTGAGTCCAAGGTGGACTTCGACGGAGCGGGTGGCGCGGCGGAGGCTCATTTCCTGGCGCCCGACAAAGAACAGGATCGCGAAGGCGAGATGGTTCTTAAACGCTACCTGGTCGCCAGCAAGAAGAACATCCTGCGCGGTGTCAACATGATGGCCCATTTCGCCGGCCGTCTGCCCAAGTTGGAGAAGTCGGCCACTCTCGATGCCAAACGTCACGTCAACAAAGAAGGCTCCGTCGAGTACGACACCACGGATCGCCAGGGTGACGTCACCATTCAAAAGTACCTGATCGCCACATTCATCAACGGCGAGATGGAGAACTCGGGCAAGGACAATTCCAAGGTCGCTGTCACACCTGAGAACTATAAGTTCAAGTACAAGGGCCTCCGCGAAAAAGACGGCAGATCCGTTTTTGTGTTTGAGATCAACCCCCGCAAGAAACGCGAGGGCCTCTTCAAAGGCGAGATCTGGCTCGATTCCGATACCGGCCTCACGGTGCGCGAAGCTGGCCGCTTCGTCAAGAGCCCATCCGTCTTCCTGAAGAAAGTCTACTTCGCCCGCGAGTACACCATCCGCGAAGGTTTCGCGGTGCCGATGCTGATCCAAACCTCCATCGAGACCCGCTTCTGGGGCATGGCCGAACTCGACATTCAATACAGCGCATTTACCTGGGAAGAACAGCACGCACAGGTGAACTAGGCGTAAGCGCAAAACAGGCCACCCGCCAGGGTGGCCCGTTCCTGCGAATTGGGGATATTGAGACTACCAGCGGGGTTCGCGCCGCCGGTTGCCACCGCCGCCGCTGCCGCCGCCAAAGCCGCCACGGTCGCCGCCGCGGCCACCACCACCGCCACCACCGCCGAAGGGGCGCTCTTCACGAGGCCGCGCTTCATTCACGTTGAGCTTGCGGGCGCCAAAATCCGCGCCATTCAGCGCATTGATCGCGCGCTCGGCTTCCTCATCGTTGCCCATCTCGACGAAAGCAAAGCCGCGAGAGCGGCCGGTTTCACGGTCCGTAATGATGCTGACGCGATCCACGGTCCCATACGCCTCAAACAAGCCACGCACGGCGTCTTCGCTCGAGCTGAAGCTCAAATTGCCAACAAATATGTTCTTCAAGCAGACACTCCTTCGTATTCCAACGGCAGGCGCAGGCAGGGGAGTTGGGACAGGTGGGATAGAACGTGAGCCACAGTCGGACCTAACATACGCAGGCAATCAAAATACGCCTCAGGATAACAGAAGATCCCATTCTTTGGAAGCATTAAATGAGGCCAAACGGCACTTTTTCGCACGTTATTGCCCCCGAACCAGCACGTAGTGCGCCCCGATCGTCCGCCCGCCGGTTCGAAGCCGTCCTTCCATTCGCCCCGGCCCCGCCGGCAGCGGCACAGCCTCCAGTACCACCTCGGTTGCACCGGCCGCCACCGCAGCCTTCTGCACAACCCCGCTGCATTCCACTTCCGCTGTGCCCGCCGCGTCCAGCGCCGGGAACCGAAGCGTTACCTCATACTTGCCGGCCTGCCTCACATCCACTTCGTAGTGGCCGAGCCCGCCCGCGTCCCACGACGCAGCCGGCCCCCGCCAGTCCTGCCTGGTCAGCAGCACCGGGTTCTCGTGCGCCGTCCCGATCGCGATTCGCGGCGGCGCGTATCCGTGATCCCGGCCTACGTCCGTAAACCACTCGTCATAGGACCGCCGCAGACGCGCCACCACCTCGGGCTGTTGGGCCGCGAGGTCGTTCGCCTCCGCCGGATCCGCCTGCAGATCATACAGTTCCGCCGTCTGCTTGGCCGTCCCCACCAGCTTCCAGCGCTCAGTCAAAACTGCGCACGCACGGAACGGGTCCGGCGCGTCCCCCCGGTGCCACTGGAAGAACAGGCTCCTCTCCTTCGCCGGCTTCAGCAACGACGTGCCGTCGATCTTGCGTCCGTGAGGCAACTGCGGCACGTTCACACCGCACGCATCGAGAATCGTGGGCATCAGATCAATATGGGCGCTAATCCGCGCATCGGTCGTGCCGGCCTTGATCCCACCCGGCCAACGCATGAAGCACGGCACGCGAATCCCGCCCTCGTAAACGGTCCCCTTCAAGCCTCGCAAATTGGCATTGAACCGCCGCTGCTGAGGACCATTGTCGGTAAGGAACACCACCATGGTGTCGCGCCCCGGATCGAGTTCCCTCCCCCTGTCGCGCCGCCGGCCCTGTTTCTAGTCGACGTTTGGCCCCATTCCGTACACATTGCGCGTACCCTTGGTACGGTCCGGCTGCCGC
>CAYVDY010000398.1:0-6723 GCA_964450255.1 uncultured Candidatus Solibacter sp. | reverse complement strand
GCTCCGGTGACGGATGATGACGGCCGGGTTTTGGGTGCTGTCTCACTGCGCAGGATCAAGTTCTACCTGATGCGCCTCGGCTTCATGTAGCAGCGCCATCCTTAACCGATAACTGGGTCTTTTTTTATTGCTGGATTAACGGGCTGTCCTGTCCGCAATTGTCACAGTGCGGCTGCGATGTCCATCCGCATCGAGTTGCCCTTGTCCCTGGTGGGCGGTCTCCGCCGATCTACTCGAGAGGCCGGCACGCGGACCAGGCAGACTGCCTGTTCGTGCGGATCGGGATACAAATCCACGGTTACAGGCTCGGCGCCCTTTTCGTAATCGGTGCGTTCCTGCTCCGTCACGTAGCCTACCCAAGCGGTCTCGCCGTTGGACAGTTTGTGGATCTCGAAGCACTCAAAGTAGGGCTTGATGAAGAGCGGGATCTCTGCGGTCGCCGGTGCCCCGGTGAAGCCATAGACGCCGGCTGGGAGGTGCTGGATGTCGGTGCCCTCCTCTTTGCTGGTGACGATTCTCAGGTTGCTGCCATCGCGCAGCGCCTGCCGCTCGGGCAGGAGGGAGTTGTGTGGTGCTTTGGACATAGGCGGAGAGTGTTCCTCTGCCATTATCGGACCTTCCCCACCCTGCAGACAATGTCATCATCAGGGGATGGCACGCGACGCGCTGATTACCGATTTCGATGGCACCATCACGCGGCGCGACTTCTACGAACTGGCCGTCGCCCACTGCCTGGGGAGCGACATCCCCGACTACTGGTCTGCCTACGCCAGCGGCGCCATCACGCATTTTGACGCGATGGCCGGGATCTTCAGCCATATTCGATGTCCAGAGCCGAAGCTGAGGAATTTGGTCAGTCAAATGGATGCGGACCCGCTGCTGGCGACGGCGGTGCGGCGGTTGGAGCTCGCGGGTTGGGACGTGATCATCGTGTCCAACGGATCGCTGTGGTACATCCACCAGATCCTCACGGAAGCGGGACTGAGCCACCTGCCCGTTCATTCGAACCCTGGCCGCTATGTGGAAGGCGGCGGCCTGGTGCTGGAGCGTCCGTTGAATTCTCCGTTCCTCTCGCCGACGCACGGCATCGACAAATGCGCCGTCGTCCGGGACGCGATGGCGCGCTATCGCCGCGTGGCCTTTGCGGGCAATGGCCCTCCCGACGAGGCGGCTGCGTTGCTGGCGCCACCTGAACTGCGGTTCGCCCGCACTTGGCTAGCCCAGCGTTTTCGCGGTAGCGGCCAGGCATTTCAGCCATTTGAGCGCTGGTCGGAGATCGCCACTGCACTCTGCGGGGCGGCGCAGGCGGCCTAGTGGCCGGCCTTGGGAGCGGCGGCCGGTTTGGCCGGCGCTGGCGCCACGGCCGCACCAGCCGGTGGTTCCCTGTACTGCACCAGCACTGAAACGCGACGGTTCATGGGGTTTAGCGGTTGCTTGGTATCCCTTAGGTGCTGATCGGCAAAGCCCCGGATCTGCGCGATGTGGGCGCCGTCCACGCCGGCCTCCTGCAAAATCCGTCGAGCGCTGTTGGCGCGATCGGCCGAGAGTTCCCAGTTCGTATAGCCTGCATCGGAGGCATACGGCTTGGAGTCGGTATGGCCCTCGATTGAGAGCTTGTTGGGAACCGACTTCAACTGTTCGCCCATCATTCGAATCAGCTCGTTCCCCTTGTCGAGCGGCTTGGGGCTGCCGTTTTCGAAGAACAGTCCGCCCTCCTTCTCCAGCAGTTCGATGCGCAGACCCTCGTTGGTGACGGTGACTTCGACGTTGTCTTTCATCTGCTCGAACTTCGGCAGTTCGCGCATCGCCTGTTCGAGCTTGTCCTTCAGCTTGCTCATATCGTCCTTCGCCACCGTGAGGGCCTCTCCCGCGCCGGCCATGTTGGACCCGGCCATCTTGCCGTTGCCCGTAGGATCCTGGAAATACCCACCCACCGCCTTCTTGACCTTCTCACTGCTGGAAAGCAGCCAGAGCACCATAAACAACGCCATCATGGCGGTGACGAAATCGGCGTAGGCGACCTTCCAGGCGCCACCGTGGTGGCCTCCGTGGCCCTTCTTCTTGCGGACGATGATGATGGGCGCCGGTGCCGAAGGTGATCTCATGGTGATGCTCCTAGGCCGCCGGCGCGCCGCCGCCGCCGCCCTTGATGGCCGATTCCGTTTCCTTAAAACTGGGCCGTACGTGGAGAGGAATGCCGCGCCGGGCAAACTCCACTGCCAGCGACGGCGCAGTTCCTTTCACGAAAGCCAGCACGCCCAGCCGCAGAAACTGCATGTACTGGCCGTGCGCCTCAGCGATCTTGCTCATGTTCGATGCCAACGGGGACAGGAAACCATAGCACAGCAGGATGCCCAGGAACGTGCCGACCAGCGCGGCCGCCACCTTGTGCCCGATCTCTTCCGGCGGGCCGCCAAGGGCTCCCATTGTGATTACGATGCCCAGGACGCAAGCCACGATGCCGATGCCCGGCAGCGCGTCGGCCACTGTCGTCAACGCCGACGCGGACTCCGCATGGCCGTGGTGCTGAACCTCGAGATCGAGATCCATCAACTGGTCGAGTTCGAACGGCGCCACACCGCCGGAAATGGACATTCGCACCGTGTCACAGAAGAAGTGAAGCGCATGATGGTCCTTGAGGAACTTAGGGTACTTGGAAAAGAGCTGGCTCTTGTCTGGCTCGTCGAGGTCCGCCTCCAGTTTCGCCATCCCGTTCTTGCGGGCGTAGACGAAGATATCGTTCAACATCTTCAATTGTTCGACATAGAACGCCTTGGTGAACGGTGAGCCCTTCAGCGTGCCGATCATGCCTTTCATGACAGCAATGAGGAGGTACAGCGGGTTCGCAATCAGCAGCGTTCCCAGCCCGGCGCCCCCGATAATGACAAGCTCGGCGGGTTGCATGAGCACCATCAGATTCCCATGCTCCATCAGATAGCCGCCGACAATCGCTCCGATCACGACTAAAAAGCCAATAATGACAAACATAAGGCCGTGAGGGCTTAACTCCATGCCCTCTTCAGTGCGTATCGGCGGTTTCTCCCGATCTTTGAGCCAGTACGCAAAAGGCCCGCGCTACACTGGAGGTGATGTTGGAGCCTCTCCAAACGGCACGAAAAGCGGCAGAACCAGTAGAAATGCTCTCCGGGCGGCCGGATGTGGTAGAGGTTCTTCGTTTCTTCGCCCGTGAACGCCGCTGGATTGACGAGCAGCACCTGGCCTTGTGCCGGATTCCGGCGCCGACTTTCATGGAGGCGAGGCGTGCGGAGTGGATCGCGACGCAGTTCACAGCCCTCGGCTGGGATGCCAGGATCGATCGTGCCGGAAACGTCACGGCGCAACTCCCGCATGCGCGCAAGGACGGACCCGTTGTGGCTATGACGGCGCATTTGGATACAGTGTTAGCGCCCCGCAACCCTGAAGAGATCCGGATCGACGGCAAGGACCGTTTTCTCGGTCCTGGCATTGCCGATAACGGCGCCGGCCTGACTGGCCTGCTCGCGATTGCCAGAGCAGTCGCGGCGGCGCCGAAGTTGGAGTGCCTGCGTTATCTGTTGCTGGCCGCCAATGTCGGCGAAGAGGGGGACGGCAACCTCAGCGGCATGAAGTTTCTCTGCCGCCAGTCACCCTATGCCGGCAGGCTGCATTCTGTCCTTGTCCTGGATGGGCCGGACACCGCGCATATGACCGCCGATGCCCTGGCGTGCCGCCGCTTCGAGATTACCGTGACCGGGCCGGGCGGACACTCCTGGTCCGATCACGGCACTGCCAACCCCATTCACGCCCTGGCGCGGGCCATCACGTGGTACACCGATGCGCGCGACGAGGATCCGCCGCGTTCCACCGCCTGCTCCTGGAACTTCGGTGTCATTGAGGGCGGCTCCACGGTGAATGCTATTCCGGCGTCGGCGCGGGTCAAAGTGGATCTCCGCTCGGAGAGCCCGCTGGAACTTGACGACCTCGCGAGCAAGCTCTCTTCCACGCTGGAACGCGCGCTACTGACCGAAAACGAGCGGGCGCTGAGCGGTCGAGTCACCGGCAAGGTCCGGGAGACTGGTTCCCGGCCCGGCGGGCGTCTGGCCGAAGGTTCTGCGATTCTCCGCCACATCCTGGCGGTGGATCAACATCTGGGCATCCGGTCCCACCGGGACTGCGCTTCCACCGATGCCAACGTGCCGCTTTCCATGGGGATACAGGCGGTCTCGATTGGCGCCGGCGGGCAGGGTGGCGGCGCCCACACCATGAATGAATGGTATGCGCCGGAGGGCCGCGATCTGGGGCTCCGGCGCGCTTTCCTGATCGCTTGCCGCCTGCTGGAAGATGCGGCGGTGGCGTGAGCGGCGAGAATCGTCATCTGCGGGCCGAACTGGCGATGGTGGGGGTCGCTTTCCTTTGGGGCGCGACGTTTATCATCGTCAAGAACTCCCTGAACGATGCCTCCACGTTCATGTTTCTCAGCCTGCGTTTCACGATTGCCACGGTGCTGCTGTGGCTCGCAGTGCGCGGCAGATTGCACCGCAAGGGACCGGCGGACTGGCGGGGCGGGGTCTTCTGCGGGTTCTTTCTCTTTCTCGGGTACGCGCTCCAGACGGCCGGACTTCGTGGAACCACCGCCTCCAACTCGGCGTTCATCACTGGATTGTACGTTGTGCTGGTACCTTTGCTGGGCTCGCTCGTCAATAGAAGTAAACCCAGGCTGGTTGAGATCGCCGGCGCGGTAGCGGCGCTCCTGGGCACCGGACTGATGACGTCGGTGGACATGGGCATGCGGTTCAATGCCGGTGATCTGCTGACGGCGGCGTGCGCGGTGGCATTTGCGGTGCATATTCTAGCTGTGGCGCATTATTCAAGGACGATGGACTACGAACGCCTGAGTCTCTACCAGGTGGGTGGCGTGGCGCTGTTTTCCTGGCTCGGCGCGTCGTTCGTGGAGCAACCGCGAGTTGTTTGGACGGGCGGGCTC
This sequence comes from uncultured Candidatus Solibacter sp., assembly GCA_964450255.1. Classification (GTDB taxonomy): domain Bacteria; phylum Acidobacteriota; class Terriglobia; order Bryobacterales; family Bryobacteraceae; genus Paludibaculum. The sequence continues at coordinate 1,760 of CAYVDY010000398.1, read as the reverse complement.
TGGTTCGGCCTGCTCTCGACGGCGGTATTCGCCACGGCGCTCTCGTTCCTGCTCTACACTTGGGCGCAGAAGCACACCACCGCTGCCCGCACCGCGCTGATCTTCGCCTTGGAACCGGTTTTCGCCGCATTGACGGCGTGGTTGGTGGCTGGCGAGGCCTGGACGGCCCGGTCCCTGACCGGAGCGGCGTTGATCCTGGCTGGCATCATTTTGGTAGAAGTGAAACCAGCACGCCCCGTGGGGCATCAACTGGGGTAGATTGATCTGGAAGGAATTTCAAGGAAGCAATATGAGTCAGAACGAAGTACGAAGCTGGCTGGAGAGATTGCGCCAGCAGAAGTTGTTCTCGGCGAGCCTGCTGGTATTCACCCTGGCGATCGCCGTTTTGCTGGGTACAGTCCTCACGACGGGAGTCAGTGCGGCCAAGGGACAGGCGGCTGCGCCGGATGCGACACCGCTCACGGTGCCGCCTGTGAAACAGCTCTCAAACGAGTTCACCAAGCTGGCCAAGATGCTTGAGCCGTCGGTGGTGTTCATTTCTACGGACTACACGCCCAAGCAGCAGAACACCGCGGCTCCAAAACGGCGCAGTCCCATGAATACGCCACAGGAAGGCGATGAGGAAGATGGCGGCCAGATGGACCAACTTCGGAAGTTCTTCGGTATGCCCTTTGGCGGAGATGCCGCTCCCCGGAAGCGCGAGGGCTCAGGCTCCGGTTTCATCGTCGACAAGAACGGCTACATCATTACGAATTTCCATGTGGTGGATCAAGCCGATCACATCAAGGTCAAGCTGACTGGCGACAAAACCGAGTACAAGGCTAAGTTAATCGGCACGGACGAGGAGACCGACCTCGCCATCATCAAGATCGACGCCGGCAAGCCGTTGCAGCCTCTCAAAATCGCCAATTCTGACAGCGTTCAGGTGGGTGATTGGGCGGTGGCGATCGGCGCGCCGTTCGGGCTGGAAACGTCCGTGACGGCTGGCATCGTATCCGCTACGGGCCGAGACATCGCGCGCCAGTTCCAGCGGTTCATTCAGACCGACGCGGCAATCAACCCGGGGAACTCCGGCGGTCCGCTGGTCAACATCAACGGTGAGGTCATCGGCATCAACACGATGATCGCCACCCAGTCTGGCGGCTACCAGGGCATCGGTTTCGCACTGCCCATGAATACGGCGGCCAAGGTATACAATTCGGTCATCCAAAACGGCAGAGTGGCGCGCGGCTCCATCGGGATCAGTTTCCCACGAGATCAGGCGCGCATGGAAAACACGTTGAAGGCACTCGGCTTCAAGAACGGCGTGATCATTGAGTCGGTAACCAAAGGCGGACCGGCAGAGAAGGCCGGAATCCAGGGCGACGACGTTGTGCTGGCGCTCAACGGCAAGCCGGTGAAGGATGGCGACGATCTGGTGAGCCGCGTCTCGGACATGCCACTTGGCTCGGATGCGACCATTTCGATTGATCGCGACGGGAAGACGGTGGACAAGAAGGTGACGATCGAAGATCGTGAGAAGGTCTTCAGAGACGATCCGCGCATCGCTCGTAATCGTCGCGAGATGACGGACCCCGAAGACACGAAGGGGACCGAGACGACCGCCCGGTTCGGCATCGGAATCCGCGCCCTGACTGCGGAACAGCGGACCGAGTTGGGGTTTGAAACCCCGGGCGGCGTGCTGGTCACTGTAGTTGAAGAAGTTTCGTTCGCCGAGGAGATTGGCGTTCGTGAGCGCGAACTCATTGTGAGCCTCCATC
>CAYVDY010000397.1:0-6748 GCA_964450255.1 uncultured Candidatus Solibacter sp. | reverse complement strand
GCTTCCAATCAGGGTGTATCGGTTCGCCACCACTTGGCTCGACTAATCGGCACTATTTACCGCGCCGGGGGCCCGAATCCAGTAAACCGTACGCTCTCCCCTCCCACCCCAATTCCCGCAAACCGTTGAAGCAGAATCGATTAGCGATTTGGCACGTGTTGTGCATATGAGGAACTGCAGGAGCGACAACCCCATGTTTGACGATGACAACAACGAGATCACACCGGCAGCCCGCGAGCGATCGCCGTTGCCATGGTGGACGGCCGCCATTGGAGTGGGTCTGGTGATCCTCGGGGGGCTAACCTACTTTCAGAGCGCCGAGGTGAAATCACTCCGTCAGGACGTGACCCAGCTTGGGCTGAACCAGTCGAGGGAAAATGCGGCGCTGCGCGCCATTTTCGCCAAGTCCGATCAGGAGCTTCAAGGCGTTCTTCGAGAGTTCCGCGCGGAGTTGGTTTCGACGCGCGAGCATTCCAGTGAAGGCGTGAAGAAGGCCCAGGCGGTGGCATCCCGTAAGGCGGAACTGATTGCCAGCCAGATCGAATCGCGGCAGTCGGAACGCGCCAAGCAGTTCACCGAGGAGTTGGCGAAGGTTCGCGAGTCGAGCGACACTGCCTCGACGCGGATCAACTCCATCTCGACCGAGGTCGGCGCCGTCAAGACCGAGGTGGAGACGGCAAAATCCACGCTGCAGGAGGCCCGTACCGATCTCCAGCGCGTGCGCGGCGACCTCGGCATGATGAGCGGACTGATCGCGACAAACTCCAAGGAAATCCAGCTTCTGAGAGAACTGGGGGACCGGGACATTTTCGAGTTCACGCTCGTCAAGTCCGCCGGACTCCAGCAGGTTGGCGATGTCCGCATGATGCTCAAGAAGGCTGATGCCGGCCGCAACCGCTACACCATCGAGCTGCTCTCCGACGATAAGCGGATCGAGAAGAAGGACAAGAGCCTGAACGAACCGGTGCAGTTTTACTCGAGTTCACGGAATGCCAAGCAGCCCTACGAGCTGGTGGTCAATGAAGTGAAGAAGAACACGATTGTCGGCTATCTGGCCCGTCCCAAGATGGTATTGGCTCAGGGCAGGGCCAAATAGGCTTTCGCCCCTGGGCGGCTGATCTTTTACGAGTTTGGTGCGCTGGTTTGGGCGCTCCCGCAAGGGCCCTGGACCAAGGCCGCTGCCGGAGAAACCGGCGCGCCAATTTTACGGGGATAAGACGGATCCGAATCCACGCCGGATGAGGGTGAATGTCCGGTGTGGCAGCTCCTCACTATAAGCTGCTCGGATCTGTTATTTCCACTACGGGGTGAATTCTCCTCCCACCCCCACCGCGAGGTGGCCCGCCCGGGCCCCTCGCAATTTTTTTGCGCGCTCCTATTTGAACGTCGCAGCTAAGTCCTGAGCCAGCAGATCGGCGCGCCGGGCAAGCTGCACTGCCGTTGAGATGTCCCTGGACGTCGCCTCTTCGGCCTGTTGGATGAACGTACGGACCCGTTTCGCAGTTTCGTTCTGACGGCGCGTGAGCGCGCGCTGCGATGCAATGGTCAACGTGGCCCTGGCGCGGCCGAGGCTCTGTTCGACCTCATTGCGCAGTTCCAGGCGCCGGTCCTCGGAGATCAACTCGCCCAATTGCGGCGGCGGTGCAGCGGGCGCCTCTGTCGGGGGCTCGGGCGTTGGAGCGGGCACGGGTGTGGCCGTGGGCGCGGGAGGCGTCTGTGCGGCAACAGGCCTTCTGGCCGAGGGCTTCGGCCTGGCCGGCGTCTTCTCCGGACGCGGCTGGAGTTCCGGCTTGATGATCGTCACCTCGGGCGGCGGAGGTGGCGGCGCGACCTCAATCGGGTTGGTGGCCTCGGGCGGCAGGTCCACTGGTGGTGCAGGCGCCGGCATGACAATCACCGGCGGAGTGAGTGGCGGCAGCGGCTTGGGCGCCTTCTTCCGAAACCAGCAGCCGCTCAATCCGGCGGATGCCACAACCAAAAGCAATACTCCGCGGAGCCTCATGCCGACGCCCCCCTGGCGATCAGCGGAAGCGCGATCCTGAAGGTCGCACCGCGTCCCGGCTCGCTGTCAAGCTCGATGGCTCCACCATGCAGCTGGATGGCTCGAAACGTCATGGCCAATCCGATTCCGGTTCCCTTCGGCTTAGTCGTGAAATAGAGTTGGAAGATCTTCTCCCGCAACTCCGGTGAGATCCCTATTCCAGTATCGGTGATCCGCACCTCGCACGCGCCATCGCGGGCCGCAACGTCATAGCTGAGCGTGCCGCCGCTCTCCATCGCTTCCACTCCGTTGACGGCCACATTGAGAAACGCCTGACGCAGCAAGCCCGCATCGCCCCGGACCAGAACAGGCGATTCCGGCCGGTTCAGCACGGTGCGGACGTTCTTGCGCTCCGCCTCCGGCTCCAGGAACTGAGCGATGCCGGCCAACAACCGCCCAACATCCAGATCCTCCATTGCCAGGTCCACCGGCCGGTTGAAATCGAGAAACGTGCGCACCACGCGGTCCAGGCGCGTCACTTCCTGTGAGAGGATCTCGATCTCCGCTTCGGCGCCAGGCACTGCGCCACTCACCATGGAGTTCAGCAACTCCAACCGCAGCGCGATGGAGTTCAGCGGGTTTTTGATCTCGTGCGCCACTCGCACCGTCAGGCTGTTGATGGCCGTCAGCCGGCGGGAGAGCGCGAACTGATTCTCGATCTGTTTCCGGGCCTCCGCGTCGAGCTTGCCCATGGCTTCGTCCAGGCTGGTTCTCAATTGAGTCGCGTCGTGACGGGCATCGCGGAATCTCTCGCCCAGGAGACTGAGTTTTGACTCGATGATTGCCAGTTCCCGAGTCCCCTGGTCGGCGCGCCGTTGCGGCTCCGGGGCCTGGCCGGCGACGATCCCATCGATCATATGGCTGATTCGCGCCAGCGGCCGCAGCGCATGGCGGGAGACGGCGTAGGCGAAAAAAATAGAGGCGGGCAGCGCCAGCAGGGAGACGAAGGCGACATTCCAGAACTCCGGCTTCATCGCGTCCCGCAGCAGAAGCGCGGAGGAGAGGATCTGGATGGTAAAAACGGGACCGGTCTGCCCCACGAAACCGATGGGAACGCGGGTCTCGTAGTCGTCGCGCGACCGGAGTATGGCCGACACGCGGCCCATGAGGCGAGCCGAGCGGAGGGACTGCAAGTCCTGGCGATTGAGCATCGCTTCGCCGACGCGAGCCGGATTCGAGGAAGCGAGCACCAATCCATCCTCGGCCGCGACGTTGATCTCGATAATCGCGCGCGACTGCGCCATGGTCTGCTCCAGCAGTGCCGTGAGGTCGCCGTCTTCCTTGACGATGGAGCTCCACATGCGCTTGGTGGCGTCTAATCCCACGGGCCTGGGCAGCGCCGTCATGCGCTCCTCAATCCGCCGCACCATCAATGTCTGAATCTGGCGGCCCGCCACTTCGGAGCGTTCCAGGGACGAGTCGAGCCAGGTTGCCACCAGATTGTCCAGGTTAATCGCCACCAGCGAGAGCACGATCACGGCGACCATCGCCAGGGTCATGCTCAAGATGCGGGCGCGCAGGGTCATTCGTTGTCGCCGTATTCCTTGAGCTTATTAAACAGTGTCTTTACGCTGATGCCAAGGATCTCTGCAGTACGGGTGCGGTTGCCGGCCGTTTGCCGCAGTGTCACGCCGATCAGCAGGCGCTCCGCTTCATCGATGGTGACGCCGGGAGTGAGCACGATGCGGTCGTCCTGGACCTGTGGCGCCGGCTCAGCCGCGCCGGCGAAGCCGCGGGGCAGATGAACGGCCTGGATGGTTCCGCTGCCGGCGAGAATCACGGCGCGCTCCAAAACGTTGCGCAACTCGCGGGCATTGCCCGGCCATTGGTAGCGCTGGAACGAGTCCTGCACGTCCGGCGCGATGTCCGTGACGCGGCATTCGTGCCGCTGGTTCAGATCGGCGATCAGCGCTCGCGCGATGGGCAGGATATCGACCACCCGATCCCGCAGAGGCGGCAGATGGACCTCGAATACGTTTAGCCGAAAGAAAAGATCCTCCCGGAAAGTGCCCTTGCCGATGGCCTCCTTCAGGTCGTGATTGGTGGAGGCCAGAACGCGCACATCCAGCTCCATTTCGCGCTCCGAGCCGAGACGGCGCAGCCGCCGGTCTTCTAAAACTCGCAGGAGCTTGGCCTGGGTGCCCATCGGCATATCCCCGATTTCGTCGAGCAGCAGCGTGCCGCCGTCGGCCAGTTCGAAGCAGCCGGCCCGCCGCGCGATGGCGCCCGTGAAGGCGCCCTTCTCGTGGCCGAACAGTTCGCTTTCAATCAAGGTCTCCGGCATGGCGGCGCAGTTGACGGCGATGAATGGGGCGGCGCGCCGCGGGCTCAACTGATGGATGGCCCTTGCCGCCAGTTCTTTGCCTGTGCCGCTTTCACCGGTGATGAGGATGGTGGCCCGTGCCGGCGCCGCCTGCTGCAGCAGGGAGAAGATCTCCTGCATAGCCGCCGATTCGCCCACCAGCTCACCGAGGACGCCGCGCGAGGCCAGTTCGCGCTCCAGGCGGTCCGCCCGCTTGCCCAAGCGGCCGCGCTCCATCGCGCGCTCCAGTATCATCTTCAATGCGCCCGGCGGAACGGGCTTTTCCAGGAACCAGAACGCGCCGAGCTGGTGCACCGTTTCCAGTGCCGTCTCCAGGCTGCCGAACGCCGTAAGCACGATCGACTGCGGCGGGGCGGGCGATTTCTGAAGCTCCTCGAGCAGGCCCTTGCCGTCCAGGTTCGGCATGTTCAAGTCCGTGATCACCACGTCGGCATCGAAGGACTTCAGCATCTGCAGCGCCTCCGCGCCGTCAGAGGCTGTCGCCACACCGTAGCCCCAACGGGCGATCACGCCGGCCAGCGCCGAGCGCTGATTCAATTCGTCGTCAACAACAAGAACGTTTGCAATAGATGAATTCATCAGGGAGAGCGAATGCACCCCGCATCCGCAGTTACCTCGATTATAAGCGCTTCCGCCGCCTCACCTGGGCCGAAGCGGCTACAATGACGGACGGAAGGTTATTGGGGCTGGTGTCCCGCTTGGTCTTCAAAACCAATGTGCGGCTCTTTGAGTCGCAGGTGTGTTCGATTCGCACAACCTTCCGCCAATCCCAGCGCGACCGGGGGGTGGACGCTGGCTGCCAGTATTGGTAAACTCCGTACCAGTAGGTCTTTGGGACTGGTCTGCCTGCACGTTCATCAGCAGAGGCTAGTCTTGTCTATTAAAACTTAGGAGAATTGAGAATATGCTTCAGGCCTTTCGGCGAGTGTCAGCGGGCATCGTATGCTCCCTGACTTTGGCGCTGTTTGCCTTCGCACAGTCTGACAACTCCAGCATCTCAGGTATCGTCAAAGATCCCTCCGGTGCCGCGGTTGCCAATGCAAAAGTCGCAGTCATCAACGAGAGCAACAACTTCGAACGTCTTGTGACGACGAACGAGTCCGGCTTCTATACCGCCACCAATATTGCCCCTGGGTTCTACACCGTAAAGGTGGAGGCGCCGGGCTTCAAGACCGCCACCACCACGAAAATCAAGCTGGAGGCAGCGTTGCCTTTGGCCGTGAACATGGACCTGTCTGTCGGCCAGTTGACCGAGACGGTAACCGTCGAAGCCAACGTGGCGCAGTTGAACACAGAATCCGCCACGGTCGGCAAGACCATCGAGCAGAAACAGTTGCAGACCCTCACCCTGAACGGCCGCAACCCGCTGTTCCTGGCCATGCTGAAGCCGGGCGTGCGCCGCAACTCGCCGATGAGCGGCCAGAGCTTTGGCCTGGATTCCGGCGGCCTGACCATCAACGGCGGCCGGTCTCAGGACTCGCTGATCACGTTTGACGGCGCAGTCGGCATTCGTACCCGCGCCAACGGAACCTCCATCGGCACTGCCGATTTGGACACCATTCAGGAAGTCCAGGTTCTCACGGCGAACTATTCGGCCGAGTATGGCCGCTCGTCCGCCGGCCAGATCCGAATGGTGACCAAGTCCGGCACCAAGGATTTCCACGGCACAGCGTATGAATACTTCCGGAACAGCGCGCTGGACGCCAACACCTGGGCGCGCAACCGCAGCACGGCGTCCAACTTCGTGGCGCCCTTCCGTTTCAACCAGTTTGGCTGGAATATCAACGGTCCCGTGACCATCCCGAAAGTCTTCAATAAGGAGCGCGAGAAGCTCTTCTTCCTGTTCAGCCAGGAGTGGGTCCGCCGCCGTGCGGAAGATTCCACCTTCCAGCGCGTTCCCTCGGCCGCGATGCGGCAGGGTAACTTTGGCGAACTGCTGGGTAACAATCTGTACTACAGCGGTGTTCGTGTCATCAACGATCCGACAACCGGCCTTCCCTATGCCGGAAACATCATTCCTCAGTCCCAGCTCAGCCCCAACGGTATAGCGTTCCTGAAGACCTATCCGGCCGCCAACGGCACCTACCAGGGCAACACCAACTTCTTCCAGCAGCGTCCCACCTGGCAGAATCAGCGCAAAGATACTGTGGCACTGGACTACAACCCCACCACCAACCAGTTTGTGAAGTTCCGCTTCGCCAACTACAATTGGGAAAATCTGGACTCGTTCCGCGGCGGCTTCGACTACGCCGTCACCAACCTGCTCCGTCCGAACCAGACGGCCAGCCAGGGCCACACCTGGACCCTCAGCCCCACCTCGATCAACGAGTTCCTCGTCTCCGCTTCGGCCGATCACGTGAAGATCAATGTCGACCCCACCGGTG
>CAYVDY010000396.1:0-6749 GCA_964450255.1 uncultured Candidatus Solibacter sp. | reverse complement strand
GATGGACGCGGAGACGGTAGTCAGGCAGATTACGGAGTCCGGGTTGCGAGGCCGCGGCGGCGCGGGATTCCCGACGGGGCGCAAGTGGGCAATAGCGCGCAGCCAGCCAGGGCCCATGAAGTACGTGATCTGCAACGCCGACGAAGGCGACCCCGGCGCGTTCATGGACCGGCTGGTGCTGGAGGCGGATCCTCACCGGGTGCTGGAAGGGTTGGCAATTGCGGCGCACGCCACTGGGGCATCGGTGGGCATCTTGTATATCCGCGCGGAGTATCCGCTGGCGGTGCGCAATGTCCGCGAGGCCATCCGGCAGGCGGCGGAGCGTGGTCTGCTTGGAGACGGACTGAAGCTGGAGGTACGCGAGGGCGCTGGCGCGTTTGTCTGCGGCGAGGAGACGGCGCTCATTCAGTCGTTGGAGGGCAATCGCGGGATGCCGCGGCTGCGGCCGCCGTATCCGGTGGAGCACGGCTTCCATGGAGCTCCGACGCTCATCAACAACGTGGAGACGCTGGCCTGCGTGCCCTGGATCATGCGGCATGGCGCGGAGGCGTTCGCTGCGTACGGGACAGCGGGGAGCAAGGGGACGAAGGTCTTCGCGCTAGCGGGGAAGATTCGGCGCGGCGGCCTGATCGAGGTGCCGATGGGGATCACGATTCGCGAGATTGTGGAAGACATCGGCGGCGGGATTCAGGGCGGGCGGAAGTTCAAGGCGGTTCAGATGGGCGGGCCGTCCGGAGGGTGCATTCCGGAGCGGTTGGCGGACACGCCGGTGGACTACGACGAGATTCCGAAGACGGGCGCGATTATGGGCTCGGGCGGCCTGGTGGTGCTGGACGAACGCGATTGCATGGTGGACATGGCGCGGTTCTTCCTGCGGTTCACGCAGGCGGAATCGTGCGGCAAGTGCACGTTCTGCCGGATCGGGACCAAGCAGATGCTGGAGATCCTGGAGCGGATGTGCGCGGGTAAAGGGCGCCGCGATGATCTGGAGACGCTGGAAGAACTGGTGGATTTCGTGAGCCGGGGGAGCCTGTGCGGGCTGGGGCAGACGGCGCCGAATCCCGTGGCGACCACGCTGAAGTATTTCCGTGACGAGTATGAGGCCCACATCAACGAGAAGCGCTGTCCGGCGGGGCGTTGCACGGCGCTGATCCGCTACCGGGTGACGGACAATTGCATTGGTTGCACGCTTTGCGCTCAGGCGTGCCCGGTGGGGGCGATCGCGTACAAGCCGCATGAGAAGCACGAGATTGACGATGCGCTCTGTACGCGCTGCGACGAGTGCCGGAAGGTCTGCCAGGATGACGCAGTGGAGGTGGTGAGCCCATGCTGACGCTGACCATCGACGAGCGGAGGGTGAGTGTAGAGCCGGGCACGACGGTGCTGGCGGCGGCCCGGCAATTGGGGATACGAATACCGACGCTGTGCCATGTGCCGGGGCTGGAGCCGGTGTCGTCGTGCTTCGTGTGCGCGGTGCAGATCGCGGGGCGGCGGGGGTTCTCGCCGTCGTGCGCGCTGCCGGCAGCGGAAGGCATGGTGGTGACGACGAATAGCGCGGACGTGCGGAAGGCGCGGAAGATGGCGCTGGAGCTGCTGCTCTCCGATCACGCAGGCGATTGCGTGGCGCCTTGCTCGGCGACGTGTCCGGCGGGGTTGGATATTCCGGGGTTTGTGGGGGAGATCGCGCGGCGGGATCTGGGCGGGGCGATGCAGGTTATCTCAAGGCGGCTGGCGCTGCCGGGAGCGCTGGGGCGCATCTGTCCCAGGCTGTGCGAACAGCAGTGCCGGCGGTTGGATTACGACCAGGGATTGGCGATTGGGGCGCTGCACCGGTTTGTCGCGGACGAACGAACGGAGGTGCCGGCCAAGGCGGCGGATACGGGCAAGTCCGCAGCCGTGGTGGGTGCAGGACCGGCGGGCCTGACGGCGGCTTTCTATCTGCTGCAGATGGGCCACCGGGTGACGTTGTTCGATGCCCGGAAGCGGGCGGGCGGAATGCTGCGCTATGCGATACCGGCGCACCGGCTGCCGAAGGACGCGCTGGACGCCGAGATCGGCGTCATTGAGAAACTCGGCGCTGAGTTCAGGATGGGACAGCGGTGGGGCCGGGACTTTTCGCTAGGGGAGTTGCGCGGGGGATACGACGCGGTGTTCGTGGCGACTGGCGCGCAGCGGGCACAGGGGCTGCACTGCGAGGGCGAGGAACTGGCAGTATCGGGCCTGGAGTTTCTCGACCGGTTGCAGAGTGCCGGCGACGACGTGGTGGTGATCGGCGGCGGCAACACGGCGATTGACTGCGCGCGGGCGGCGGTGCGGTTGGGTGCGAAGCGGGTACGTGTCCTGTACCGGCGGACGAAGCGTGAGATGCCTTGCCTGCTGTCCGAGGCGGAAGAGGCGCTGGCGGAGGGTGTGGAGTTCGAGTTCCTGGTGGCTCCGGTGAAGCTGGCGCGGAACGCAGAACTGGCTCTGACGTGCCAACGGATGGAACTGGGTGAGCCGGATGCGAGCGGGCGGCGGCGGCCGGTGGCGGTGGCCGGGTCAGAATTCGTGGTGGAATGCTCGGCGGTGATCGCGGCCATCGGACAATCCGTCGAGCGCGAGGTCGCCGAGCGGGACGGACTGCGGGTGACGGGTTGGGGCATCGCGGCGGATGCGCGCACGATGGCGACGAACATCGAGGGCGTGTTCGCGGGCGGCGACGCCGTTTTGGGCGCGGATCTGGCGGTACGGGCGGTGGCGGCTGGCCGCATGGCTGCGGTCGCGATGGATCAGTATCTGCGGGGTGAGGCGGTGACAGGCGAACCGGCGGTGGCGGCGGTGGCGTTGAAGCCGATGGACGACGCGGAGCGGGCTGCGATGTTCCGCGAGATCGAGAAGGCGTCGAAGGTGCGGATGCCGGAGATCGTGATGGAGCGGCGGCGCGCGAGCTTCGACGAGGTGGAGTTGGGGCTACCGGAAGCGGACGCGGAGCGCGAGGCGCGGCGGTGCATGAGCTGCGGGTGCAGCAAGGCGGATTGCTGCCGCGTGCGCGGGCTGGCCACGGAGTATCAGGCGGACTCGTTCCGCTATCCGGGCGCGCGGCGACGGTTTGCGCAGGACCTGTCGCATCCGGAGATCGTGTACGAGCCGGGCAAGTGCATTCTATGCGAGGCGTGCGTGCGGATCGCGGCGGAAGAGGGCGAGGAGCTCGGAGTGGCGATCCTGGGCCGCGGCTTCGACGTGGCGGTGGCCGCGCCATTCGGCATGACGATCGCGGAGGGGCTGAGGAAATCGGCAGTGCGGTGCGCCGAGGCGTGTCCTTCGGGCGCGCTGGCGCTGCGCTCGGCGCGGAGCTGCGACGGGTGCGGAGTGGCGCTGATCGCCGGACCGGCGTAGGTTAGGTATACAACTATGAAACTTCTTGCGGTGTTTGCGTTGCTGGCTGCGGCGAACGTTGTTTGCGCGCAGGACAAGATGGAGTGGTTCAAGAACGACAAGTTCGGGATGTTCGTGCACTGGGGGCCGTACTCGGTACTGGCCGGAGAGTGGAAGGGGCAGCACACGCCGGCCGGTGACGAGGCCGAGTGGATCATGCAGCGCTTCAACATTCCCGTGAAGGACTACCGCGAGATGGCGCACGGGCTGAATCCGGTGAAGTTCGACGCCAACGCATACGCGAAGCTGGCGAAGGCGGCCGGGATGAAGTACCTGGTGTTGACGGCGAAGCACCACGACGGGTTCGCGATGTACGACTCCAAGGTGAGCGACTACAACATCGTCAAGTGGACTCCGTTCAAGCGCGACATCGTCAAAGAACTGGCGGAGGCGTGCAAGCGCGAAGGCATCCGGTTCTGCGTCTACTACTCGCACCGCGAGGACTGGGACCATCCGGGCGGCTACGGCAATCACTGGGACTACGATCCGGCGAAGAAGGACTTCGAGAAGTACCTGCAGGAGAAGTCGATGCCGCAGTTGCGCGAGCTGCTGACGAACTACGGACCCCTGGGGCTGATCTGGTTCGACCGCGGTATCGACACCACTGAGCAGGCGAAGCGCTTCATCAACCTGGTGCGGGAGTTGCAGCCGCAGTGCCTGATCAACGGACGCGTGGGCAATTACGCGCACGAGCTGCTGGGCGATTACCAGAACATGAACGACAACGGCATGCCCACCGGCGGGCTGGACGAATACTGGGAAACTCCGCAGACGCTGAACGGGACGTGGGGCTACAGCAAGTTCGATCAGGAGTGGAAGACCCCGGCGAACGTGATCCAGCGCATGGTGGAGATCGTCAGCAAGGGCGGAAATTATCTTCTGAATATCGGGCCGAAGGCGGATGGGACCATTCCGGCGCCGAGCGTGGCGGTGATGGAGCAGGTGGGCGCGTGGATGCAGAAGAACGGTGAGAGCATCTACGGGACCAGCGCGTGCCCGGTGGGGCAGTTCCCGTGGGGACGCTGCACGGTGAAGGGCGAGCGCGTGTACCTGCACGCGTTCCAGAGGCCGGCGGACGGCGTGCTGTGGGTGGGTGGATTGAAGAACGAGGCGGCGTCGGCACATCTGCTGCAGACTCCGGGCAAGAAGCTGGAAGTGCTGAGGCAGGACGGTGTGACGGGGGTCCGGATGCCGGCGCAGGGCTGGGACGCGGCCTCCACGGTGGTGGTGCTGGAGGTGAAGGGCAAGCCGGAGGCTGAGCCCAGGCAATTCACGCAGGGGAGCGATTCGCCGTTCCACCTGACAGGAATCGGCGGGGTGACCTCTGGGCAGGCGATGAAGAGATTCAACCGCGATGGGAGTTTCCACATTGGCCGTTGGACGAAGCCGGAAGATCAGGTGCGGTGGAATCTGATGGTCAGCCAGCCGGGCCGGTATCATCTGCGCGTGCGTTACGCGGCGCGGCCGGAGTGGGCGGGCCGGAAGTTCGTCGTACAGATCGGAGCGCAGAACGTGGAGAAGGCCGTCGTGGCTACGGGCGAGTGGTACGAGTACAAGGCATTCGATCTCGGCGTGGTGACGCTGGCCGCCAAGGGCCCGCTGAAGGTGACGATCCGGCCGGCGGCGGCGGGCACGGAGAACCTGATGTACTTCGAATCACTGACGCTGGAGCCGGAGACGGTCAGCGGCCGGTTGGGGCGGGTGGATTAAGGGCCTCGGCGATGGCCTTTTCGGCCAGCGGGGCCATCAGGGCATAGCCGGCGTCGTTGGGCACCAGGCCGTCCGCGGTGAGGTCTTTGTTCATCGCCCGGCCCGAGACCAACACGGAGTAGTAGTCGAGATAGACGAAACCACTTTCCTTGGCGTAGCGCTTCAGCCAGCCGTTCAGGCTGAGGATCTTGCCCGCCGGACGCCGAGCGGACAGCTTCTCCACGCAATCGCAGACGGGCGTCACGGAGGCCAACACCACGCGAATGCCATGCAGTTTGGCAAGCTCCACCATCGACATGATGTGCTCCGCCGTGGTGGCTTCGGGCGAGGGGCCCATGACGCTGGCGAGGTCGTTGGTGCCGGCCTGAATCACGACCACTTTGGGCTGGAGGCCGATGACATCCTGGCGGAAGCGCACCAGCATCTGCGCCGCCGTCTGCCGCGTGATGCCGCGATTCAGGTACGGCTTGCCGGGGAAGAACTTCGCAGTGCCCTGTCCCCAGTGCTCGGTGATCTCATCGCCGAGGAACACCACGCGATCCTCGCCGGGCTTGGCGCGCAACTCGGAGTTCTCGCTGCCGTAGACCGTGAGGCCGCCCCAATCCAGCAGCACGCGGCGGTAGGTGTCCCACTGCTTTTCCAGTTCAGCTGGGGTTTCCGGTTGCTGGGCGAAGGCCGCGCTCGCCGCCAGCAGCACCGCCAGCCATCCGCGCACTCTCATGGCTTCAGCCCGAAGCAGTAGAGCACCCCGTCGAACGTGTTGATGTAAACGCGCCCGTTCGCCACGGCGATCCCGCTCCAATGATTCCAGGTCTTGATCTGGTCGCCGCTGGACCACAGCTCCTTGCCTGTCTGCGCATCCAGCACGTAGAGCACCGCGTGGGTGGAGAGCGGAACGCGCCGGGAGACTCGGAAGTCCAGGCCGACATCCGGATAGGCCTGCGACGTGTTCTCGCCGCTGCCGTAGGCGAAGATCATGCCATTGGCGATCACAGGCGGCTCGGCCTGATTCATGTCGCGCGAGATCCACGCCGGCGTCAGTTGCACCTTGCCGTTGATGGTGTCCATCTTGAAAGCTGCAATGGCACCCTTTTTCACTTCACCGTGTTCGATGGGCGCCTTGAACTTCGAATGCTTCGGTCCCCAGAACGGCGTGAGAACCCAGGTGGTGTCGCCGTCCTGCCAGGTGGCTAGCGAGCCCCAGATGCCCGCTTCGGCGAAGTCCACAATCTCGTTGCAGATGAGAGGCGTTCGATAAACCGGCGTGCGATGATCGTCGCCGCCAATGGACTCTGTGTCCATCAGGTAAACGCGGCACTCCTTGCTGGCGTCGATCATGTACTCGCGGCCTTTGTAATCGAAGATCGCCGGCGTTACCTGCATGTCGAGATCGCGCTTCCACAGCCACTCGGCGTTGGACGGACCGTAGTAGTCCACCAGTTCCAAAGCCTTGGTCTGCGGATTCTGCTTCACGCCGATGATGCCGTTGCCGTACTGCCCGTTCTCCGGATTCCAGCGTCCGTCACCCGTGCCCGTATACATCACCAGATCCTTGCTGACGGCCGGACCGGAGCGGCCCCACATGCCGCCACCGGCCGGCCCCCAACTGCCCACCTTGTGCGTGG
>CAYVDY010000395.1:0-6756 GCA_964450255.1 uncultured Candidatus Solibacter sp. | reverse complement strand
GGTGAGCCATTTGGCAGCGGTCTGGGGCTTATCTGAATCTGCGCCGGGCGAGAACAGAGTGACCATAATTGGCCATTTGACTGTCGCTGGTCAGTTTGCAGGATCCGGTCGCCTACTCCTGGCCACGCTCCCTCGTGAACCAAACCTCAGTTTCAGGTCAGTTTCACCATCGGACAACCCCAACGCGGCAGTGGGCGTCGGTTTGCAGCCATCAGAAGCGAAGGAGCAAGCAAGTGCCTCTGCTAAATCTAGTCGTCGTGTTGATCATCGTCGGGGTCGCGCTCTACCTGATCAACAACTACATCCCAATGGCCTCCAGCATCAAGACGATTCTGAATGTCGTGGTCGTTGTTGCCGTCTGCATCTGGTTACTGCAAGCGGTCGGTCTCATGGGGAGCGTGAGCAGCTTCCGGCTCAGAAACTGACCAAATACGGTCACTTGA
Source organism: uncultured Candidatus Solibacter sp. (assembly GCA_964450255.1). Classification (GTDB taxonomy): domain Bacteria; phylum Acidobacteriota; class Terriglobia; order Bryobacterales; family Bryobacteraceae; genus Paludibaculum. Next base: position 6,313 of record CAYVDY010000395.1, on the reverse strand, counting down.
CCGTGTTTGGTCAGCGCCTCCTTCGAGCCCCTTGCGCTGTGTGAGGCGGCCAGGCGATGACGGATGTCACTCACCCAAGTATCGGTAGGGACGGACCGTGAAATGCAGGTCGGAGCTCACGGGCGACGCCCGCCGAGTTCTGGCCGGAGCCGATGCGAACTGAAGCGAATAGAAGGCCACATGGTCTGGAACAAAGGAAAGAGCGAAATGAAGTTATTTAAAGCAGCGACGACCGTATGCAGTCTCGTGCTGATGAGCGCCGTACTTGTGCCCATCGCCAAGGCTGATGAATGGAACAGAAAGACCGTGATCACCTTCAGCGGTCCGGTGGAGATTCCGGGGGTTCACCTCAAGGGATGGGGCATCCTGCCCGCCGGTACCTATGTGTTTAAGATCCTGGATTCGCAGTCGGACCGCCACATCGTCCAGATCTTCAACAAGGACGAAACGGCCATCTATGCCACCATACTGGCGATTCCGAACTACCGCCTGAAGGCCACGGACAAGACCGTGATCACCTTCAGGGAGAGACCGGCCGGCGAACCGGAAGCCCTCCGCGCCTGGTTCTATCCGGGCAGGAACTGGGGTGAGGAGTTCGTTTACCCGAAGGCGCGGGCGATCCAACTTGCGAAAGACGCGAACACGCCTGTTCTCTTTACGCCGGCGGAACTGCCTGTCGAAGTCGCCGAGCCGATCAGGACGGCGGACGCCCCCGTGGTGGTGGAGCTCAAACGGGTACCCATCATGGCCATCAGGCCTACAGGTGAAGAAGTACAGCTTGCCGAAGTGGTAACCGCGCCGCCGGCAGAGCCTGAGACCGTAGTTGCGATGGCACCGCCGGCTGAACCTGTCCGGGAGAAGCAACTCCCTGACACTGCCGGTACGCTGCCGCTAATCGGGCTGATTGGGGTGACGTTGCTGGTTGGCGCACTCGGTGTTCGGACGTTTGCCACGCGCCGTCAGTAGCAGTAGCGTGATCTGTCGCGCGGCGTGCCATCACAGGCAGGCCGCGCGGGGGGCGCGGATCCGGACAGAGGAGGTCACAGCATGAGGCCCAGAGTGATCCCCCTAATGGCGTCGGCATCGAACCTCCGGCGGACTGGGGACCCTTTCCACGAGACCAAGGCGCGCGGGCTGGCCGTACTGAATTCTCCGCGTCTGAATAAAGGCACGGCCTTTACACTGAAAGAGCGGAACGCGCTGGGCCTCACGGGCCTACTCCCGCCGGACATCAGCACGCTGGTGGCTCAGGTCCAGCGGGCCTATATTCAGTACGAAGGGCTTCGGGATGTGCTCAGCAAGAACACCTATCTGACAGCTTTGCACGACCGCAATGAAGTGCTGTTCTACCGGCTTCTTTCGGAGCACCTTCGCGAGATGATCCCCATCGTCAACGATCTGACAGTTGGCATGGCGATGGAACAGTATCACCATGAATGCCGGCGGCCGCGAGGCGTGTATCTGTCCATCGATCACCCCGAGATGATCGGCGAGGCGTTCGCCAACGTCGGCGCCGGCCCCGGCGAGATCGACCTGATCCTCGCAACCGACGCTGAGCAGATCCTCGGGCTCGGCGATTGGGGGGTCGGCGGCATCGAGGTGTCCATCGGCAAGCTGGCGATCTACACGGCGGCAGGCGGAATCGATCCGACGCGCGCAATCCCGGTGATGCTGGATGTCGGCACCAACCGGGAAAGCCTGCTCGGCGATCCCGCGTACGTAGGCAACCGGCACACGCGAATACGAGGGGAGCGATACGACGCGTTCATCGAGACCTACGTCCAGGTGGCGACCAAGATGTTCCCGCATGCGCTGTTGCAGTGGGAGGACTTTGCGCCTGGTATAGGACAGCGGATTCTGGATAAGTACCGCGACCGAGTCTGTACGTTCAATGACGATCTGCAGGGCACCGGCGCGATTACGCTAGCAGCAGCGATTTCCGCCGTTCGGGTCTGCGGAACGCCGCTGCGCAACCAGCGTGTGGTCATCCTTGGCGCGGGCACTGCTGGCATAGGCGCCGCCAACCAACTTCGGGACGCGATGATGCACGACGGACTCTCCAGGGAGAATGCAAACAGTCGTTTCTGGTGTGTGGACCGGGAAGGCCTGCTCAACGCAGGCATGGCCGCGCGGGCGGGCGACTATCAGGTGGAGTACGTACGCCCAGCCGCCGAATGCAGGGGCTGGAAGTGCGATCGCAGTGGGGGCGGCATTTCCTTGGCCGAAGTGGTACGGCGCGTCAAACCGACTATGCTGATCGGTGCGGCGACGGCGTCCGGCAGCTTCACGGAAGAAATTGTCAAAGAGATGGCGGCACATACCGAGCGGCCAATCATCTTTGCGCTCTCCTGTCCGCAGTTTCGGGCCGAGGCGAATCCGGCCGATCTAATCGCGTGGACCGACGGGCGTGCGCTGATTGCCACAGGCAGCCCGTTCGCCCCGGTCACCTACAAGGGCACCACCTACGTCGTCGCGCACGTGAACAATGCCTTGCTTTACCCTGGCCTCGGTCTGGGCGCTATTGTCTCCCGCGCCAGCAGAATCAGCGGAGGGATGCTTTTGGCGGCGGCGGGCGCGGTATCCAGTCTGGTGACGGTGCGTCAACCCGGGGCAACGCTGCTCCCGCAACTCGACGACTTGCGCAGCGTGTCGGTGACGGTCGCGGCGGCCGTCGCCGAGGCAGCGGATTCGGAGGGTCTGGCCCGCGTGAAACTGGGCGATATCGTCCAGGAGGTCCAAGCGGCAATGTGGCATCCGGAATACTGCCGGATCGACGCGGCGTGATGAGGTCCAGCATGAGCGGCCCTGACACCGTCGCAGATACCCTCCGTACCCGCTTCGCGGGCGTAGCCAAATGGCTCTTCGGTTGTGCGCATCGCAAGACAACGTTTCCCGTCACGCTTCCTGCCTGCGCCGGCGCCGACGGACAAACACTCACGCGGGCAGAAACCTACGTGGTTTGCCTGGAATGTGGACACCACATTTCCTACGACTGGGCCAAGATGCGGACTACGACACAATCCGCCGTCCGGACCGGGGACAAGCGAGGTGTGACCCGATGAAGGTGCCAAACGGAAACCGGCATCGCAGTTGTGTGCTCGGGCCGCTACTATTGCTGCCGCTGATCGCCGCCGGGGGTGCCGCTGCACCGCAGACCCCGCCGGCGGTTGAGGTTCAGGAACCGGGCGAGTACCGCATCTCCGTGAACCTCGATCTGGTTGTGTTGCACGCCGCTGTGCGGGACCGAAACGGCCGCTTTGCACCCGGTCTGCGTGCCAGGAATTTTCAGGTCTATGAAGATGGAGTCCTTCAGTCCATCCGGTTGTTCCAGAACGAGGACACACCTGTGACCGTGGGACTGGTTGTCGACCACAGCGGGAGCATGCGGCAGAAGCTGAATGACGTGATAGCAGCGGCGAGAATCTTCATCCAGGCCAGCAACCCGGAAGACGAGATGTTTGTCGTCAACTTCAATGAGCACGTGAGCCTTGGGCTTCCGGAAACCGTCCGATTCACAAACCGTGTGGATGAACTGGAGTCGGCGATCCTCAAGACGCCCGCTGATGGAATGACAGCACTCTACGATGCGGTCGCCGTGGCGTTGGAGCGATTGCAGACTGGCAACCGGGAGAAGAAGGTGCTTGTCGTCATCAGCGACGGCGGCGACAACGCAAGTGAGCGCAGACTGGCCCAAGTCTTAAGGATGGCCGAGCAATCCAACGCGCTCGTCTACACGATTGGGATCTTCGACGAAGACGATCCGGACCGCAATCCGGGCGTGCTCAATCGTCTGGCGCGAACTACGGGCGGCGAGTCCTACATCCCCGGTCAGGTCGACCCGCTCGCGTCAGTCTGCGAGCGCATTGCACGGGACATTCGCCACCAATACACGATCGGCTATGTTTCGACCAACGACACCCAGCCCGGCACTTACCGGGCAATTCGGGTAGTAGCCAGCGCGGAGGGCGCTGGCAAACTCTCCGTACGAGCGCGCGCCGGCTACATCGCGGTTGGCGATCCGCATCCGGTCAAAGAAGAGGGCGCTCAATGAAAGTCGTGATTGTCCGGCCCTCGTCGAAGAGGATTCTCGCCTGGACTCAGCGCGCACTCTTTGCTGGCGCAATCTCGCTGTTGGGATATTGCGGGTTCGTGCTGGCGGATACTTGGATCTTTCAGCAAGCAGAGAGCCGCCAACTCGAACGGGCGCTCGCTGATCGGCCAAGCACAACCGGTGGCACAAGCCACTCTAGCGTCCCCAACGTGAGGAAAGGCCTGCGTCCGTTGGCGACTGACGGCATGATCGGCCGCATTGAAATCTCACGGCTTGGGCTCTCGGCGATCGTCATGGAGGGTACGACTGCTAGGACGCTGCGGCGCGCCGTCGGCCATATTGCCGGCACGGCCCTGCCGGGACAGCCGGGCAACGTCGGTATCTCCGGCCACCGCGACACGTTCTTTCGCCCATTGCGGAACATCAGGCAGGACGACATCATCACACTGACGACACTGCTCGGCGAGTTCCGCTATCGCGTGGTGTCCACCAAGGTCGTGAGTCCGCGAGAAACGTCGGTGTTGAACCCCACCGGCCAGGAGATTCTAACGTTAGTCACCTGCCATCCGTTCTACTTCGTTGGCTCCGCCCCGGACAGGTTTGTCGTATGGGCTGAGAGAGTCCTTGACCAACCCACAGACAGCGAATCCACCGCATTTCCCCACCCCCTCGATCAAGTGCATTCGATTGACACAGAAATGCGAACCTATCGTCCCAGGGAAAATGCCCAATGACAGAAGCGGCCAAGGTCCGCACGATCGCGTTTCTCGGCGATCATCAGTCGCGCAAGTGCGGCAGTGCCACATTTACTACTGACCTGTGTAGACGGATCGTGAAGGCACATCGCTAGCGGGAGATTTGGGAGCAGATGGGGAAGAACGAAACACTGGGGCAGAAAGATGTCTGGAAGCAGCGCCTGGCCGCGCTCAAGGATCTGCCCGAACTTTGGCGGCTGCTCTGGGACTCCGCCGCAGGCCTGGTGGCGGGGACCATCTTTCTCCGGGTTGCGGGAGGGTTAACGCCGCTCGGGATGCTGTACGCCGCGAAGAGGATCATCGACATGATCAGCGCGGCCGCGCAGGGCAAATCGGTCCAGCAAAGCGAAGTGTGGTTCTGGGTGGGAATCGAGTTCGGGCTGGCGGCACTATCGCAGACTATTGGCCGTGGGGTAGACTTCCTGGACGCCCTGATCTCCGATCGATTCAGCCTCAGCTTGGGGTTGAAGATCATGCGCCATGCGGCGACGCTCGATCTAAATAGCTTTGAAGACCCTGCGTTTCACGATCGCCTCGTTCGGGCGAGGGCACAGTCCACTGACAGAACGAAGATGTTGACGTCGGCAGGTTGGCTTCTGCAGAGACTCGTGATGCTTGGTTCGCTTGCCGCCGGCATCATGTTCTACTACCCCTGGTTGCTTGTGGTTCTGCTATTGTCTGTCCTGCCCTCGTTCCTGGTCGAGAGCCACTTCGCTTTTCTGGGTTATGGCCTGGCGACTGACCTGACTCCGGCGCGCCGGTCGCTCGACTATTTTCAGTATCTGGGGAGCAGTCACGAGGCGGCCAAGGAAATCAAAGTGTTCAGTTTGGCGCCGCATTTGGAGGGCAAATACGAGTTGCTGTCCAGCGAGATCATCGGCAAGAACCGCAAGTTGGCCACCCGCCGCCTGGGGTGGGGCGCCACATTCGCCGTCCTGGCCACCGCGGGATACTACGCCAGCTATGCGTATCTGGCGCAACAGGCGCTGACGGGACGCTTGAGCATCGGCACGTTTGCGTTCCTGGCCGGGGCGGTTGCAGGCGCCAATGGCCACCTGCAGATGATTTTCTCCCTCTTCTCCGAAATTGCTGACCAGGCTCTGTTTCTCAGGGATCTCGTGTTCTTCTTTCGCGAGCACCCCAGCATCCAGCTCCCAGCGGCTCCTCTCGCTCCGCCGAAGCCCATTCTTTCTGGGTTTGAGTTTGAGAATGTTACGTTCCAATATCCCGGAAACGATAAACTCGTGCTGGACGGTTTGAACTTGCGTTTCCAGCCAGGGGAGAGAATCGCGCTCGTCGGGGAGAACGGTGAAGGCAAGACGACACTGGTGAAACTGCTGCTCCGCTTGTACGATCCGACCCAAGGGCGGATTCTTCTCGATGGCAGGGACTTGCGAGAGTACGACATCGACGAGCTGCGCAAGGACATGGGCGTGATTTTCCAGGACTTCCTGCGCTATGATCTGCCGGCGCGCGAGAACATCGCGGCTGGCAACATCGGGAGGCT
>CAYVDY010000394.1:0-6764 GCA_964450255.1 uncultured Candidatus Solibacter sp. | reverse complement strand
TTCGGACGCCGCGTCATCCCGCGGTCCGTTGGTCTGCGAGGGGACGCCGGAGATGGCGACGTCCGCCTCACTCGGCGGGATCTCGTCGCGAAACTGGAGCTCACCTCCACCAGCGGTACCATCTGCCTGGAACTGGTGCGGGGGCTGGAACAGCTTGGCGTATACGCAGTGGAAGTTGGCATTCATCACGCGCGCAGAATGCATGGCAAGTCCCAGTTCTTCCGCCCCCTGCCGCTATTGCAGACCCTCGTCCAACTGCTCTCCCTCTATTGGCGGCTGGTCGTCCGGGGCGGACGCTAATCAAGCGCGAGCGGACTGCCAGCCGGCATTCAGGATGGCGCGGTGCCGCTCCAGCACCTGACGCGCCTCGGGCTTCGCGGCCAGGTTGGTGAACTCGCCCGGATCTGCCCCGTGATCGTACAGCTCCTCGCCGCCGCCGGCGCCCTCCCAGCGGACGTACCGGTGGCGGTCCGTGCGGACCGACCGGCCAATGATGTCCTCGTACTTCAACTGCGTGAAGGCGGCCTTCTTGAATCCGCGCGACGGGTTGTCCAGCAGAGGCACGAAGCTCTGCCCTTCGAGCATCCTGGGCGCCGTCAGGCCGCACAGTTCGGCCAGCGCCGGGTAGACGTCCACGAACTCCACCAACGATCGGCTGGACCGACCATTCCCCTTGCGCCCCGGAGCCGCTACGATGAGAGGCACCCGCGCCGATTCCTCCATCAGCGACATCTTCTGCCAGCGCGTATGCTCGCCCAGATGCCAGCCGTGATCGCCCCAGAAGACGACGATGGTATTGCCGCTCAGTCCCATGCGGTCCAGGCCCCCAAGTACACGGCCCAGTTGATCGTCCATGAACGACGTGGAGGCGTAGTAGCCGCGCAGCGCCTCGCGAATCCGCGGCTCGTCCATGCGCATGTCGTTCCATAGCTGCGGGCGAACCGACTTGGCGGCGGTGGGAATGTCGTCCAGATCGCCCGGCGGATTGTTCGGCACGGGCATCGCGGCCAGCGGGTACATGTCGAAGAACTTCGATGGCGCGACAAAGGGCAAGTGCGGCCGGATGAACCCCAATCCCAGGAAGAAGGGCTGAGCGGCGTGCTGCTCCAACAGAGCCAAAGCATGGTCGGCGGCGCTCGTGTCCGCCTGGCCTGCGGCCGTGCCGGCCGAGATCCACTGCATCCCGAATGTCACGCCCGGCGGATTGAGCTTCCGCCGCTCGCCCAGCGTCTGCAGTTCCAGACCCTGCGGCGACACGGAGTGATTCCACGACGCTTCGTCCTGATACTTGGGCGAGCCCACCTCGCCGGGCACATTCATGTGGAACATCTTGCCTTCGCGGGCGGAGTACCAGCCGTTGTTCTTGAACAACTGCGGCAGCGTTACGGCGTCAGGATGAGACGTTCGAAAATCGACGTTGTTGCCCAGCACCTGCGTGCTGTCCGGACGCATGCCGGTCAACAGAGATGCCCGCGACGGCCCGCAGAGGGGGAACTGGCAGTAGGCTCTTTCAAATCGCACGCCGCGACTGGCCAACGCATCCACATGCGGCGTTTTCACCACAGGATGCCCGTAACAGCCGAGCGCTGTATTCATGTCATCGGCAGCGATGAAGAGTACGTTGGGCCGCCGTGCCGGTTTGGCGATCAGCGGCGCCGCGGATGCGGCAAGGAAGGTGCGTCTGGACAACATGGCGGGTCAACCTCCTGATGCTCTCATCGGGCAAATCGTGTGGCGATCAATTTCCATCCGCGCACTGTCCCATCGACGGAGCGAAGCTCCAGAAGCAACTCAAAGTCCTTGCCGGCATCAAATGCAGCCGCATTTGCCGCCGACCTCACCTGGAGGAGCAACTCCGGCGCGAGCGCGGCGTCGGTTGCGCCCTCCGAACTCTCTGCATGGATGCCAGAGATCAGCAGCACCCGTCCGGTGCCGGAGAGATTTGCCGTACTCGCGATCCTCGCATACGACACGCCGTTCCTGGCCTCGGCCGCGTCCGAGCTATAGACTATCTGCTCGCCGCTGCGAGGCGCCGTATTCCGGATGCCGAACACGCCAGTTTCCGCGTCGCGGGAGAACCGGAAGTTCAGCCGTTCCTCAAACAGACCGGCCCATGGATTGGACATGATGCTGCCGAGGATGACGTAATCGCCCGCCCGGAAATCCCGGGCCTGCATCAGGCGGCTGTGGCGCAGGTTCACGCGATGGCCGGACGAGGCCGCTTGCTCGGCAAGGCTACCTGCGAAGACCGCATCCCGGAAGCTGGTGATCAGCCGCCCGCCCGGGAAGCTCGTTGGGGCGGGCAGCCCGGGGTCCGCCGCCGGAAGCCGCAAGGGCATCTGCTCTTTCTTCTGAACATAGTCATCGAGAGAGAGAATCTTGTGTTCGAGGCTGTTCACCAGCGCCAATGCGGAGTCCACCAGCACGACGTTGATCTCCGTACCCGGCTCGCGAAACACGGAGAAGAGGAGATTCCCGGCTGCCGGGCTTCCAGATGGGCCGGTGGGTTGCCAGGCGATTCGGTATACCACAACCAGCAATGCTACGAGTGCCCCCACGGCCAGCCACCACCGCCACCGCCACCGGCGCGGAGGTGCGGCGTTGCTTTCCGCGTGGGGACGCCAGCGGAACTCCGCTACGTAGTTGCCCTTCGGGATCTCCAGCAGCAGGCTCTCTGCTGCGCCTTCGCCGGCAAAATACTCAGACAGCTTGATGCGTAACTGCCGGGCGGAAGAGCGCACGATGGAGTCTTCAATCGGGCTGAAGCTCTCCGGCCGCTCGAAGACCGCTCGGCCAATGTTGTATTCCGTCAGGTCCGACGACGCATCACCGAGTGTCTTCTCCGCGACGAACAGCAGGAACGCCCGCAGCCGGGGGGAACGGCGGAAAGTCTCGCTCTGGACCACGCGATCCACCAGTACCCGCTGCTCGCTGCGCCCCGCCGATTTGCCGTCTCCTTCGATCGCCACGCTCTCCATTCCCCTGCGAATCTCACGTGAAACACGTGAAATCACAGTGATTCTCTATCCAGACCATACCAGCGCGATTATACTCCATCCCATCCAGATGTCCCCTTCGAGGGCATCCGAGCCAGCGGGTCATCCTCAATCAAAAGGAGTGCGTCCATGTCGCGCATCTTGTTAGTTCTCATTGCAATTGGCTTTTCCGTGTGGGGTCAGGGCAGCGTGACCATCTACGGCTCGATCCAGGACGCCACGGGCGCAGTGATACCAAATGTGGAAGTTCGCATCACCAACACTGCCACATCCGCGGTACGGGTTGCCGTCACAAACGAGGCAGGCAACTATATCGCCAGCCAGTTGCCGGCCGGCCTCTACTCCGTCCGTATCGCGAAGCAGGGCTTCAAGAGTTACGTCCAGGACAACATCGCCACACAGGTTGACGAGAATCGGAGAATCGACGTTCGCCTGGAAGTGGGCGCCACCAGCGAGAGCATCGAGGTTCAGGCCGAGGCCACGCAGGTGGAGACCCGCTCGGGCGCGTTGAGGGAGGTGATCGACTCCAAGCGAATCGTCGAGCTGCCCCTGAATGGAAGGAACCCGCTCCAACTGCAATACCTCGTCGCCGGTTCCGGTGGAGTGGCCGGCAAGGACCAGGCTCAGAATGAAACCGTCTCCATCAATGGGGCGCGAGCCAATTCGAACAACTACCAACTGGACGGCGGCGACAACCACGACCCCTACTTCAACTCGCCGGCCATCTTCCCGTCGCCGGACGCTCTGGAGGAGTTTTCCATTCAGACCAATTCCTACGGCGCCGACAAGGGCCGCAACGCCGGGGCGTTTATGACCGCCGTTACCAAGTCGGGTACCAACCAGTTTCACGGTTCGGCATTCGAGTTCCTGAGGAACGAGAAACTGAACGCCCGCAACTTCTTCGCGAAATCCGTGCCGCCATTCCGCCGTAACCAGTACGGCGGCACGTTCGGCGGGCCGCTCATCCGGGAGAGGACATTCTTCTTTTTCTCCTTCCAGGGCACCAAGGAGCGCTCCGCGCCCGGGGCAGTGACAGCCACGGTCCTGACTCAGGCGCAGCGCGGCGGCGACTTCTCCGCTCTCACGCGAGCGCTCAAGGATCCCCTCGGCGGCAACTTCCCCGGCAACATCATCCCCACGTCGCGGCTCAACCAGCCGGCCCAGAAGTTCCTCGAGGCCTTCATCCCCCTGCCTAACTCCGCCAACGGGCTCTTTTCCTTCGCCAGCCAGCAGAAGAACGATGACGATCAGTACGTCGGCAAGCTCGATCATCGCCTCACCAACAACAACCAGCTCAGCGGCCGGATTCTCCGCAACGCCAACCAGTTCCAGGAGGCCACGGGCAACATGCCAGGCTTCTTCGCCGCCATCGTCTACGACAACTGGAGCCTTGCCGTCACTGACACCCACATCATCAGCCCGACCCTGATCAATACGTTCGTCTTCTCCTTCAACGACATCCAGCGGCGCCAGTTGTCGGTAGTCCCGGGCGACAAGACATGGATCGATTTCGGCGCGGGCTTCACCCGCACGTTTGCGGGCGAGGCGCCAGCGGGCATGCACACCACGGTTGACGGCTACTTCAATGCCTTCTCCCGTTTCCCGCTGAATCACTTTCGCAAGAATCTGCAGTTCTCCGACATGCTCAGCTGGACTATGGGCAACCACTTCCTGAAGATCGGCGGCGACGTTCGCCGTTCTATCCTCGATCTTCAGGAACTTTTCCGCGGTGATCCCTACATCCGTTTCGGAAATACCTTTAGCGGCGAAGCCGCCGCGGACCTGGTGCTGGGCCTGCCGCTGCAATTTGAGCAGATCGCCGAAGCCGCCAACAAGCCAAGAGTCACCGAGCTCAGCTTCTTCGTGCAGGACGATTGGAAGCTCTCGAGGCGTTTGACGCTCAACCTCGGAATGCGCTGGGATCCGTGGTTTCCCTTCGTCGACGAGCTGAACAAGTTCGCGCAGATTCGCCTCGGACAGCAGTCCAAAGTTTTCCCAACTGCGCCACAGGGCGTCGTCTTCCCAGGTGACCCAGGCACTACGTCCTCTCTCGTCAATTCCAGCATGGGGAACCTCGCTCCCCGGTTCGGCTTCGCCTTCGATCCGGACGGCAGTGGCAAGACCTCCATCCGCGGTGGCTACGGCATCTTCTACTCGCAGGTCCGCCAGCAGGCCAACAACCAGATCGCCACCAATCAACCGTTTTCGCTCAAGCTAACAGCAAACAACCCCAGCGGCGGCGTCAACAATCCGTATCAGGGTTTCGGCAACCCCTTCCCCTTCAATCCGCCGTCCACGCCCGAAGAGATTCAGAACTACAAGTGGTCCCGGCCGCTGACCATGACGCAGTGGAATCCCAATCTCCGCAACGCAATCTCGCAGCAATGGAATCTCAATCTGCAGAGAGAGTTCTTCTCCACCTGGATTCTCACGGGCGCGTACGTCGGCAGCAAAGGGAATCATCTCCTGATGAGCGCCGAGGCCAACCCCGGCATCTACGGCCGTCCCGGTGCGCTGAACCAGCGGCGCCCACTGTATCCGGACTTCGGCCCCATCACCGATATGTCCTCGCGCGGCAACTCCACCTACCACGCCATGCAGGTTACCGCGAACAAACGCTTCACGCAGGGACTCTCGGTTCAGGCCAACTACACCTGGTCGAAGCTGATGGACGATGCCTCGGGCGATGGCGATTTGCCCAACAACCCGTTCAACTTCCATGAGAATCGGGGGCGTTCCAACTTCGACCTGCCGCATCGTTTCGTCGGCAGTTTCATCTGGCAGTTGCCTATTCTGAAAGGCCGCCCGGCGCTACTACGCCACACGTTGGGCGGCTGGGAAACCAACGGGATCATCCAACTGCAGAGCGGCCGCTGGCTGACGATCACCAGCGGACGCGTCAGCCGCTACTTCAACACCGCCGCCTTTGCCCAGAATCCGGCGGGTACTTTCGGAACAGCCGGCAAGAACATACTGGCCGGCCCGGGCCAGGCTACGGTGGATTTCGGCGTCATCAAATCGTTCGCGCTGCGTGAGGCGTGGCGCCTGCAGTTCCGCGCGGAGATGTTCAATCTCCTCAATCGCGTCAACCTGGGCAACCCGAACACAAACGCCAGTTCCGCCCAGTTCGGCCAGATCACTTCAGCCGGGGCCCCGCGAGTCATCCAACTTGCACTGCGGCTGCAATTCTAATAGTTTTTAGGAGCAATCATATGAATCGAAGATCCTTCCTTAGCGTGGCTGGCGGCGCCATGGCCGCTTCCGCAGCGCCAGCCGCCGCCAAACCAAACATCGTCCTCATCTACGCCGACGATATCGGCTATGGCGACCTCAGCTGCTACGGCGGAACCGGCGTCAAGACGCCCAACCTCGATCGCCTCGCCGCCCGCGGCGTGCGCTTCACCGACGCCCATTCCTCTTCCGCCACCTGCACGCCCAGCCGCTACTCCATGCTCACCGGCGAATATGCCTGGCGCAAGAAAGGCACGGGCGTGCTGCCCGGCGACGCCCGCCTGATCATCGATCCTAATCGCCCAACCATGCCGCGTATGCTGCAAAACGCCGGCTACCGCACCGGCGTCGTCGGCAAATGGCACCTCGGCCTCGGCACCGGCAACCTCGATTGGAACACTGAGATCAAACCGGGCCCGCTGGAGCTCGGCTTCGATTCTTCCTTCATCATGCCCGCCACCGGCGATCGCGTGCCCTGCGTCTACATGCGGGACCGCCATATCGTCGGGCTGGACCCGAAGGACCCCATCCGCGTCG
>CAYVDY010000393.1:0-6785 GCA_964450255.1 uncultured Candidatus Solibacter sp. | reverse complement strand
GCTCAATACCCCCATCCCCACGTCTTCAATGCCGGCCTCGAGCATCCGGCCGAGACTGTCCACGCGGTCGGCGTAGTCTGATTTGACCTGCCGCCCCGGATCCAGTTCGGCGTACCGCGCGGGGTCATACGTCTCCTGCCAGACCACGCTGAACGAGAGCCCCGCTGCCCTCAGCCGTTCGTATTCCGCCACTTCCATGGGCTCCGCGCTCAAGCCAACCCGCGTGCCGCCATATTCGGCCAGGATGCTGCTGGTCAGCGCGATGTGCGCCTCCATCTCCTCCACGCCGATCAGCGGGTCGCTGGCGTATACGAGTTCCACGGCGCGCAGGCCGCGCTCCGCTACCAGGAACCGGACCTCGCGCTCCAACTCCTCCATGGAGAGCCGGACCCGCTTCAGCCCCGGATCTTCGCTGCCGGCGCGGTAGTTGCAGTAGGTGCACTTTTCCTTGCAGATGGAAGAGACGTAGAGCGGCGAAACTGCCTGCACCACATCGCCGTAACGCGCCCGTTTGGCGTCGCGGCCGCGGCGCAGCCACTCGGCGTCCAGGGAGCCTCCGCGTCCGAACTCGCGGTTGTCCAGCGGTGCGTCCGGACGCTCGCACACCTCTCGCCACAACTGTTCGCAATGCTGGGAAAACTTGGAAGCCAGGAATCTGTACCTGATTTCAGCCTATCAGACCGGCTGCTCCCGGTCAGCGAGCCAGTTCCAGGCGGATGCCGGCGCGCTCGTCCCGAGCCTCGAACTCAAACTGCCAGGGTCCGTTGCCTTGCCAGCGCGTCCAGGCGATGCCCGCCGCCATCATTGCCCCAAAAACCCACATCGCCGTTGCACCCTGGCCGCGCAGTGCCTGGGACTCTACCGCCCCCAGCATCGAACTCAGACCGCCGAACAGGATCCAATAAATTCCGAGCTTCACCTTGAGGTTCCCCTGGCCAGGCATCCAGGAGCAGGTGAACGGAACTTTGTGGAAGTTGCGCATCATCAGTTCCAGCAGCAGCCACGTTTCCAGCAGGTAGATGCCGGTGTGCATCGCCGCCACCTGCCAGCCCCAGGCCGCGGCCAACAAAGGCGCGGGTATGATCGCCAGCGGCAGTATGCCGGCGACGATGAGGAACCGCCGCACACCGCGCGCCATCGCGGCGTCGTGGCCGGGAGCCGTCAATCGGAACATCCAGTTCGCCGGCAGTTCCGCGGGCAGGGAAAACAGCACGCGCAGCCCCGCCAGGACGAAGAACGCCAAGTCCAGGGGGATCATACAAGTCACCGGATTGGGCGCCAGTGTGGCTTTCGTCAGGCCTCGCTCCAGCAGGACGGAGACTTCGGAAAGCACCCAGACCAGACCCGTGCCCACATAGGCCGCCAGCAGAAGACGGTGTGCGCGATGCCGGGCCATCGTCCGGGCAACAAACAGAAAAATCGCTCTCTCTCGCGGCTCCCCCGGCCACCAATTCAAACTCCACCTTCGCCAACCCGGACCGCTCCTCTCCGGAGCGCCCTCCACAACTTTTCGCATGGCATGCCGGTACCCCAGCATGAACGTGGACAACGCTACCACCACCACGCCCGCCGTCACCACGCCGGCCAGCCACGTGCCGCCCTCGCCCATCATGCGCCGCCACATCGAAAGGAACCAGTACGATGGCAGCCACCCGGTCCACCAGAGCCCGTGCCTGGCGGCCAGTGCCGGTTCCGGCGTCAGCACCAGCATCGAAAGGGAACCCAACAGCGTCATCATCTGCAGTCCGGACGACGCCCGCAGAAACCAGCGGTACGGCAGAGCCAGCAGAAGCAAGCCCTGCGCCGCCATCGCGCCGAAAAAGACGAGCGCCGCCGCAGCCGTCAGCACGACCGCCTGAACCAGCATTGCCGTGAGCCACCGTCCGGGATACATCGCCACCGGCGCCACCAGGCCCGGGAAGATCTGCATCATCGCCACCAGGACGCAAAAGAACAGCCCGATGGCATAGAGGCGGGCGCCCAGGATTGTTCGGGTCTCCAATGGCAGGACGCCCAGCACCATAGCGTCCCGTTTATCGGGGAAGAGCGCATCCCAGCCGATTACCGTGAAGAGCCCCGTTGCCGCCATCACCAGCAGGATCAGCAGAAGCTGATCGCTCATCGCCATCCAGCGCATCGCCTCCACCTTCAGCCGGTCCGCCAGAAAGAAGTAACGCAGACTGATCACCAGCGCCAACGTGAAGCCCGCTCCGCCCAGCAGCGACATCGCAGTCACAAACGTCTGATGGACCTCACCGCCGGCCGCAATCATCTCGTTGTCCACGAAGCGGTGCACGAAGTGCTGCACCAGGCGGTTGAATCGCAACTGCTCCTGCCGTGTCATGGCGTTCAGGCCCTCATCGCCGCCATCAGCGCCGCGGCGGCGTCATCCGGACTTTGGCGCAGGGCGAGTTGTGTAAAGATCGCTTCCAGGGACGGCAGCGCCATCAGTTCCCGCAATTGTTCTACAGATCCGTTTGCGGCCACCTTGCCCTGCTGGAGGATCACTACCCGGGAGCAGACCCGCTCCACCGTCTCCAGTTCGTGGGAACTGAATAGGACAGTCTTTCCCGCCGCTGCCAAGCCCTGGATCAACTGCCGCAACACCAGCGCCGAATGTACATCGAGTCCCGAGAACGGCTCGTCCAGAATCAGCAGATCCGGATCGTGCAGCAGCGCCGCGGCCAGCAGGATCTTCTGCTTCATGCCCTTCGAGTACGAACCGATGGCCGTGTAGCGTTCGTCCCACAGGCCGAACTGCCGCAGGAACGCCTCGATGCGACGGTACAGGGTCGCGCGCTGCAACAACCGCATCTCACCGGTCAACTCCAGATACTCTGCGCCGGTCAGGTGGGAATACAACTGCGGCTCTTCCGGCACGTATCCGAGGATCGCTCTGAAGCCGGACAGATCTCGGGCGGCGTCGGCGCCCCGCCACCAGACCGAACCCTCGCTGGGCTCCAGAAGTCCGGTGATCATCTTCACCGTGGTGGACTTCCCGCTGCCGTTCGGGCCGAGCTAGCCGGTCACCTCGCCGGGCAGAGCAGTGAAGTCCACGTGATCCACCACTGGAATCCCGCCAAACCGCTTCGTCAATCCTCGACATTCCAGCACTGCTGTTTCCTCTCGCACTGAGAGAGACACCAACAGCTATGCCGAGTTCCATCAGTTCATTTTTGTTACGAGAGCATCCACCTCGAACTTGCGCTGAGTGACGGGATCGTCCACGGCCGCCACCTGCGTGGCCTTGCCCAGAACCACGGTGGTGTTCACCGAAATCCTCATCTGCCCGATCACCGGCTGCTGCTGCTGACCCTCCGGCTTGCTCGCCGTGCTCACTTCGAGGTCGGCGCGCAGCGGGTACACTCCGTTCTGCGCCCCCACTGTGGCGTCGATGTTCACGCCCACATCGTAATAGTTGACGTTTCCATTTGGCGCGGTGATGGGCACGCGGTTGCCTGAGCGGAATGTGCCTTTCTCGCCGCTGTTCATCAGCAGCGTGTAGCGCCTACCCGCTTTCGCCGCCGCCTCGGTACCGTCCTTGATGGTCAGCTCGAGCTTGAATACCGGCGGATCCCGCCGTTCCTGCCCGGCCGCACCCATTACCACTCCCAACGCCATCGCAGCCAGCCACGCATTTCTCATTCTCGTAACAACCTCCTGGCAAAGAAGACGCGCCCCTCGCCTCCACCGTGCACTCCCGCTACAATAAGCCCCATGTCCCTCGCACAGTCACTTCTTCCTGAGTTCATCCATGAATTGGGCAATACCCGCAAGACGCTCGCGCGAGTGCCCTTCGACAAGGGCGCCTTTCAGCCGCATCCGAAGTCGATGACGATGCTCGCCCTGGCCGGCCATGTCGCCAACGTTCCCTCCTGGGCCAATTTCACTCTCCGAACCCCTAGCCTCGATCTTTCCACTGTGAGCCCCAACGAGGCCCCCGAATCCCACGAAGCCATGCTGGCCGCCTTCGACGAGGGAGCCTCCAGCGCCCTGGAAGCCCTCGCCGCCGCAACCGATGCGGATCTCCACGCCCCCTGGACCCTTTCCATGGGCGAGAAGGTCTTCTTCACCATGCCCCGCATTGCCGTACTTCGTTCCATGGTTCTCAATCACCTCATTCACCATCGCGGCCAACTCACGGTCTACCTCCGCATGAACGACGTTCCCGTACCCGCCATCTACGGTCCTTCCGCCGACGAGGCCTGACCGCTAGACTGGTAATTGATGCGTCTGCTGCTCTTCCTCGCGTTTTTGCCTTTAGCCGCCGCCGACTTCTCCGGGCAGAAGGCGCTTGAATACACCCAGGCCCTGGTCAACTTCGGCCCGCGCCCCTCCGGCACTCCGGCCATGGTCAGGACGCAGGCCTACATCGTTGCCCAACTCAAGGCAAATGGCTGGCAGGTCACAGAAGACGCTTTCTCAGCCAAGACGCCAGCCGGTACGCTGGCGATGAAGAACATCATCGCCCGCAAGCCGGGTCTGTCCGGCCGCGCTGTCGCCATCACCGGCCACTACGACACCAAGCGTTTCCCATTCCCCTTCGTCGGCGCCAATGACGGCGGCGCCTCCGCCGGTGTGCTCCTCGAACTCTCGCGATCGCTCAAAGACCGCACCTTCAAGAACGACGTCTACCTCGTCTTTTTCGATGGCGAGGAAGCGGTCGGTGACTGGACCGCCACCGACAGCCTTTACGGTTCCCGCCACCTGGCCGAGAAGTGGCAATCCGCCGGCATCATCGATCGCCTTACCGCCCTGATCAACATCGACATGATCGGCGACCGAGACCTGAAGATTGTCAACGAACTATATTCGTCTGAGCCTCTGCGCCGAGTCATCACCCAGGCCGCTGCTTCGCTCGGATATGCCAAACACTTCAACGCCGGCGACCTGCCGATTGAGGACGACCACGTTCCGTTCCTGCGCAAAGGCGTTCGGGCCGCCAACCTGATCGATTTTGACTACGGACCCAATCACTCCTGGTGGCACACCGCTCAGGACACGATGGACAAGCTCAGCCCCGCATCGATGGAAGTGGTCGGGCGTACCGTAGCCGAAGTCATCAAACGTCTCGAACCCTGAGATACCCTGGAGCTATGCCCAACCGCCGCGATCTCTTCAAAGCCGCTCCCTTTCTTGCCGCCATGGCAGCCGCCCACGGCGCGAAACTGCCGAATGCCACCATGTCCGCCGCCTCGGCCAAGCTCGTGAAGGAGCCGTTCGGCGAACACCGGGTTTACTTCGAGGGCCCCACCGGCCAGCTGAAGTCCATGACTGCCGGCAGCCTGCGTTTGAACCCCGGCTCTACGCCCCATCCTCCGCACGATCACACCGAAGAGGAGTTTATGGTGGTCACCGAAGGCACCGGGGAGATCCTGTTGGATGGCAAGACCACCAAGGTGGCGCCCGGGTCGATCATGTATTCGGACGCCGGCAAGTCGCACGGGATCCTCAACACCGGCAAGACGCCGCTGATGTTCTATTACTTCAAGTGGACGAAGTAGCTCGCGTCGTAGCGTACTGCCGTCCGTCGCGACTATCGGCCCTTCCCCGCTACAATAAGGAATATGACCCGCAAGGCCAGCGTCGTGATCGAAAAAGACGAACATGGGTACTACGCTTGGTGTCCGGAACTGAAGGGCTGCCAATCGCAGGGCGTGAGCTTGGAGGATACGATCGCCAATATCCGCGAAGCGATCGAACTGTACCTGGAGACACTCACTGAAGAGGAGCGATCAGTCGCGCTGAGCCAGGAGATCCTCACTACTTCAGTCGAAGTCCATGCCTAAGCTGCCTCGTTGGACGGCATCTCAGGCAGAGGCCGCACTGATAGCGGCAGGCTTCGTATGGTTGAGATCAAAGGGCAGCCACCGGATTTTCGGAAAATCAACTCGCCGTGTTGTGATTCCGTTCCACGGAAGCACCCAACTCCACCCCAAAATCATCAAACAGGTGCAGGAAGCTATCGAAGAGGCAGAATAGCCGCCAGAAGCGGCGGAACGGCCCCACTTCCCCCGCTTGATATACTGAAGCTTAAAGAGAGGCAGAACCCACTTGAACTGGAAGAGCTTCGTTCGTCTGGCCGCTCACACCCAGATGTTGCCGGTGCTCGAAAGCGGCGAAGAGACCCTTGTTGGCGGCCAGGCCGTCATGGAAGGTGTCATGATGCGCGCCCCTCACAGCTACTGCGTCGCGGTCCGCCGCCCCGATGGCGCCATGGTCACCACGGAAGAGCCGCTGGCCAAGGTCAGCGAAAAGTACCCGATCTTCAAATACCCGGTCTTCCGCGGTGTCGGCACTCTCGGCCAGGCCATGCGCCTGGGCGTGAAGGCCCTCCGCTTCTCCGCCGACGTGGCCATGCAGGCCGAAGCCGAGAAGGAAGGGAAGTCCCCCGAGGAGGCCAAGAAGTCCGGTGAGATTCCCGCCTGGGCCATGACGCTGAACCTCATCTTCTCCTTCGCTTTCTTCATCGCCCTCTACAAGTTTGTCCCGCTCCTGCTCACCACGCAGTTGCAGCGCTTCTATCCCGACCTGAGCAACCGCATCGCCTTCAATCTTGTCGATGGCGTCATCCGCATGGCGATCTTCGTCGCCTTCATGTGGATGATCTCGCTGTGGGCCGATATTCGCCGCGTCTTCGAATACCATGGCGCCGAACATAAGGTTGTCTTCAACTTCGAATCCGGTCAGCCGCTCAGCGTCGAGAACGCCCAACGGTTCGTCACCTGGCACCCGCGCTGCGGCACCAGTTTTCTGCTCGTCGTGATGCTGGTCTCGATCGTGGT
>CAYVDY010000392.1:0-6823 GCA_964450255.1 uncultured Candidatus Solibacter sp. | reverse complement strand
GGGCAACCAAAGGGGATTGCCGGGGAGGGGGAATCTGGGCGGGGGGGTTGGGTTCGGCCCCAACAAGAAGGGCTTCGACGAGTTTTTCGGATTCCGCGACAGCGATCACGACTATTACTCGCACCGCAACATCGATGGCACGCCGGACCTCTATGAGGACAACCGTGCCGTGACGCGGGAAGGCTACAGCACCGATCTCTTCGGCGAGTGGGCCGCTCAATTCATCCAACGGCGCCGCGATAGCCCGTTCTTCCTATATGCCGCGTTCAACGCGCCGCACTGGCCGTTTCAACCGCCGGGCAAACCCTCTGACGTCCGCACGCAGAAGACGTGGACAGACGGCACGCGCGCAGGCTACGTGCAGATGGTGGAACGCTTGGACTCCAACGTGGGCCGGATCATGCAAGCTCTGGACGAAACCGGCGCCGCCGCCAACACGCTCGTGATCTTCACCAACGACAACGGCGGTGATCGCTACTCCGACAACGGGCCGGCGTTTCATCACAAATTCACGCTCTGGGAAGGCGGCATCCGCGTTCCGCTCATCATGCGCTGGCCGGATAGACTTCCTCGCGCCAAGACGTGCGCCCAGACGGCAATTACCATGGACGTCACAGCCTCCATTCTGAATGCCGCCGGCGCGGCGCCGCGCGCGGACGGGCCGCTGGATGGCATGAACCTCCTGCCTGTGGCCGCGCGGCAAGCCCAGTCGCAAGCGCGGACACTCTTCTGGAGGCATCGCAACCAGGTAAAGGCGGTGCGCCACGGCGATTGGAAGATGGTGGTGGATCAGGGCTATCCTCTCCTCTTCAACCTGAGCCGGGATCCTGGAGAGCGTGCCGACCTCGCTCTGAGGGCGCCTGAACAACTGCTCGAAATGCAGAAGCTCTTGCAGGGATGGGAATCCGAGATGGCGGCCGCGAAGCCGCCCTGGACCGTCGTGTAGTTCCGGCCGCGGCAGTAGCCCCGCTTTCACACAGCGTTCATCGAACCGCCGCGCAGATACGATATCCTGGCATCCTGCCATGAATCGCCTTTGCCTGGTCCTCCTCGGCTGCGCCGCCTTTGTGTCTCCCAGCCGCTCGCAACAGATCCCGCACGCCACCGCCAACGGCTATGAACTGCCCAATGGCTGGCGCCTGACGCCTCTGGGCAAGTCCATACCCACCGAAGACATGGTCCTCAACGTCTCGGTAGCGCCGGATCGCAAAGCCATTGTGGCCCTCCATTCCGGCTTCAACCCGCACGGCCTGGTCGTCATCGACGCCCGCACGGAAGAGGCGGTGCAGCGCATCCCGCTCAAATCGGCGTGGCTCGGCCTGGCGTGGCACCCGGACGGCAAGCGGCTGTTCGTTTCGGGCGGCAACGCGAACGGCCGCAAGGCCACCCGCGCGCCCATCCAGATCTTCAACTACGAGGCCGGCCGCCTCTCCGCTCAGCCCACCGGCACGCTGGAGGAAACAGTGGATACCTCTGAGCTCTACTGGTCCGGCGTGGTGCACCACCAGACTAAGCCGCGGCTGTTTGCCGCCAATCGCGGAACCACCGCCGGCGCCGGCAACGTGGTTGTCTTCGATACCGCCTCCGGCAAACTGTTGCAGCGCATCCCCGTGGAGGTGAACCCTTACGCCCTCGTTCTCAGCGGCGACGGCCAGACCCTCTTCGTCTCCAACTGGGGCAGCGATTCCGTCAGCATCATCGATGTCGAAACCATGCGTGTCACGGGCCGGGTCGACGTGGGTGACAACCCCAACGACATGGCGCTTTCCAAAGACGGCCGCCTCTTTGTATCCTGCGCCAACGACAATACGGTCACCGTCATCGACACGAAGACCCGCCAGGTGATCGAGCGCATCTCCACCGCGCTCACGCCGAACTCGCCCGAGGGTTCCACGCCCAACGCGCTGACCCTGGACCGCGATAACCAGATGCTGTTCGTCGCCAACGCCGATAACAACAACGTCGCCGTCGTGCGGGTCGCCGAACGGGCGCACAGCGAAGTTCTCGGCTTCCTGCCGGTGGGCTGGTATCCCTCCGCGCTGGCTATTCACGCAGGCAAACTCTACGTGGGCAACAGCAAGGGCCTCGGCGGTTACTCCAATATCCGCGGGCCGCGCAGCCCTTTGCCGCCTGGACCGGAAGGCAATGGCACAGTCAAGAGCCTGCAAAAAGGCACCATCGAAATCATCGATGTCAGCAAGCTGAAATCCAACCTGCGGGCCTGGACGAAGCAGGTATACGAGAACACGCCCTACCGTGACGATCACCTGGTGGCGGCCAAGGCGCCCGCTCAGCCCACCATCGTTCCTCGCGAAGTCGGCGCCGGCTCGCCCATCAGGCACGTGCTCTACATCATCAAGGAGAATCGCACCTACGATCAGGTTCTCGGCGATCTCGGCAAGGGCAACGGGGACCCGCGCCTCACCATCTTCGGCGAAAAGGTGACGCCAAACCAGCATGCCCTCGCCCGGCAGTTCGTACTCCTCGATAACCTCTTCTGCGACGGCGAGGTCAGCGTGGACGGCCACTCCTGGTCGAACTCGGCCTATGCGACGGACTTCAACGAGAAACTCTGGCCCGTCACCTATGGCGGCCACAGCAAGTCTGGCGTCTCGGCCGCTTACGTCCCCGGCGCTGGCCATCTTTGGGATCTCGCGCAGAAGAAGGGGCTCACCTACCGCAGCTATGGCGAATACGCCACGCGGGCCAGCACCGGCACCACCATGGAAGCCTCGCCGGGCGTCGGCGGGTTGCTCGGGCACGTCGCGCCCAGGTTCAAGCTGCCCGGCATGAGAGATACCGATAACGCAGCCGAGTTTCTCAAGGAACTCGACGAGTACGAGCGCAACTTCGCGAGCCCCGATCCCGCCAAGCGCCTTCCGAACTTCATGGTGATGAGCCTGCCCGAGAACCACACCGCCGGCACAACGCCTGGCCGCTTCACGCCCATCGCCATGGTTGCCACTAACGACTACGCCGTCGGCATGATCGTCGACCGAATCACCCACAGCCCCTATTGGCCCCAAACCGCGGTCTTCATCATCGAGGATGACGCTCAGGACGGCCCCGATCACGTGGATGCGCGCCGCACAACCGGCTTCATCGTCAGCCCCTACATCAAGCGCCAGACCATCGACAGCACGCTCTACACCACCAGTTCCATGCTCCGCACCATCGAGTTGCTGCTCGGCCTCCCGCCCATGAGCCAGTACGATGCGGCAGCCAACCCGATGTATGCGTCGTTCGGAGACAAGCCCGACCTTACCCCCTACGTGCACATGAAGCCGCAGGTGGACGTCACCGTGAAGAACACGGTCAGCGCCTACGGCGCCCGCCGCTCCATGCAGATGAACTTTCGCGACGTGGACGAAGCGCCCATGGCGGAGCTGAACGAGATTCTCTGGAGAAGCATCAAGGGTGCGGACGCTCCCGTGCCGGCCCCCGTGCATCGCGGGCGGTTCGACGGGCGCTAACCGGAGTACACTCAACCATCAGAGGGTATGTGTTATGCCTATGGGAGAAGGTATGGTCCGGATGCTGCAGAGTGGCGCAGTCTATTGCCAGGTCTGCGGATGTGGTTCCGTTGCGGCCTACCTCCTCAGTTCAGACGTGCCGGACTGTGTATCGCGTGTCGAAGCATACTGTGAGTTTCACGCTGCCCAGTTCAGGGCCGCGGGTTCATCACCGAGGCCAACCCGCAAGCCCAGCGGTGCGGAGATGGGCCTGGCACGGACGCTGACAGCCAAGGCTTGAAGCGCCCCTCAGTTTGATTTCGGAGCGGGGCCTCTCTCAAACTCTGTGAGCCGCTGGCTTCAAGACACTGCCGGGCTCACCTTGGCGGCCACTCCGGGCCACGCCTACCAGTGCCGGCTCAGCCACCGTTCAGCATGTAGTGGAACGTTCACCAAACCAGGCAAAGGGCGCCTCCAGCCGTCAAAGCCCCGACAGCGAAGACGATCCGGAATGCATCGTCCGCCAGTTGGGTGAATTGCCGTTCCGTTAGGATGGAAGACATGGATCTGCCCGTGGTCGCGCTGGAGTGCCCGAAGTGCGGCGCCAGGCTCGAAGTGCCGCCCGACCTGGAGACCTTCGCCTGCGGCTATTGCGGAGCCTCTGTCCGCGTGCGCCGGGCCGGCGGCACCGTCTCCCTGCAGCGCATGGAAGCACGCCTGTCGGAGGTGGAGCGGAACACAGACCGCGCCGCCTCGGAACTGGCAATCGTCCGTTACGAAAAGGATCTCGCTCGCGTCGAGACCGAACTTGCGGCCGCCGGAGCCGCCAACTCAACTAGGGTCGGAGCGGGCTTCGGCGGTGGGGTGTTGCTGGCTGGCCTGGGCCTCCTGATGTTGTTCCGCTCGCAGGGCGAGAACGACGTAGGCTATGTGCTCTGGGGCCTCGGCTTCGTAGCCGCAATCATCGGCTATCGGGCACTCCAAGACGAATCCAACGTTCGCCTTCGCACGGAGCGCGACGAACTGCGCCGCAGAATCGCCGAACATCGCAGTCTCGCTGACGACATCGGCCGACCGCCCAGATAGCTCTGCAATTCAACAACAACATCTGGCGTTACGGGGAATGACCGTCGGCCCCCCAACAATGCTAACCGCAAGGTAGTGGCGTGGGAGTATGCGAATCCGCAGCCGAATAACACCCGGCGGACTCTCGATGCGTCGGGACTACCTGAGGTAACTTGGAGACGGCCTCGTCTCGATTCGATTTTCGCCCTCGCCCCGCCGATGCAGCCTCATTCATTCACAAGCCGCACGTGAAGGCACGGCGCAGGCGGTGGGACCGGTGGACCGTGCCCTTAGCAGTGCGGACTGTTGTGACCACGTGAACTCGGCTACTCCTAGACAGCATGTCCGCTTACATTTCTTTGCAGAACTGCCAAAACATAATCTCCGGCGCGCCGAATTGGCTCCGACTGCGATACTGCTCAGTAGGAGGCGGATCCACACGAGATGGAGCGGTGAGATCCGGACCTAATAACCTGCACTGACGTCAAATTAGGGCAGCGGACGAACTCGGATATTGTCGAACTGGGAGTATGGGAAGTCCTGTCTCCAGCGGACGGAAGTGAGCCCGCGAAAGGATGAGTTAAAGGTGAAGGTCTGGGCCGCATAGGGAATACCGTCGAGAGTAAACGTCTGCTGGACCGTCACGCCGGAAGCCAGAGTACCTTGAAAAGTAACGGAGGCGCCGTTGGGGTTGTATTGCTCGGCAAGGTCAATCGAAAGAAGGTCGAAACTGCCACCACCGACTTTCGTCAGGATTGCAAACTCTGATGCCTGGTCAACGAAGAGGGCGGTGGATCCGCTGTAGGTGGTTTCGGTCCGACCCCAGGCATTAAATCCGCAAGCGTAGCCTGTGGAGGTGGATTGGAGGAGGAAGCCGTCTTCGCGGTATTCTCGACCGACGCAGCTCATCGCGGGCGATGCGAGAGCTTCGAAATCGAGGACGACCTCCTGCCCTGACGGCGGCGGGGGGCCGATGGCGGTGACCGTAAGGTTGTCGAAGGAGACGGGAGTATGTGTGCCGCGGAGGGCGATGGTGCCGGTGGGATTGAAGTTACTCGAGACGGGGCCGACCCTGGCGCCTGGAATTTCCTTGATTTCGCAGGTGACCTGATTGCCCTGGATGGTTGCCACCAACGTATACCACGAGCCCAGTGTGATGTTGACCGGGACGTTGACGTTCGAGGTTCCAAAGTCAGACCCGACTTTCGAGTTCGTGGCCTGCAATCTTACGCCGCCATAGTCGCGCAAGACTTGGCAGCTGCCAGAATCGGAGTAGACGCCATAATCGATCGACGCAGGCGGGCGATAGCGGAACATGAGTTCGGCGTCGGCGGGGGCATAGGAGCCGTGCATGGCAAACTGGACGGATACGGCATAGTCGGTCCAAGCACTGCCGGGGGGGTAGTAGCTTTCCACGGCAATACAGCATTCCGTGTTCGTGCTGTGATAGGCATTCTCCTGGACAAGCCAGCCTGGGCGGAGTGGAAGCCATGTGTTCGCAACGCCGTCATTGAAGTCTTCGGACAACAGCGTATTGCCCGGCTGTCCGGCTCCGGATTGCACGATGAAATTGGCGAAGATCTGTTCCATGGCGGGGCCGTACTCGAAGACTCCGGGAACGTGGGGGAAAGCATACGGGCTAAGGAAGAGACTTCCGCCGCCGTGGACTAGGTAGGGCTGGGGCAACGAACCTAGGGAGCGGGTGAGAGTACAGGCGCCCCAGCGAGTGCAAAGGTCACTGACGGGAACAGAGGGGTAACCCTGGGGGAGATGGCGCAATTGGACGAAGACGTTGGAGAAGTTGAGAAACAAGGGTTCGGCGCCGAAGTGGAAGATCGGTTCACGCTGCACTTCCGATAGGAGCTGGCCAGTGGTGGAGCGGACAAGGACTTCACTGTCGGAGGCGGGCAAAGCCGGGGGGTCATACCAGGTGAGCCCATTGTAGAAGCCCCTGGTGATGGATCTGTCGATGGGAGTGACGAACCAGTCGGTCCAGGTTGCCCAGACGATGGTGCGAAGATCCAGTGCGCTGTTGCGCCAATCCGCGACGAGACGGTCGCCGAGCCCAAGCAGAACGAGGCGGGCGCCATCCGCGACGGAGTCGATGATGGTGGAGGCGAAGGGCCGCCAGGCGACGGGATCCGTAGAGAATCCGGCAATGATAATGGCATCGCGCCAATCGGTGAGACCGGCAGTGGCCGGAGTGACGGCCGAAAAGGGGATCCCTCGAGAACGGAGCAGGGCCCGGAAGAATTCCACAGAAGCATCCGGCTGCGAGTTTTCGAGCAGGAGGACTCTTCGAAGCG
>CAYVDY010000391.1:0-6839 GCA_964450255.1 uncultured Candidatus Solibacter sp. | reverse complement strand
TGGCCGGATCATCCGGGTCAGGCTTGGACAGACCGAAGTTGGCGAGGCACGTGATGCGCTCCTCGGCCGCAGGTGTGCCCACGTAGTACTTGGGGCCGGCGAGCATTGCTTCGCCATCCGTGACCTGCCACTCTTCTTCCGTGCCCGCCGCGCAGGCTCCTGCGGCCGCACTCAGTAGCCCACCCGCTGCCAGGCCGAATTCGACATCCTCGAATCGCGGTGCGAAGGTCAGATGGGCCAGGACGATGTCGTTGGCAGGGACCGCGACGAGGGTATTGCGGTCTCCATTCCGGTAGCCGGAGAGCGACACGAAGGGAAAGTCGTAGCGGTACACCCGGTTGTTATCCGCGCCCTCTACCCGCATGGCGCGCGCCGTTGCACCGAACGATTCCCCGGCGTTCTCAATGCGCACGATCTGGTTGCCGCCGTCCACGGAGACGCGCACCGGCATGCCGTTGGCATCGCGACCGTACTGGCCCAGTT
Source organism: uncultured Candidatus Solibacter sp. (assembly GCA_964450255.1). Taxonomy (GTDB): domain Bacteria; phylum Acidobacteriota; class Terriglobia; order Bryobacterales; family Bryobacteraceae; genus Paludibaculum. The sequence continues at coordinate 6,356 of CAYVDY010000391.1, read as the reverse complement.
GCCCAATGAGGCGCAGTTGGAGTTGGGCGGAGGTGTTGGTGGTTGCGAATCCCTTTGTGGCGAGGCTGCTGGGCTGGTCGCCGTAATCAGGCAGCGGGTGATCCACCATCCGATCCTTCAACACCCGCCCGAAGTGCCGCGCGCGTGGAAGCACCCGGCACTGGATGTTGTAGAGCTTCCCGTAGTGCGGCTTCCTGAAGAAGGCAGTGAAGGTGCCGCCCCCGGCTGCAATGACCTTGACGACCTCGTCATTGGCACTGCCAATGTCGACGCCCACGTAGTCGCCGGCGCGGATCTCGGCCGACGAGGAGACCTGCGTCGTGTACACTCCGGGCACGAATCGGCTCAGGGTGGCGGGTGCCGAACCACTGTTCGTCGAGACCGTCACCGGGCCATTCACACCGGTCTCGAGGCTGACGGTGATGACGTTGCCCGACGCTGAGCACTCCACCAGGTAGCTCGAGATGCCCACCATCGACGCCAGGCGAGATGCGATGTCCGCGGCGTCCGTGGCTCCGTCTTCGCGAATCCCGGCGCCGCCGCTGTTGACCAGCAAGTAGTGCCAGAAGTTGGGATCGTCCTGCCACCAGATGGCCTGTTCACACGACGGCACGTCGGCCGCGCCGATGTTGTTGAGGAGACGCGTTTCCAGATTGCAGAACGCGATGGCCTCCGCCGACGTGCACGACCACCGCGTGCCCATGAAGTAGACGTGCGCCTTGTCGGTCAGTCCGGGAGTGGACGCGCCCGCCAGGAGGTCGTCCAGTGTCTCACTGTCGCGGTCGTAGAGCGAAAAACCGAACGTGCCGGGAGTGAAGCCGCCCGACAGAACCTGAGCATGGCTCATCAGCGGGACTTCGTAGATGTCGCCGGTACCGGCGGTGATTGTCAGCTTGTCCCAACCGACCGAGGCGTAACGGACGCAGTCGGGCCGCACGTTGCCTTCCTCGCTGTTGACGCGGAGGATCTCCATGTCGAACTGGAGGGTCAAGCCGGAGAGGTCCGTTACCGGGAGCGGCTTCAGGCGGAGGTGATTGAAGTAGTCGTAGGCCGAGAATAGCTGGATGTTGGCGAAGTCCTCGGCTGCTTGGAAAATGCCGGAGATCTGGAAACCGGTTTCGGTCGCGTCGTGAATGGTTGTAGTGGCAGCGCGGCCGGAGAAGCCCTGAAGATTGACCGTGCGGCGCGGGTCGAGAATGCAGAGGAACTCGGCTGGCATGGCTAATACTGGATGCTCGACGTGGAGTAGCTAGACTGAGGGAATCTTGGTACTGGAAGGTTGCGTGAACGGATAGAAGGCGGCCATCGATAACTCTTGAGGCCCTCAAACCGCCACCCGAGGAGAAAGAACTATGGCGTTATGACCCGGGGGGCCCCACTTGTTCGGTTCTGCTCAGCTTTCTGTATACGCAGATCGGTCGGGTTCGCGGAACTCTGCCTACTTGCGCAATTACACAAGCTTCTGTCGGCTACTTTTCGGAAGACTCGAAAGGAAACTCGAAATCCATGCGGCCCACTTGAACCCGCAGGACAACTACCTTGGGCTTGCCCTTCTTCTTGAAGTACAGCTCACCACTGAGCTTTTGGCCGGCGAATAGACTTGTTCTGCGCAATCCAGCGGAAAGTACAGCTTCGGCCTTTTCCTGCGCGGTGCCGACCATTCTCTCCGCAGTCTGACGGCCACGTTCGGCCGTATCTCGATCAGGCTCCGTCCTGGTTGAATACCCCGAGTATGAGCCCCTGTAAGTTCCGGCGGAGCCATTTACTGACAGATCTCCGGTCTCCGAGGTAGTTGTGGACCTTGTTCCCATTGCAGATAATCCGGCAATGACGGCCCCCCAGCCTCTAGCCTTCCTGACCATCGATGCGGCCATTTCTTCCGTGTCGAGGCGTTCTGCGTATCCGAACTCCGGCTGAAGTATGAATAGCTGCACTGCATCGGGATTGATGTCAACCTTGCCTTTGAACTCTTCGTCAATCTGGAAGTAGACCCAGGGTACGAACTTCCCATCGTCCAGCCTCAAGGTTACCGCCGCAAAAAGAGGTCCGTATCGAATGCTCTTGATCCGTGAGCCCTCGGAGTAGAAATCATCACAAGCCTTGCAGGTCTCTTTCTCCCAGACGACGAACTTGCGGGTTTCTCGTTTGGACGCTGCCGCCGATTTGGCTGCACGGTTGTAAATGAAGTTCAACTGTTGCTGAGCGGTATGGTTGCGGTAGTCTTCACTGACCTGTCGCAGAGCGACCCGCCTGGCATACGCAGGAGCAGAATTGAAGTCTTCTCGATCAGCTAGGTCAGGAAATGGAACTGCTCGCCACTGGCTCGGTAGCTTCGCCCCATCCTCAGCAGCGTTCAGAAGGGCGCCACCAGAGGTTAGCACGGTCAAGCATAGCGCGATGAAGAAAGAGTCTTTGTACATATTGCGACTCGAATATATCAAATCGAATGATGGTCGATCAGAGCGTTGAAGACGGCAGAAGCGCGGCCACTTACGTCTGAATCACCACCGTCAGGTCCAACCCCGAACCTGGCGTTGCGACAGCCAGAATGTCGAAAGCCAAATCGTCGCCCTCTACCAGTACCGGTGTCGGCCAGATGGCAGGCCGGATACGCTCGCCGTCCGCGTGGTCTTTGGTCACGATGGCGTCAAACACCTGATCTTCCGGATCGGCGGTGATGACCTTCACGTACTCTTCATTCGCGCCACCGGGGTCGAGGAAGACGAACTGCCCGGCAGTCAACCCCAGGCGGTTGGCTCCGTACGAAGCCGTCTGAATCGTCTGGGGAGCAGGGTTTGCCGTGACAGCCTGGGCCAAGGCGAGGCCGTAGTCGGCGTAAGGCAGGCGTCGCGACGCGGGCAAGCCGTAGCCTTCGTTGTTGACCAGAGAGTCGTAGGTGTTTTTGTAGGCTTCCGGCAGTGCCTGCGCGATGCCCATGTATTCAAGGGGCTCCCACGTCGCGCCGTCATCCCGGCTGATCTTCACGAGGAACGCGGACTGGCCATCCGATGTCCCCTGTTGCAGGTAGGCGTAGATGCAGCGGATCGAGGCGGCGTCCTGGATCTTCAGCGGGATGACGACATTCTCCTGCACCGAGAGGGGACCTGGTACCTGGAACGTGTAGGCGCCGCCGTTGCAGGTCCGCAGGCCGGGCATGTAAGGCTCGTTGTGCCGGGAGAGTGGGAAGACGGTAAATGGCCCGTAGCCGAAGTGGTTGGCCAGGCCCGCGAGGGCCGCGACGAGACAGGCACTCGGAAGGTTCGTCTCGATGCGCGCCGGCAGTCCGGGCGTCCGGAAGAAACCCTTGCGGACGCTGAAGGTGAACGTCTTCTGGTCGAGCTTGTAGAAGCGGATCCCGGCGAGATGCGCGCATCGCATTGTGCCGAAAGTGGCTTGGCCCTCCGGAACTCCTGGATAGGCGCGCTGGAATGTGAAGTCGCCCGTGGGAACGACGTCGCCCGGGTTTCCCGGTCCGATGATCTGTGCGCATTCGTAGGACCGTCGACCTGGGTTGTTCGGATCGGCGGACTCGTCGTTGAACACCACGAAATCGCCGACGCGGAACACCCGGCTCGTATCTGGATTGACGGTGCAGGAGGCCGTCACGGGATCGGTGGCGGCGTCCACATCGGCGTCTATAGACGCCCACAGATCCGTGGTCAGCTCGTCGACGTAGTACAGCGCCAGGGTGATCTCGTGCGCCCCGACGATGTTCGAGTTGGCCGAGGCGTCGGGAGCAACCGACATGTCATCGATGGCGAAGGTGCCGTAGTCGCCGAGGCGCGGCGTGCCGCTGAGAACGCCGGGCACACCCGTGTCGATCAGGATCTCCTCCGGAACCTGGTCCGGCACGACATCGGCGGGCTTCGGACCGGAGACGAGGTCGTACATCGAGTCCGTGGTCGTGCGGCCCTGGATGTCGACCGAGTAGTCGCGGTTCAGACGCCAGGAGGTGACCCGGAACTCCCCGGTCCCGTCCGGCATGTCCGGGTGCGTCATGGAACAGACCATGCCTGGCTCCGTGTTGAGCGCCAGAACGGTCGTTTTGAATGCCACCTGCCGCGCCTTCTTCCACTCGTCCGCAGTGATTCCGCCCAACTCCTCCCGGAGCCGCGGGGCCACGATCCGGCCTACCTGCGACTTCGAGGAACTCCCAGATAGGTTGACGCTCGACTTCAGGAACAGCGGCCCGGCGCCGCCGCCGATGAGGTTTGCGTGGTCAATGTCGTAAACGGCAACCGAGTTGGCGACGAATTCGAAATCCTCGTCGGCGAAGTTGGCGGTCAGGTGATTGAAGGATGGCTTGAGCGGCGCCAGTTGCAGGCTCCGAAACAAGATATTCCCTTCGGTGAATACCTCGGCCGCCGAGGAGTTTACGCGCACGCCGATCTTGAGCTTGCCGAAGGCGAACGTGTAGTAGCCCAGGCAGTTCATGAGCACTTCCTGGAGCCAGTCCCGGAGCGGTTTCTCCTCTTGGATCACGCCGCGGAACTTGAACTGCGTCTCCGTACCGGCGCCGACCAGCTTCGACACCTGCTCGTCGCAGATCGCGGCGGCCGCGATGGTGGCATTCACGTCGAAGAACGTCTCGGCCAGATCGAGCTGCTGCGTCGTGGCGAACTCGCCCAACCGGATGCCCCTTGCGCGAAGGAGCATGTTGATGGCGATCCACACGGGGTTGGTGAGCGGCGGGCCCCAGACCCGCACGCCAGGCGAGGTCCAAACCCAACCATTCATGCCCAGCGAGACAACGGCCTCCATCTGGTGCTCACCGGGCCGGGAGAGTTGGAGGCCTTTGGCGTCGGAGCGTCGGATCACGAGAAACGCTGTGCCCGCGGCGAAGTTGTCCTTGTAAGTGGAGTTGCCGGCGAAGACCTTCCGCCAATCGCCGCCGGTCTGATTGCCGGACTGGTCGAGCGAGAACCAATCCTGCGCGTCCGCGGGATCGGAGCCAAGCGCCTGGCGCAGTCCGAAACTGCCGGGGTAGCCGTGATGGTATTGACCGTCGAGCTTGTGGCCAGTGCCAAAGGACACCAGCGGGCCTTCCCCGACGATGCCCAGCGCCTCGTAGAAATCGCTTTCGTCGCGCCCGGCGGCGATCTTGCAGTTCACCGGCATGGCGGAATCAGTGTAGATTTCCGGCAGGACCTGATCGTAGATGGAGTCGGCCACGAGCGAAACGCTCGTGAGCGGCGAGCGGCCGAACCCCCAGGTTCCCGTGGAGTTGTCCTTGATGCGGACGCTCTGCGGTTCCGCGAGGATTCCGCCGTAATAGCGCTTCATGCCGTGAGCCAGGCAGCCGTTCTCAGTCTCGTAGCCCTTGTCGCACTCCGACGCGTGGGCGTTCGGGAAGTGGATCAAGTCGAGAGCGCCCGCAGTCGAATACGGGCAGGCCTGGGAGTTGAAGGGCTTCCAGCAAGTGCGAGAGATTTTGCGCGTGGGATACGGCAGATTCAGTTCGTAGAGACCGTCCGCAGCGGTGACGCGGAACTCCGGGCCAGCATCGCAGGCCCAATTGACGATCTCGCCCTTCCAGAGATCGAGCTTGATGCCAGTACCGATGTGAAAGAGGGAGAACTCCAACGTGGCTCGGTACAGGTCGGCGTCGTTGGTCAGATCGCGCATGACGCGGTCGGCGTTCCCGAATGAAAACTGCGCCGCGTCGGCCTCGTTACCCATGCCCTGCGAGATGCCGTCAAACTCCAGCAGGCGTGCGTGGTAGAGTTGGCCGCCCACCGTACAGCGGCGGTCGGACAGATGGATTGCGGGATACCCCGGCTCAAGCGGCTGGATCTTGATGAGCGGGATGATCTGCTGGACCTGCGAGAGCAGGGCATCCTTTAGCGCCTGCGGTGGGAATCGCGTCACCGTCTGGTTCAGCGTATACGCGCATGAAGAGGACGAGACCTCGATGAGCGTGACGCCGATTGCGCACACAGCGTCGGTGAGCATCTCCCAGGAGAGCGGCTCGTTGGCGAAGCGACAGGTGTATGCTGTGGTGCCGAGGCCGTCGTCGTTGGGTGCGTTGTAGGTGAACGCGCCGTAAGGACCGTACTTCGTCTCCCAGAAGTTGCGCAGGGCGATTCGGTCAGGATCGCGCAGCCAGGCTTTGCGAACAGTGAACTGCTTGGCGCCCGTACCGAGCAAGAATCGCTGTTCGATCTTCGCGTTGCCGGAGCCGAACTGGTGCACGACAACCTCGTGCGCCTGCGCGCGGCCGTGCGGGTAGTCCGGCACGAGCGGAAACACTCCCGACGGCACGATCTCCGGAACCGCGATGTTGCCGATGTAGTCAGGCACAGGTCAGCGCTCCTCGACGCGGATAGTGAATGACCGGTCCTCGGTGCGGCCGCCGG
>CAYVDY010000390.1:0-6843 GCA_964450255.1 uncultured Candidatus Solibacter sp. | reverse complement strand
AGCGGGGTGGCGGCCACGGATCAGATCGTCATCGCCGGACAGCAGAAACTGCGCGATGGCGCCCTGGTTCAAGTGGAGGCCGCGCAATGAACCCGGTGAAGGCCGCCCTGCGCTACCCGCAGGTGACGCTGCTGCTGACGGCGGCGGTATTCGGTTCGGGCATCTACGCGCTGATGACGATGCCGCGCCGCGAGGATCCGAAGATCACCATCCGGACCGGGTTGGTGGTGGCGCTGTATCCCGGCGCGACGGCGGAGCAGGTGGAGAAGCAGGTGACGCGCAAGATCGAGGAGCGCCTGTTCCGATTCTCCGAGGTGCGCAAGGGGAAGACCTGGTCTACCAGCCGCAACAATGTGGCGGTGATCAACGTGGAGTTGGAGGATTATATTCAGCAGCCCGATCTGTTCTGGTCTAAGCTGCGGCACGCGATGATCGAGCTGACGCTGACGTCGCTGCCCGATGGAGTGCAGGGCCCGGCGGTGCGGGACGATTTTGGCGACACGGTGGCCATGCTGCTGGCGCTGCACGGCGGCAACTACGATTACCAGCAGTTGAAGACGTACGCCCAGCGGATTGAGGACGTGTTCCGGACTTCGCGGGCGGTGGCCAAGATTTCGCGGATCGGCGAGCAGAAGGAGGAGATCCGCATCACGAGTTCGATGGAACGCGTGGCACAGTATGCGCTCTCGCCGTTGAAGGTGATCCAGGCGCTGCGCGGGCGCAATGTGGTGCAGTTCGGCGGCGAGCTGGAGACGCGCGCCGGCAGCGTGCCGCTGAAGACCTCCGGCCTGTTTCAAAGCGAGGACGAGATCCGCCGCGTGATGATCGACATGTCGAGCACGGGGCAGCCGGTGTACATCGGCGACCTGGCCGATGTGACCCGCGTGGAGGGCGAGCCGCGCACGTTGTGCCGCTTCAACGGGCAGCCGGCGTTGATGGTCTCGGTGGAGATGCTGGAGGGCAACAATATCGTCGACTTCGGCGATGAGCTGCGCGCCAAACTGGAGCGGGTGCGGCAGACCCTGCCGCCGGATTTAAAAGTGGACATCGTGGCGGATCAGCCGGCCGTGGTGGAGGACCGTATCAGCCACTTCATCCGGGAGTTCGGCATCGCCATCGCGTCGGTGATCCTGGTGACCCTGCTGCTGCTGCCTTTCCGCGTGGCGCTGATTGCGTCGCTGGCGATTCCGGTGACGGTGGCGGCGACTTTTGCCGTGCTGAACATGCTGCACGTGGAACTGCACCAGGTCTCGATTGCGGCGCTGATCGTGGTGCTGGGCATGGTGGTGGACGACGCGATCGTGATCGCCGACAACTATGTGGAACTGCTGGATCAGGGCGTCAATCGCGAGGTGGCCGCGTGGCGCTGCGCTACCGAGCTGGTGGTGCCGGTGCTGACGGCCACGGCGACGATCATCGCGGCCTTCCTGCCGATGCTGATGATCACCGGGGTGGTGGGCGAGTTCATCCAGGCGCTGCCGATCGCCGTGACCGTGGCGCTGACCTGCTCGTTCGTGGTGGCGATGCTGCTGACGCCGTGGCTCTGCCACTTCTTCATCCGGAAGGGCCTGCACTCGCAGGAGACAACCAAGAAGAAGTTCAGCGTACTGGACCTGATGCAAACGTCGTACAACGCCGCGATCGTCGTCGCCATGCGGCACAAGGCGCTCACACTGATTGGCGGCGGGCTGGCGTTTGCGATCGGCGTGCTGCTGTTGGTGAAGGCCGTGCCGGAGCGCTTCTTCCCAACGGCCGAGCGGCCGCAATTCGTCGTGCATCTCTGGCTGCCGGAGGGTGCGCGCCTGGACGCCACCGACGCGGCGGCGCGGCGGGTGGAGAAGTACCTGCGCGGGCAGCCGCTGGTGAAGGATCTTTCCACGTTCGTCGGCGAATCCGCTCCGCGGTTCTACTACAACGTGGATCCCGAATTCCCGACGAAGAACTACGCCCAGGTGCTGGTCAATACCAGAGAGGAGAAGCCGACGGCGGCCTTCGTCTACAAGCTGCGGGACGACCTGCGCTCCGTCGCGCCGGAGGCGAGAGTGATTGTGCGGGAGCTGGAGCAGGGCACGCCGATGCACGCGCCCATCGAGGCGCGGATTATTTCCTCGCATGACGGTCCGGAGGATCTGGTGCGGCTGAAGGAGCTCGGTGCGCAGGTGCAGGAGATTCTGCGCAAGACGCCGGGTTCCGATTATGTCTATCACGACTTCCACGAGGACGCCTGGGACTTGGGCGTGCGCGTGGATGAGGAAGTTGCCAATCGCCTGGGCATGAGCAATGCCGGCATTGCGATGCAACTGGCGGGGGGCTTCAGCGGCATGAACGTGACGACGTTCTGGGAGGGCGACAGGGACGTTCCGGTAATCCTCCGGCTCGGCGAGAACTACAGAAAGAGCTTCGAAGATGTGTCGGACTCCTACGTGGTGAGCACTCTCACCGGCGCGCGGGTGCCGCTGCGCAGCGTGGCCACGGTGCAGCCGGAGTGGCGCGCCAGCCGGATTCTGCACCGCAACGGGGTGCGGACTTTGACCGTGCTGGCGATCAGCGGCGAGCATGACCTGCCCTCGGCGATTCTGGCAGCGGCGCGCCCGAAGATCGACGCGCTGCCGCTGCCGTCCGGCTACCGCATCGAGTATGGCGGGGAGGTGGAGGGGCAGTTGGAGACTTTCGGTGAGATGAAGGTTGTGATGGGTGTGAGCATTGTGGCGATCTTCCTGATCCTGCTGTTCCAGTTCCGCTCACCCTCGCAAACGATGGTGATCATGATGTCGATTCCGCTGGCAGTGCCGGGGGCCGTGCTGGGCCTGCTGGTGACGGGCAATCCGTTCAGCTTCACCGCGTTCATGGGGCTGATCAGCCTTTCGGGCGTGGTGGTGCGGAACGCGATTATCCTCGTCGAGTACATCAACGAGCGGCGCCACGCCGGCGTTGAGTTGCAGGCTGCCGCGCTGGAGGCGGGAGAGCGCCGGCTGCGGCCGATCTTCCTCACGACAGCCGCGGCGGCGGTGGGCGTGACTCCCATGATTGCTTCGGGATCGAGCTTGTGGTCGCCGCTGGCGAGCGTGCTGGCGGTGGGGCTGATTGTCTCGATGTTCTTCACGCTGATCGTGGTGCCGGTGCTGTATGTGGTGAGCGAGAGTCGAGGGGCGAGTAGAAGACCGGCCGTCGCGTTGCTGGCGTTGCTGGGGCTTCTGTCTATGGGCTCCGCGCAGGCCGCCGAGGCGCGGCGGATGACTCTGGACGACGCGGTCGCCCTGGCGCGCAAGCAGAACTCGGTGGTCAAGCTCGCGCAGCTCAAAGTGAAGGAGAACGAGAAACGGCGGGACGCCATGCGCGCGAACCGATTGCCGGGGATCAGCAACGACTCCTATGTCGCCTATAACGGCGCACTGCAGAACGTGTACATCCCGAAGGGCTACCTGGGCACGATCCCGCAGTTGGGGCCGCTGCCCGGCGAGGATCTGATGTTGATCCAGGGAGAACGCACGCTTGGTCTGATGATGACCACGATCAGCCAGCCGGTGACGCAACTGGTGAAGATCCGCGAGGGCACGCGGGCGGCCGAGGCCGACATCCGCATCGCGGACCAGGACCGGCGCCGGGCCGAGAACGAGATCGGCTTGAAAACGCAGGAGGCGTTTTTCGGCGTGCTGATTCTCGACAGGCGCATCGCCGCCGCGCGCCGCAAGCTGGCAGCGGCAGAAGAGGCGCGCCGGGAATCGCGCGACGCGGTGGAGACGGGCGCGGCGCTGGAGGTGAAGGCGCTGGAGGGCGAGGCTCGTATGCTGGAGGCGCAGAACGGTCTGCTGACCGCCGAAATGCAGGTGGCGGATCTGCGCACGGAGCTGAATGATCTGCTGGGCCTGCCGCTGGAAACGACTCTGGATCTGGTGGCGCCGGAGGTGGCGGCGGTGGATCTAAGTGCGCTGCCGGTGATGATTGCGGAGGCGCTGCAGAGGAATCCGGAGGTCCAGGCGGCACAGGAGACGGTGGTAAAGGCGGGGCACGGAGTGGGCGCGGCGCGCGCGGATTTCCTGCCGGAGATCGGGATTTTCGGCGCCTACGCGTTTCAAAGCGGCGTGCCGTTTCTGCCCGGCAACAATGGGACGTTCGGCGCGCGGATGACGTGGAATATCTTCGATTGGGGGAAGCGCGCGGCGCAGGTGGGCGAGCGGGAGCTTCAGAGGGAACAGGCCGAGGAGAACCTCCGCCGGCTGCGCAACCGCGTCTCGATCGACGTGGAGAAGGCGCGGCGCAAGGTGGAGCGGATCCAGGATCTGGTGCGCGTGGCGGAGCGCGCGGTGGCGGTGCGGCGGGAGGCGCAGCGGATCGGGGCGGACCAGGTGGAACTGGGGCTGGCCACGCTGCTGGCCCGGAAGCAGGCGGCGGCGGCGCTGGCCGAGGCGGAGTCGCAGCAGTTGGAGGCGCAGTTGGGATTGCGGCTGGCGCAGGCGGAGTTGGGGCGGACGCTGGGTCGGTGAGGGGTTGGTGCGGGGGGCGCTCCGGAAGGCAGCGGCAGAGCGGCCTAAGTTGTTTCCGGGAACGCCGCTTTTCAAGCATGAGGAGACCGTGGCGTCGGTCTTCGGCGCGAAGTGGGAACCTCCAGAGTGCGAGATTACGCCAAAGCCCCATTGAGCCGGGACGATTCGGGACCGGCTCGCGACAATCGCGACGACGGCTACGTCGCTCAGTCACAAGCAGATTCAACAGAAGGATTTTTGCTACAGGGCGGCGTCGGTTTCGCCGGGCTGCAGAACCGGTTGGCACTTCATTTCCGCCAGTACTCAGCAAACGTGCAACCGTCTTGGTCCTTTGGGACTACAGGGTAGGTGTCTCTATAGCCCAGATTGAAACGAAGTTTCCTCCCTGATAAGCTCACCGCCACAAGCTCCTCATATTCACACTGAGGCCCATGTCCGGTACATGAACTTCCCATCTCGTCTTTTCCACAGTCGATCCGGCGAACGCGCACCTGACCGCGACTCAGCTGCGACACCCGCCCGCAGAATTGCATGAGCCATTCTGGATTTGCGCCCCATCCTAAGGTAGACATCGTCTTGCTGTTTGACATGATCCGGGGCTTGGAGAGCGTCTTCCCGCAGTCGAAGGCGGCCTCATACGCTTTCAACACCACAAGTGGGTTGAGATCGGAATAGTCCGGCACCTGGAACCTGCTCAATGCCAGCGCCGCTCGTTCGTAAATGACCTGCGAACTAACGGACTTGTTCGCCGGCGCTTTTTGAGCGAGAGCAAGCAGGCTAAGGCCCGCACGGGAGGCCCCCAACGTCGAAGGGGAAGCGAACCACTTGCCCAGTATCTGATTGGGCCCGTTGGCGCCAAAATATCGCAACACTGTATCGAAGTCCTCTCCGTTTAGGTGGAAGCCTCTCCCCCCACTCGGAGGCAAATAGCAGGGTTCCAGGTGGACAAAGAATCGCCTCGTTTCCTTCTTCTGCTCACACACCGCTGACACACCGGCAATCTTCCAACACAGTGTCTCGCCTCCGACTACGTTCAAGAGAGGCGAGAGCAGCGAGAACGAAGCGGCTATCCCGATGTTTACCAACTGCCGTAGAGCCATAGCTAGTTCGACACTCGCGGGCGCACCCAGGTTCCCAACCTCGGTGTAGCCATGACGTCATGGTCGGTAGCCTCACTTCTCGTGGACGGTCGACAGACCACCGCCGCTGCAAAAGGCATTGGCGGCGCGGCCTAAATTGTTTCCAGGAATGCTGCTTTCGAGGAAGAATCTGTTGCGCGGGCGCGGCCGGCGCGGTTCGTAAACACTACGCCGTTGATCGTTACCGGTCCGCTCAATCCTCGCCAACGCTCTGACGTATCGAGATTTGTGGCTTCACGGTGAGCCAGACCGAGTGGTTGGATGCGACGACAATTTCCAAAGACTCGCGACCCTTTTCGGTGCGATAACTAACGTCGGCGATACCCATGGCGTTGAACTCATAGACGCAAGTTCCGCCGATGGTCACGAGAATTCTAACGTCCTTCACCGCTGGGGCAATCGCGAAGGAAAGATGCAGCTGCGAATCAGACGCCTCATAGGCTGAATCGTTGTATTCCCAAGGATCTCCCTCATCCAGCTGCGTTGGAAGGGCGCTGAAGAACCGCACCAGATCGTATTCGTCAATGGACAAAGAACTCTTCATAGCCTTGAACCATGTGACACCACACCAGTCGACTAGTGCTCAGAGCCTTTCCCACTGTTCGAGATCGATGTGCGCCTGACTGAGAATGCTGCGCAGCGTCCCAACTGGTATTTCTATTTTTTTTCGGAACGATTGCGGTGTCGACGAATGACTCAGTGCGCCGAACGAACTTCACGTGACTTCCCTTTTGGCTGGTCTCTACGAAGCCTGCGGATTCAAGACGACGCTTGACCTCGCGGTATGGCTGCGGACTAAGCCGCCCCAACCTCAACCTCAACGGTCCTCAAGAGAGGAGGACGGGTTGCCTGCGGCGGCTCGAAGTAGAGTTCCAAAGCTTCCTTGAGATTGGCCAATGCTTCAGTCTCGGTTTCACCTTGGCTAGCGACATCTAGCTCAAGGCATTGAGCGACGTACCAGTCGCCTTCCCGCCAAACGCTAGCCGCAAATGGACGCTTCATGGCTCCATTCTGTCACCGAAGTCGGGTTCTGAGCAACTTAACTCCCGCAAAGTCGCGATGTCGTGAGAAGACTGGTGCCAGGCCCGACGTTGTGCCGGCCATCGCGCCGCATCGAATCACTGGTCGTCAGCGCCAGTGGTCGATAGCCGTTAGTGCTGTATCGGGGACGCGCCGGCGGTACCCAGCCAGCGAAAAGGCGAAAGGCATGTCCGGCGCGG
>CAYVDY010000389.1:0-6857 GCA_964450255.1 uncultured Candidatus Solibacter sp. | reverse complement strand
GCGGTATGCGCTGGAGGGAAGAGAGACGGCCCTCCCCGGGGGGCGGCGACAGGAGGCCGTAGCCCTCCGCGGCGTTGAACCATTTCACAACACCTTTTTCTTTCACTGCACCATCTCCTAAATTACACTTCCAACCTTGGACACGGTTCCCCTCCTGAAGACTCCACCGGGGGAGTCCCCTCAGCGGACAGAGGGATGTCGAAGAGCTGACGAAAGGAAGACAAGGCTCCCAACCATACGGACTATTCAAGTATGAGGAAGGGTTCAGAAATCTTTTAGGGAGTTGGTGCGGATTTGGAGCGGGGTGGATGCCGTAAAATGGAGCAACGCCCATGAGTTACCTGATGATCACCCGCGAGGAGCGCGTTCTGCGCCTGACGCTGAACAACCCCGAGACGCGCAACGCGTTGGACGAATCCATTTGCCATGAACTAGTTGGGGCTTTGCGGGAGGCGGGCAAGGATCGAACGGTGGGATGTGTATTGCTGGATGCGAGCGGGCCTGCCTTCTGCAGCGGACTGGAAGTGCACGAGCTGCTGATGCCGAACGGTCCGGAGTTGAGCGAGATTCACGAGCAATTGTTTACATTTGGCATGCACTACCACAAGCCGATTGTGGCGGCGGTACAGGGTGCTGCGGTGGGGGCCGGGGTGGGCTTGCTGGCAAACTGCCATGTGGTGCTGGCGGCCCAGGGCACGCAGTTTGGTCTAACGGAGATCCGGGTGGGGCACTGGCCGTTTGTAATCCACCGGGCTGTTGCGCTTGCGATCGGTGAGCGGCGGACGGTGGAGTTGTCGTTGACGGGGCGGGTGTTCGGGACGAACGATGCACAACAGTATGGGCTGGTGCATGAGGTGATGCCGGCGGTGGAACTGGACGACCGGGCGACGGCGACGGCGCGGCAACTGGCGTATGCGAGCCAGGAGACGCTGCGGCGGGGATTGGATTTTGTGCAGAAGAGCCGGGAGATGAGCTGGGAGACTGCGGGGCGACTTTCGAATGAGTACACGGAGCGGACGCTGCGGTCGGCGGATTTCCGGGAAGGCGTGAACGCGCATCGGGAAAAGCGGAAGCCGGAGTGGCCGAGTTTGCTGGTCCGCTAGAAGCGGGGGACGCTCAGCATGTTTCCAGATTTGTCCTGAGCGTTCGCCGGGTGTTCGGCGCTAGCCTTGGTGGGGCGCGCTGTGGAGTATCCCTGGTGCAGCGGCGCGTTTCATTGGCAGCCAATCAGTGATGCGGAGTTGGTGGTGGTGCCGCCGAAAGCCAAACTCCCGGCGGCCGAATGTGGAAATTTAGAGGCGGAAGTCCCAGGCTTCGTCGGACTTCATGAGCTCGTCACAGGTGACGGTGCGGCCCGTGTAAGCCGCTGTGCGGCCTAGGATGGCGCTGAGCGCCGATTCGGCGCCCTGGGCGACCTCGTTCAGGGGCTTGGCGTTGACGATGCTCTCGATGAAGCGGCGCTCCTTTTCGGCGTCAGCGTCCTCGATGGCGCCTTTGAAGGCACCGGCGGCCGCGGCCTGGCCCTGGTTCTGAACCGGCACGCCGACACCGGGTGCGTCCCAGGGGCGCCGGCCGGTGATGCGGACCGGGGCGTCGTACTTCATCTCCGCGCCGCCTTCGGTGCCGAAGTAGCGCATGGCGACATCCCATGACCCCTCAATGAATTGCGTGGAGGTGACCGTGATATGGACGTCGCCGGGATAGGTGTAGTTGACGTTGAAGTGGCTGGAGCAATCACCGCTGTCGCGGCGGCCCTTGCGTCCGCAGGTTCCCTGGGCGGAGACAGGGTGGGCGCCGAGGATCCAGTTGTTCACATCGATGAGGTGGATGTTCTGCTCCACCAGGATGTCGCCGCTGATGGTCTTATCGAAGATCCAGTTGCGGAGGCGCTTTTCCTGGGGCGAGGCGTTGGGCCAGTCGGGGCGCTCGATGGCGCCGGCGTAGTAGTGGGAGAGGCCGCAGACCATCTGACCCATGGCGCCGGACTGCACCTTCTTCACGAGTTCCATGTAGGGCGGCGCGTGGCGGAGCTGGAAGCCGATGACGACGCTTTGCTTCGCGCCCACTTTCTGACCCACCTTCATGACCCGTTTGCAGCCGGCCATGTCCACGCCTACCGGTTTCTCGCAATAGACATGCTTGCCGGACGCGACCGCCTTCTCCAGATGTTCGGGGTGGAAGTAGGGCGGGGTGGCGATGTAAACGGCGTCGATCTCATTGGAGGCCAGCAGTTCGTCCAGCGACTTCCTGCCGCTGAAGAGCATCTTCTTATCTATGCCGGGCTTGCCGACCTTCGCCGCGGAGGTGTCGAGGGCGTCCTTGCCGTGCGCCAGGGCGTCGGGGTACAGGTCGCCGAGCGCAGTGACGTGCGCCGGGGTGTTGGCCACGAAGGATTGCGCGACGCCGGTGCCACGTCCGCCGCAGCCGAAAAGGGCGAGCCGCACGGCCGAGTTTCGCTGGCTGCCGCGCACCAGTTCCGGTTTCAGGATCAAGGGCGTGGCCGCTGCAAGCAGCGCGCGCCGGCTCAATAGGTTATCGCTCATGCCTGTGTTCTATCACACTTGGATAGGCGAGGGCCAACCTACTAAATCTAGTGGTTGCAGAAACCTCGCCACAAAATCTCGTCTACCACTTGCGCAGGAGAGAGAACCGGTGTAATCTTGGAATCAATCCCCCCCGAGTTGGCCGTGCCTAGAAAGGTATGCGCCGTATCACTGGCACTCCGTCGAAAGGATGGCGCCTTTGCTAGTTCTCAAGCGCGTTGAAATCCAGGGCTTCAAGTCCTTCTGTGACCGAACCGAGATGCGGTTCCCGGGGCGTGGCGTGGCCGCTGTTGTCGGCCCGAACGGCTGCGGGAAGTCCAATCTGAGCGATGCCATCAGTTGGGTGCTGGGCGAGCAATCGGCCAAGAGCCTGCGCGGCGCGCGCATGGAAGACGTCATCTTCGCCGGCACGCGCGACCGCAAGCCGCTCGGCATGGCGCAGGTAAGCATGGTGCTGGTCGATCCGAACGGCAGCATTACGCTGCCGGGGGCGAAGCTGGAAGCGCTCAAGCAGGCACGGGCAGCGGCTGCTGAGGCGAATGCGGATACCAAGGTCGAAGTGTTGGAAGATGGCGCCGTCAAGACGAACGGCAACGGCCATTCCAACGGCAATGGCCACACGAACGGTTTTTCACTCCAGTCGCAGGGCAAAGAGCAGGAGATCACCATCACGCGGCGGCTATTCCGCTCGGGTGAGAGCGAGTACCTGATCAACGGCAAGCAGGCACGGCTGCGCGACATTCAGGACCTGTTCCTGGGTACGGGGCTGGGGCCGGAATCCTACGCGATCATCGAGCAGGGGCGGATCGGCCAGATCCTGAGCTCCAAGCCGCTGGACCGGCGGGCCGTGATTGAAGAAGCGGCCGGGATCTCGCGGTTCAAGACGAAGCGGCGGCTGGCGGAAGCGAAGCTGGAAGGCGCCAAGCAGAATCTGACGCGCGTCTTCGACATTCTGGAAGAAGTTTCGCGGCAGGTGAACTCGCTGAAGCGGCAGGCCGGCAAGGCCAAGCGTTATGAGGAGTTGAAGGGCGAACTGGACGGGCAACTGCGGGTGGCGCTGACGGGCCGGTACCGGCTGCTGGACCGGGAAGCGACGCGTGTTGCGCTGGAATTGGGCGAGGCCACGCGGCACTACCAGGATTTGCACACGCAGGTGGCCGAGCGGGAAACGTCGATTTCCGCGGCGCGCGAGAGCTTCTATCAGACGGAAGCGAATCTGACCGAGGGCCGCAAGCGGCTGGCCGAAGTGCGGATCGAAGCGGAACGCACGCGCGGGCTGATGGAATCGCAGGCGAAGCAGATCGGCAGCATCGACGGGCGGTTGCAGCAGGGCGAGACGGATACGGAAGATCTCTGCAAGCGGCTGGAAGCGCTGGAGCAGGAACGGGTCAATCTAACCGCGCAACTGACTGAGTTGCAGGAGCAGGCCGGCGATTCCCGTGCGCGCTTGCAGGCAAAGAACGAAGAGAAGGAAACGCTGCAGAGCCAGCTCCGCGAGCGGGAGCGCGGCTTGGAACAGTACCGGCAGCAGGTAGTGCGGCTGCTGGGCGAGTCTTCGCAGTTGCGCAACCAGGTGGGGCAGATCGACACCTACCTGAGCGGCATCGAGCGCGACACGGCGCGAGTCCAGAAGGACGAAGAGACGGCCGTGGCCGACATCACCCGGCTGGATGCGGGCAAGGCTGAGTTCGCCGCGAAGATCGCCGCGCGGCAGAATGACCTGGAGACCATCCAGGAGAATCGCAAGCGGTGCGACGCCGAATTGCAGCAGCGCCGGGCGATGGCGCAGGAGACCCGGCGGCAGCTCGACAACCTGAAGAACGAGACGTCACGGTTGCGGGCGCGGCGCGATTCGCTTGAGGAAATCCTTTCGCATCGCGCATATACGACGGAAACAGTAAAGCGTTTATTTACGGCCGTGGACCAGGGGCAGGCGCATGGGCTGAAGCCCGCGGGCGTGCTGGCGGACTTCGTCGAGCTGATCGATCCGAAGTTCGAGAAGGCCACGGAAGAGTTTCTCCACGAGGAGTTGGAATACGTCGTCGTGAAGACGTGGGAGGATGCCCAGCGGGGTATCGATGTCCTGCGTGGCGACCTGGACGGGCGCGCGACGTTCCTGGTGGAGCCTCATCTCAACAGCGACAGTTCTGTCGTTGTTTCCTCCCCCGTACATGAACCGGCCATCGGTCCCGAGACTGGGATCGTTGGCCGGCTGAGTGACGGGATCCGGTTTACGAACGGTTTGACGAATGCTCCGGCGGCGCTGCTGCCGAGGCTGGCGCGGTGTTTCCTGGCGGAGAGCCGGGAGGCGGCGCAGCGGCTGGCGGTGATGTACCCGGACATCTTCTTCCTGCTCTCGGACGGCGTGTGTTACAGCGGCCATGCGGTGAGCGGTGGCAAGAAGACGGGCACGGGCCCGCTGGCGCTGAAACGTGAGCTGCGCGAGATCACGGGTCTGTTCCAGGCTCGGCAGAACGCGTTGAACACGACGCAGGCTTCGCTGGAAGAGCTCGAGCTGGAGATCCAGACTCTGGCTGAGGATCTGGAGCGGCTGCGGACGGAACAGCAGAGGCAGGAGAAGGAGACTCTGGTTCTGGATCAGGAGATGCGCAAGATCTCCGAGGAGTTCCACCGTGCCAGCCAGAAGCTGACGCTTTCGCGCGGCGAACTGGAACGGCTGACGCGCGACGCGGCGCGGAGCCGCGAGCAGCGCGAGTTGAAGCAGGCGCAGGTGGAGGAGAAAGAGCAGCAGCGTTCGACGGTGGAGAGCGCGCTGGAAGAGGGCCGGAGCCTGCTGGAAGAGATCAAGAGTCAGGTGAACTCGCTGGCCGAGGAGCACTCGGTGTTGCGGGTGGAACTGGCCGGACTGGAAGAGCGGCGGCGCGGCGTGGAGAATGCCCTTTCGCGGCTGGATCACCAGATGCGCGAGGTCGCCAACCGGCGGCAGAACATCTCCGCCGAGATGGAGCGGCTGGGCGTGGCGCGCAACCGGCTGCTGGAAAACAACCTGCAACTGGAAGAGCGGGGCACGACTCTTGGAGACGAGCAACGGCACTTCGAGAGGGTGGTGGCCGAGCTGACTGAGCTGGAGACGGCGCAGCGGGCAGCGCTGACAGAGGGCGAAGAGGCCATCAAGGCGATCCGTGCGGCGTCGGCCGAGGCGCAGGACAAGCGGGGCCAGATCGAGATCGACCTGGTGCGGCGGCAGAGCCAGCTTTCTTTCCTGGACGAGACATGCCGCAAGGATCTCGACATCCCGGTGGCGGAACTGGCTGCGGCGATCACCGCGGCGCCGGCCGAGGGCGGGGAAGCGGCGCCGGTGGTTGAGCTGGACGAGATGACCGTATCCGACGCCGAAGAGCGCGTATCGGAGTTGCGGAAGCGGATTGACGCGCTGGGGCCGGTGAACCCGGAGGCTTTGACGGAGTATCAGGAATCGCAGCAGCGCTACGATTTCCTGAACACGCAGCGGCAGGATTTGTTGGATTCGATCCGCGACACGGAGAAGGCCATTTCGGAGATCGACACGGAGTCGCGCAAGCGTTTCGTGGAGGCCTTCGCGGTGATCAACGAAAAGTTCAAGGACATGTTCCGGACGCTGTTCGGCGGCGGCGTAGGCGAGATGCGGCTGACGGGCGAAGGCGACGCGCTCGACCAGGGCATCGAGATTGTGGCCTCGCCTCCTGGCAAGCGGCTGCAGAACGTTCTGCTGCTGTCCGGCGGCGAGAAGGCGCTGACGGCAGTGGCGCTGTTGATGGCGATTTTCTACTATCAGCCGAGCCCTTTTTGTATACTCGATGAAGTAGACGCTCCTTTGGATGAAGCCAATGTGGGGCGGCTGGCGAACCTTTTGAAAGATATGGCTGCGCACACGCAGTTCATTGTGATTACCCACGCGAAGAAGACGATGGAAGCGGCAGAGATGCTGTACGGCGTCACCATGCAGGAACAAGGGGTCTCCAAGCTGGTGAGTGTCAAGTTGCAGGCTCCGCCGCCTCCTCCGGTCGCTTCGATGCAGACGGCGGCGCGGGCCTGATGACCCCGCCGCCGGCGACGAGATTGATGGGCATCGCCGGGCCCTCGTGTTCTGGTAAGAGTGAGCTGGCTCGCTGGCTGTCGTCCCGGATGGGCGCGGCGGTCTTGAATCTGGATCACTATTACATCGATCTGTCGCCCCTCCCGTTGGATGTCCGTGCGCGGACCAATTTCGACGAGCCGCATAGTGTGGACCACGATGCAATTCTTCGAGATGCGCGCGACCTGGCCGGAAGTGTGGCGGTAACTGCACCACCCTATGAATTAGCCAGGGCTTCG
>CAYVDY010000388.1:0-6862 GCA_964450255.1 uncultured Candidatus Solibacter sp. | reverse complement strand
ATCATCTCGCGGAGGTTCATGCGGTAGATGTGATCGGCGCCAAAGATGGCCACCACATGCGGATCAGATTGCTCAATCAGATTCAAGTTCTGATAGATGGCGTCTGCCGTTCCGGGATACTAGCTCTCGCCCGGAGAACGCATCTGGGCGGGCACCGGAATGATGTAACGGTCCTTCAGAATGCCGGAAAACTCCCAGCCGTCGCGCAGGTGCTGCAACAGCGACTGGCTCTTGAACTGGATCAACACGTATATGCTGTGGATGCCCGAATTGACCAGATTCGAGAGCACGAAATCCACCAATCGATACTGGCCGCCGAACGGCACCGCCGGCTTGGCGCGCTCCTTCGTTAGCGGATAGAGGCGCGTTCCTTTGCCGCCCGCCAGCACGAATGACAATACCCTAAGCTGCATGCCGGATGACTCCTTGTGCGTGCATGATACCACTGCATTATTTCAGAGCGCTGACGCACCGCGCACTCCACCCGAGTGGATTACCGGGTCACTTCGACGGCTTTTCCTGAATCGACTCCAGAAACGCTATGAGCCGCTTTACCCGGTCCGCCAACTGCTGATCTTTTGGAGAAGTCTCCCGGAACGAAGGACCCCACACCGGCATCTGTTTTCCGCCATGCGCCCCGATCTCATCAGCCCCGCCCAGCATCTTGACCACGCGGTACACAGGGAACTTGCCGCCGTTCTTCAACGACAACTTCCGCAAGTCGGACGGCCGCATGACAAGCGCGTCCGCCACTGGCCCGCCGCCGCTGCCGTCAGCGCCATGGCACGACGCGCAATAGGATTGGTAGAGCCGCGCTCCCTCCGCCGGCTCGGCCGGCTTCGGCGGCGCTCCCCATAGCATCAGCGGCAATATGATCCAGATCATCGCTTCATCCCCTGCTCGCCGACGCCGACAGATTCGGCGACCACAGCATCTCGCCCACCCCCAATGCCACATTCGCCCAGCGGCTCCAAACGAAGAACGCATCGCTCAGCCGGTTCAGATACCGCACGTTCACCAGATCGATCTCCAGTTCGTGCGTCGCCGTCACCAGCAGCCGTTCCGCCCGCCGGCAAACCGTCCTGCAAACGTGCAGCTCCGCATTGATCCGCGACCCGCCCGGCAGGATGAAGCTGCGCAATGCCGGCAGCCCCTCGTTCATGCGGTCGATCTCCGCTTCCAGTTGCTCGATGTCCGCCTCGGTCACACGCGGCTGCTTCGGATGCACCTTCTCGGGCGTGGTCGCCAGAATCGACCCCAGATTGAACAGCTCATGCTGCACGCGCACCAGAATCGTCCTCAACTCCCCCAACGCGGCATGCTCGCTGGCCGAAATCACAGCCATCCCGACAAACGAGTTCAGCTCGTCCACCGTGCCGTAACACTCTAGCCGCGGAGAGTCCTTCCGCACCAGTTCCCCGCTGGCTAGGTGCGTATCCCCCTGGTCGCCCGTCTTCGTATAAATCCGATTGAGAGCCAGCCGCGGCTCGTTGAATGCCTTTTCGTCCATCTACACCCATTGTAGGCTGGCCGCGCTATGGGACAGCCTCCACGAACGGAGGGCGCATCAGCGTCTTGTTGCGCCGGCTGCCTCTAGGCGGAACGAATGCCGCAAAGTCCGCCGGCGGCGGCCCGGTCCGGAGCTCCTCGAATTGAATCGTCTGGACCGAGCCCAGAAACCCCGGGCGCGGCGGCCACGTCATGTTCGACCTCCAGATCAGCCCCGTCTCTGGTTCAATCCACAGCCGCTCTCTCCATGTCTCCCTGGGGTCAGATGGAATCACGTCCACGACGGCACACTGAATCTTCCGGCCGTCTCCTCTCACGTTCTCCGTCCCCGTCTGCCGGAACTCCGCCTCCAGTTTCGACAGATTCGCAAAGCGCCCCCACACCCTCCGGTACCAGTAATCGATGTACCCCGCGATCAGCTTCCGGTCCCGTCCATCCTCCGTGGTCACGAAATAGCGTCCGGAGTCTGGATTCCAGGTCAGCGCTCTCTGTGCATCCGCGATCCACAGATATCGAGTAGTCCGAAACTCAAACAGCGACGCGGTTTCCGAACGCACCACCCGGACCTGGTTACTCGCCGTCAGCCCCCGCTCCCCGGCGGCGCCATCCTGGAGGACCGTCGCCCGGACAGACACTCCCTGCGCCGCACTCGCGTATACCTGGGAGCTGCGCTCCAGCAGCTCACGCAAATTAGCCTGCGGCCCCTCCCCGAACAACAAAGCCGGCATGAACCACAGCCAGTAATGTGACATTCTGCACCGATTATAGGAACATATTCCCATGAGCAGGGGCGCGTCCAAATCACCGGAGTTCCGCACACTCAGCGGCATCCCGCTCGAAAACCACTACGGCGCCCCAGCCCCCGGCGAGTTCCCCTACACCCGCGGCATCCATCCCGCCATGTACCGCGGCCGCCTCTGGACCATGCGCCAGTTTGCCGGCTTCGCCACGCCGGAAGAAACCAACCGCCGTTACCGCTACCTCCTGGAACAAGGCCAGTCCGGCCTCTCCGTCGCCTTCGATCTCCCCACGCTGATGGGCTGCGACCCCGACGACCCCACGGCCCTCGGCGAGGTCGGCAAATGCGGCGTCTCCATCGCCTCCCTCGCCGACATGGAGACGCTCTTTTACTCCATCCCGCTGGACCAGGTCAGCGTCTCGATGACCATCAACTCGCCCGCCCCGGTGCTGTTCGCTATGTACCTGGCCGTCGCCGAAAAGCAGGGCGTCCCCTACGAGAACCTCAACGGCACGCTGCAGAACGACATCCTCAAGGAGTACATCGCGCAGAAGGAGTATCTCTACCCGCCGCGCCCCTCCATGCGCCTGGTCACCGATGTCATCGAGTTCGCCACGCGCCACGTCCCGAAATACAACCCCGTCTCCATCAGCGGCTATCACATCCGCGAAGCCGGCTCCACCGCCGTGCAGGAGCTCGCCTTCACCCTCCGCGACGGCATCGAATACGTCGAGTGGGCCATAGAGCGCGGCCTCTCCGTGGACCAGTTCGCCCCGCGCCTCAGCTTCTTCTTCAACGCCCATAACGACTTCTTCGAAGAGATCGCCAAATACCGCGCCGCCCGCCGCATCTGGGCCAACGTCATGCGGGACCGCTTCGGCGCGAAGGACGAGCGCAGCCTGAAACTCCGCTTCCACACCCAGACCGCTGGCTGCTCCCTCACCTGGCAGCAGCCCTATAACAATGTGGTCCGCACCGCCGTCCAGGCGCTCGCCGGAGTGCTCGGCGGCACGCAGAGCCTGCACACCAACTCGCTCGACGAAGCCTACGCCCTGCCCGGCGAGGAGGCCGTCACGCTCGCGCTGCGCACGCAGCAGATCATCGCCCACGAGACCGGAGTCACCGCCGTGGCCGACCCCCTCGGCGGCTCCCACTACGTCGAAGCGCTCACCGATGAGATGGAGCGCCGCGCCCTCGCCTACATGGAACGCATCGATTCCATGGGCGGCATGATTCCCGCCATCGAGCGCAACTATCCGCAGGGCGAAATCGCCAACGCCAGCTACGACTATCAGCGCCAGATCGAATCCGGCCGGCAGGTGATCGTCGGCGTCAATCGTTTTACGCAGGAGGAAGATCAGAAACTCAAACTGCTTCAGATCGATCCAACCGTAGAGAAGACTCAGTTGGAGAAGCTCCGCGCGCTGCGCGAACAACGCGACGCCGCGCGCGTGCAGGCCGCTCTGGAGGCGCTCCGCAGCGCCGCCGCTGGCACGCAGAACACGATTCCGTGTATCCTGGATGCGGTCCGCGCTTACGCCACCGTCGGCGAAATCTGCCAAACGTTCGGCGGCGTCTTCGGAGGGTGGCAGGAGCGAAGTGTTTTATAGGACTATACTTGAGGTAACCAGAAACACATGGATCCCATGATCCGGGTGCTGGTGGCCAAACCCGGCCTCGACGGTCACGACCGTGGCGCAAAGATCATTGCGCGGGCGTTACGCGATGCGGGGATGGAAGTGATCTACACAGGCTTGCGCCAGACTCCGGAGATGATCGTCAATGCCGCTTTACAGGAAGATGTGCAGGTGATTGGCCTGAGCATCCTGTCGGGCGCCCACAATGCGATTGTGCCCAGGGTGATGGATCTATTGAAAGAGAAAGAAATGGACGACGTATTAGTAGTCGTCGGCGGCATCATCCCGGATGACGATGCCGCAAACCTGAAGAAGCTGGGGGTCGCCGCCGTGTTTCAGCCCGGCGCCGCGCTGGATGAAGTTGTGGCATTCGTGAAGAGTGCCGCCCGCGCTGCGAATTGAACCATGGGCCACGGTGCGGAGACGGTCCCCTCAAACATTTTGCTAGGATTTTGTTACACCACATGCAAGACCGACTGAACATCGCCGTGTTTGTCGACTACGACAACATTGAGATCGGCGTAAAAAGCACACTTCGACGTGAGTTCGATGTGTCGCTCGTATTGGATGCTCTCAAAGAGCGCGGGGACATCGTCGCCAAGTTCGCTTATGCGAATTGGAGCCGTCAGGAGGGCGCCACGCGGCAGATGGCGGAAAACGCGGTCCAAATGGTCCAGCGGATTCCGTCGCCGCGCGGCGACAAGAACGGGGCCGACATCAACCTGGCGCTCGACGCGCTGGAGATGGCGTTTACCCACGACCACGTGAATGCGTTCGCCATCATCAGCGGCGATTCCGACTTCATTCCCCTGGTCAACAAGCTGAAGGAATATGGCAAGACCGTCTTTGTCGTCGGCGGCAAAGCGTTCACCTCCACCATCCTCCAGCAGAACTGCCACGAATTCGTCAGCTTCGAATCGCTGCTGAACGTGGAGCACTCCGCTCCGATGCCCATGCCGGTACCGGCGTCGGCCTCCGGCGGACCGGTGTCCTCGGCCAATTTGGACCGCGGCACCGGCGAGCGCTTCCTCACAGGCGGCGGCGAGCGCGAATCCTACCGCGAGCGCAAGGAAAAGCGTTTCCGCGATCGTGAAGAGCGTCGCGAAGAGCGCCGCCGCGAGCGCGAAAAGACGGATCAACCCGTATTAAAGGATCAGCCGCCGCAGGCACGCCCCGCGGCGCTCGATCTGGCCCTCGCCATGCCGCTGGTGGAGCGCGCCCTCCAGGTTCTGGAGCGCCGCAACGTCCAGCCGCAGCTCGGACTGCTGAAGTCCACCATGCTGCAGCTCGATTCCACCTTCAACGAAAACGCCTACGGCGCCCGCAGCTTCTCGGACTTCGTCGAGAGATTGAAGAAGTCCGAACTCGTCTACGTCAAAGGCACCGGCGGACGCTACTTCATCGAGCGCAAGCACACCTTCCCCGAGAAGAGCCTGCCCAGCCCGGTGGAGGCGCTCCCGCTGCTGCGCGAAGTCCTCGAAATCCACCGCCTCGAATTCGAAGAGAGCGGCCAGGCCGCCGAAGACCTCTGCGCCTGGATGAAGGAAGAGTACCCCACCTTCGACCACGCCAACTACGGTTACCAGGGCTTCAACGAGTTCCTCAACTTCGCCCAGGACAAGACCGTCGTCAAGCTCGAACCCCGCCACGAGGGCGGCCTGCTGGTCAACCTCGGCTCAGAGTTCTACCCCTCTGCCCCCGTCAAGCGCGAAGTTCGCGAAGAAGACCTGCTCACCGAGCACGACTTCAAGCAGCCCATCGTGAAGGGCCAGCCCACGGCCACCGGCGAGATCCCGCCCGATATCGACGTACCCAAGCCCGTGCGCAAACGCACCGTGCGCAAAAAGGCCGATCCCGGCAACGTCGCCGAGGCCCCCCGCCGCACGCGCCGCAAGAAGACCGATTAGTATCATAGACCGGAGGAGACAGCCATGAGTGAAATCAAACGCATCTTTCCGGCCGAAACGCCGACGCCGCGCGGGCCTTATTCGCCCGCCGTCGTCGCCGGCGATTTTGTCTACGTCTCGGGGCAGGGTCCCATCGATCCTGTCACCGACAAGATGTCCTACGGCGACATCCAGCACGAGACGCGCATCACGCTGAGCAACATCGGACGCATCCTCAAGGCCGCCGGCGTCGGCTTTGGCGACGTCGTCCGCTGCGGTGTCTTCCTGCGCGACGGCGACGACTTTGCCGCCATGAACGAGGTCTACACCGAGTTCTTCGGCGACCAGCGCCCCGCCCGCACCACCGTAGCCGTCGCATTCGCCGATCCCACCATGAAGGTGGAAATCGATTGCGTCGCCTACAAACCGCGCTAACCTATCCTTAACCGAGCCGCAACCGTCAGGAAGCGGTAACCGGAAAAGGAGGAAGGCATGCCACTGGGAGGCGCGCTAGTAATCCGTGTCACCGATATCTACGGCCAGGCCATCGCGCAATCGGCGGATATTTCCGTTTACCGCAAAGATGGCCAGGCCGTTTTTCGTGAGCCAAAGGCCGATGGCAGCCGTCCACTGCAAATCACCGGGCTCAGCCAGGGCCCCGGAGTGCTCTTCCGGGTGAGCGTCAATGCGCCTTCCTACCGGCCCGTCAGCGCTTTCGTCAATGTACCCGCCGCCGGCACGGAACTCACGCTCGCGCTCCCCTTCCGGCCCGGCGCCGTGCGCACCATCCGCTTTGCCGAGTACTTCGAACTGCCGCCAGGAGCCCGCGCCCTCGTGGACGCCGGCACTTACCTGAACCTCGACAAAGAGCGCAAGTCCGGCCTGCTGAACATCATCGCCAAAGCCGAGCGCACCCTCCTGCCCGCCGCCCAAACCGTTATCTCCAGCCTCACCAGCGTGATCCGCATCGAGCGAGACCGCCTATTCGCCGAAATCGCTCCGGAATTAGCGGATTCCGCGAAGAAGGCTATCGGCGCGGGATCGTTCCGGCTCGACTCCGGCGCCATGCACCCCCCGCCTGAAGCCTACAC
>CAYVDY010000387.1:847-6870 GCA_964450255.1 uncultured Candidatus Solibacter sp. | reverse complement strand
CACAGATCGCCTACCTGGCCCGCGACGTTCGCCACGGCGCACAACAGCAGCGCCTGCCCGATGCCCACCTGCGGGAACTTCCAGCTCAGGAACCAGACGCCCAGAAGCATGGTGGAAACCAGCGACGCGATGGTCCCCTCCCAACTCTTGCCGGGACTGATCACCGGCGCGAGCTTGTGCTTTCCGAAGTTCTTGCCGAAGTAGAACGCGAACGTATCGCCCACCCAATTGATGGCCACGGCGAACAGCATCCACCACGGACTCATCGCGCGCAGGCCCACGCCGCAGCGCCAGGATCCGAAGACGTAAATCACGCCGAAGACGGTCATTGCTGCCACCGGCAGGATCTGCGCCAGGCTCTTCGCGCGCAGCGCCAGAATCCAGATCAGCAGCGCGAACAGAGTGAGATAGAGCGCTTCCCCCTGCGGCAGAATCAGCAGGAACAGGCCAGCCAGATACCCCGCCGGATTGCGGCGCGGGTCCGGCTCCAAACCCGGCAGATGCGCGGCGGCGATGCCGAGGTACTCATAAAAGCAGCACAATGCGACTGCGGCCAATGCGGCCAGAAAGAACCAATCGGGCGCCGAAAGGATCGTGAAGAGGAAGAACGGGGTAATGATCAGTCCGGTAAGAAGCCGCTTCATCGTGTGGGTAGGCTGACGGCCTCCAGCCAGGACTCGTCCGGCACCGGTTGCGAAGGGGGACGGATGCCGCCGAAGCGGCGCTCGCGCTTCTGGTAGGCCACGATGGCTTCCAGCAGGGCGGTCCGGTTGAAGTCCGGCCAGTAGGTCTCCGTAATGTAGAGCTCGGCATAGGCGATTTGCCAGAGCAGGAAATTCGAAATACGCATCTCGCCGGATGTGCGGATCAGCAGGTCAGGCTCAGGCTGCCCGGCGGTGTAGAGCATACGGCCGATGGAGTCCTCGTCGATGGTGAGGGTGTCCAGAGTGCCCTCCGCCCTCGCTCCGTCGATCAAGGCGTTGACCGCGTCGACGATCTCCGTGCGCCCGCCGTAGTTGATCGCAAGGTTCAGGATCATGCCCGTATTGCCGGAGGTTGCCGCGATGGCGGAGTCCAACTCCCGACCCACGGTATCGCCTAAAGCTTCCAGGCGCCCGATGGCGCGCAGGCGGATATTGTTGCGCATCAACCGTGGCACCTCGCGGCGCAAATAGTACCGCAGCAGCCGCCAGAGCGTTTCAATCTCGGTGCGCGGCCGCTTCCAGTTTTCCACCGAGAAGGCGTACAAAGTCAGCGAGCCCACCCCGAGCCGGGCACAGGTCTCCACCGTGGTCCTCACCGGCTCCACACCGGCGCGATGACCGGCCACGCGCGGCAGGCTGCGCGAGTTGGCCCAGCGTCCGTTGCCATCCATGATGACGCCGATATGCGCAGGCAGACGCGCCGGGTCCAGCGAATTCGCGAGAATCCACTCGGGCGAGCCTAGCGTAAGCGAGTCCAGCAGTGCCTGCATTGTGACGGTTCCTCCACATCTTATCGCATCCGTTCAACGGGACTGCGATTCAGGACGTTTGTAACCAAATTTGTCTTGCAATCGCAATTGTTTAGTCACAGACTTGTAACCAACGAAGCCAATGCTTGGTGGACTCCAACTCGGGCTATTCATGGCTGCCTGCCTGGCTGTGGCGGCGGAACGCCCAACCATCGGCCTGTTGACGGAGTTTCCTGCCGACGCATCCACGGCGGTGCGCCGGGAGTTCCGCCTGGAGACGGAGCGGGCTCTGCAATCCGCCGAAGTAGACCTGGCCTGGCGCAGTCTCGCGGAGAGCGGGCCCCAGGAGAGCTTCGACCGGCTGGTGGTGATTCGGTTTCGCGGCGATTGCACACCGCCGCGGGTGACGGCCCGATCGCGCGCGCTTCCGCTTGGCTTGACCCATGTCTCCAATGGGCATGTGTTGCCTTTCGTCGAGATCGATTGCCAGCGCGTCCTGGAGGCCATGGATGCGGGCGAGTGGCAGGGCCGGTTCCGCCAGCCTGAAGCAATGGTCGGCCGCGCGCTGGGCCGCGTGGCGGCGCACGAGATTCATCACGTCCTGACGGGCAGCGGCGCGCACGACGACGAAGGCCTGATGAAGCGCTCCTTCGACCGGCGCGACCTGTGCGGCAACGAACTCGGCTTCAGTGGCGAATCCGTGCGGAGGCTGAAGATCAGCCTGGGGGCGGCGGCCGCGATCACGGCCGGCCCCACCAAGACGAAGCCGCTCTCGGACGACTGAACCATTTACCCTTGCATCTGAATTTTCTGCGTCTCAGACTTGGGGCGGAGGTTTGCGATGCACTGCGGACTCCATGTTGCGGTGATCATGACTGCCTGCGCGGCCCTCGCCGCCGATCGCCCCAGCATTGGGCTCCTGGTGGAGTTTCCACCCCAAACATCCCCCATCGTCCTCTCCTGGTTCCATCGCGAGACGGAGCGAGTGCTGCAGGCAGCCGGTATGAACGTGGTGTTGAGGAAGTACGGCGACACCCCAAACTACGAGTCTTTCGAGCGGATGGTGATCATTCAGATTCGCGGCAAGTGCGCGTTGCCGAAGTCGCCGGGATGCCGCTACGGGGCTCCGCTGGGGATGACTCATATCACCGACGGCGACGTGCTGCCATTTATTGAACTTGATTGCGGGCGCATCTTGCAGGCCTTGGCCGACTGCGGCTGCGAAGCGCGCCACACCCTGCCGGAGACCGTTCTCGGACGCGCGCTGGCACGCGTGGCGGCGCATGAGATCGTCCATGTTCTGACCGGCAGCACAAAGCACGACAGATATGGCCTGATGAAGCGTGCCTTCGACCGGCACGAGATGTGCGATCCGATGGTGGGCTTTAGCGAGGAATCGATGCAGCGGTTACACAACAGCCTGGGCACGGCGACGGCGGTGACGGCGGCCGGGCTGAAACCTCCGTCCTAGCGCTTGTACCCGATCTTCCTCAGTAGGCCATGGCGCCACTCGACGTCGGCGGGTCCTTCTACTCCCAGCGGCGAAGAGCCGTCGATGACGCCCATTACACCGCGGCCCTGCTCCGTTACGGCCAGCACCACCTCCAGCGGATTCGCGGTGGCGCAGAACAGCCCCACCACCTCCGGCACGTCCTTGATCCGTGTCAACAGGTTGATGGGATAGCCCTCGCGCATGCAGATCACGAACGTATGCCCCGCTGCCACCAGTTCCGCATTGCGCACTGCCATAGCCTGTAATTCCTCATCGTTGCCGTCCACGCGAATCAGGCACGCGCCCGACGCCTCGCAGAAGGCGATGCCGAACTTCAACTGCGGCACCGTGTTCACGATAGCCTCATAGAGATCCTCCACCGTCTTGATGAAGTGGCTCTGCCCAAGAATCAGGTTGCCGTTTTCAGGGATGTCCAGGCGGACCGTGATGAGTTCCATGACAACCGAGATTGTAGCGCGACGGAAGCCGCCCCCTTGCGCAGCCCGGCGCCGGGGAGTACAGTCCGGGACATGGAACCACGCATCTCAGGTTTCCCCGGTGAGTATCTTTGGGAATTGGACATCGCCCGGATGCAACTGCTGGCGCTGGCCGAGGCGGCGCCGGAGCAAATTTACGGCTGGCGGCCCGTGGACGGGTCAAGGCCATTTTCCGCCGTGCTGGTCCACATCGCGGTGTGCAACCTCGGACTGCTGCATCTGGCGGGCGTGCGCGTGCCGGGCGGCGTTGGTCTCTACGACGATCTGCGGGGCGACGAAATGACGCGCACCGCAGCCATGATCCGCGAGAACATGTCGCTGGAGCGGACCGTCACGGAAAAGCAGAGCGTGGTGGAGCTGCTGCGGCGATCGTTCGAGGCGGTGCAGCGGTCTCTGACGGAGGCCAGCGCCGGAGAGATCGAGCGGCCCGTGGCTTGCTTCGGAGAGCAGACCACGGTGCGAAGGGTGTTTCTACGGATGCTGGCGCACACGCATGAGCATATGGGTCAGGCCATTGCGTACACCCGGACGTATGGCCTAAAGATGCCATGGCCTGATCCGTTGAGGGAGTTCGATTCAGTGGAGGCGCACAGGTAGGCAAACGCCCCCCTACGCGCGCGCTGTTCGAGCCTCCCGGATTCCGAGGCTGACCAGCCTGCAGGCCAGGACCAGGAACCAGGTTGCCACGGCTACGATGGTCAGGTATTCGACCCCAAGGTTGGGGCGCGTCCCGGGCCCGATTCCGCGCTGAGCCCAGATGCCGACGGCAAGCAGCGCCAGCGATGACCAGCCGAGGAGATTCCGGCCCCTCCCGATCAGCCGAAAGCCAACGACCGCGCAGACCACGGCAACCGCCGATAGACACGAGTATTCGGGAATGAACGCCGTGACCGACGCGTCGGTAGTGATGTCATCAAAGGCCGCGAAAGCAAGCAGAGAAGCCCCTAACAGAAGCAGCCCGTCCACCAGCGGCCAGTTTCCTGGCGGACCCGCGGTTGAGAGCGACATATGTACAGGCGTCCTAATCCCCCTCGCAGATATCCTTGAGTTTGGCCAGCGCCTTCGGCCACGCTTTTTGCATGTACTCCTCCCACTCAGGAGAACTCTGCATGTCGATTCTCAGCTCGGTGGAGGCTCCATCACTGGTGAAGGTGTAGTTTTCGAATGCCGGCGCCCAGGCGCGAACGGCGTCGCTTTCGGTGTCTTCGACGCCGTCCTTCAGCTCGCCGAGGTGCTTGATGGAGATGAACTCGTAGGGCCGGCTCTCCTCAATCACCGCTATCATGCCGCAGCCGCCGGGAGCCAGGAAGCGGATCCGCTCCCCCTTGTCCCAGGAGCCCTCGAAATAGCAGCCATCGGCGAACTCAGAGGTCCAGACCTTGTACGTGTCGGGGCCAATCATGGCGTCCCACACAATCTTCGGGTGTGCGTTGATGCGAGTAGAGAATTGAAGTGATTTCATGGAATGCTGCCTCTCACTTTGGCGCGTCGCAGTTGACCATCCACTTGACGCCGAATTGATCCGTCACCATGCCGAACGCTTCCGCCCAGAAGGTCTTCTCGAGCGGCATGTCCACCGTGCCGTTGTTCGCGAGGTTCCCAAACATCTGCGCGGCCCGCTGCGGATCGTTCAGCCCGATTGCCAGGCTGATGTTGCCGCCGCCCGCCGCTACGTCGGGCCTCGGATCGTCGCACATCATGATCGTCGAATCTCCGACTTTGATCGTGCAGTGCATGATGTAGTCCGCCGGCGCCATGTCGCACATGGGCGCCTCACCCATGGTCTGCATGAACAGCACTTCGGCGTCCAGCGCGCTCTTGTAGAATTCTATCGCCTCGCGGCAATTCCCTTTGAATGAAATGTACGGACTGACTCCCAGCATCGTCGTCTCCTTCCGGCGCAGCAGCGTTCCTAAAATGATATACCTCGTGCGGCCCACGCGCCTTGCAGGCCGTGGCGTATCCTGAGACACATGAAGTACCTGCTGCTCCTGGCCCTCGCCGCCAGCCTCGCGCCCGCCGAAGAGAAGATCGATGCTGCCGCCAACGACCGCATTCGCCGCGAGGCCAAGGATCATTCGCAGGTGATGCAGACCGCGCACGTCATCACGGATCGCTTCGGCGCCCGCCTCACCGGCTCGCCAGCCCATGAGGCCGCCGCCAAATGGACCGCCGCCAAGCTCACCGAGTGGGGCCTCGCCAACGCCAAGCTGGAGCCGTGGGACTTCGGCCATCCCGGCTGGTCCACCGAGCGCGCTTCTGGTTTTCTGATCTCCCCGGCCAAGGACTCGCTCACCTTCGAGGTGCTCTCCTGGACGCCTTCCACCAAGGGCGTCGTGCGCGCCGCCGCAGTGCAGATCGCGCCGCCGGAAAAGGTGACGGCCGAGGAACTGAAGATCTACCTCGCCACGATGAAGGACAAAGTTAAGGGCCGCATCGTGCTCGTCGGTAAGCCGCGCGCGGTCCCGGTCAGCTTCACCGCACCCAGCAAGCGCTCCGACGACGCCGCTCTGAAGCGCCGCTTCGACGCCGTGAATCCGCAGGCCTTCGAGAGGCCTGAACCGCCTAAGCCGGAGCCCGG
>CAYVDY010000387.1:0-837 GCA_964450255.1 uncultured Candidatus Solibacter sp. | reverse complement strand
CTGACCGTCATCGGCAGCCATCAGGTCAAGCCCGAACTGGCGCGGCAGATCGACGAGCAGAACGACGCCTTCCTGGTCTCCGCCAAAGCGCTGGTGCGCGTGAACGACGCAGCCCGCGAGCGCGGCCAGATCCGCGCCTTCCAGAACCGCACCTATGATGTCGCCAAGGCGGTGCCCACGGTGGTCCTGCGGAATGAGGATTTCGGCCGCATCGCCCGCCTGCTGGCCGATGGCGATGCCGTCATGCTGGAATTCGACATCCGCAACCATGTCCACCCGCAGGGCAAAACCAGCTACAACGTGGTGGCCGAGATCCCCGGCACCGACAAGGCCGATGAGGTTGTTATCCTCGGCGGCCATCTGGATTCCTGGCACGCCGCCACCGGCGCCACCGACAATGCCATCGGCTCCGCCGTGATGATGGAGGCGGCGCGCATCCTGCAAGCCCTCCAGCTCAAGCCGCGCCGGACCATCCGCGTCGCTCTGTGGAGCGGCGAGGAGCAGGGGCTGCTCGGCTCCAAGGCCTACGTCCAGCAGCACTACGGCACGTTTGAGAGCCCCAAGCCGGAATACGCCAAGCTCGCCGCGTACCTGAATGTCGACACGGGCACGGGCCGCATCCGGGGCGCGTCGGTGTTCGGTCCGCAGGAAGCAGGCGCAGTGTTCCGCGAGGCCTTGGCGCCCTTCGCCGATCTCGCCGTCTTCGGCGCCACCGCCACCAAAACGCGCCGCGAGGGCGGCAGCGATCACACCAGCTTCTCCGTCACCGGCCTACCCGGCGTGGGCCTCTCGCAGGACATGATCGAGTACATGACGCACACCTGGCACACCAACCTC
>CAYVDY010000386.1:0-6889 GCA_964450255.1 uncultured Candidatus Solibacter sp. | reverse complement strand
GATCGTCACCGTCGAAGAAGAGGAGATCGCCAACGCCATCCTCCGGCTCCTGGAGGGCGAGAAAATGCTGGCCGAAGGTGCCGGGGCCGCCGCACTCGCCGCCGTCCTCGGCCGCAAAACCGCCCATCAAGGCCGCCGTATCGGCATCCTCGTCTGTGGCGGCAATATCGACGTCACCCTGCTCTCCCGCATCATCGAACGCGGCCTGGTCCAGGATGGCCGCCTGGTCCGTCTGCGCATCCACCTCTCGGATCACCCCGGCGCCCTGCGCCGCCTTTGCGAGGTCATCGAAGCCCAGAAGGCCAACATCGTCGAAACCCAGCACGACCGCGCCTACTACGGCGTCAATCTCGGCGACACGGTCATCGACATCACAATGGAAACCCGCGGCCGCGGCCACGTCGATCAACTCATGGCAGCCCTCACCGCGGCAGGCTACTCCCACGAACGGGTTCAGTAAGATCTCCCCACACATTGCCAACTGTCTACCTTGCACCGAGTTACTGAGCCGCGACCAAAGGGAGCGGTCCGGCCAGCCGCCGCCCGCCTCAACGAACCGGACCGCTCCGCGCGATCGCCCCAAGCCGCTCCATCTCCTTCGCACTCAGCGCTTTGTCGAACACCGCCACCCCGCCGATATAGCCCGTGAACCCAACGCTCCGCGACGTGTGAATCACTCGCCCAATCGTGAACGGCCCGCCCTCTTCCACCCGCCCCGGCGCATACAGGTCATGCGCAAACCAGAACGGATTCGCCCGCAGCG
Source organism: uncultured Candidatus Solibacter sp. (assembly GCA_964450255.1). Lineage (GTDB taxonomy): Bacteria > Acidobacteriota > Terriglobia > Bryobacterales > Bryobacteraceae > Paludibaculum. Next base: position 6,126 of record CAYVDY010000386.1, on the reverse strand, counting down.
CAACCAGTTCACGCTTCACCATCTCACCCCGGCGATACGTCACTCGCACGCGAGTAAACTCAAACTGCTGCAGTTCAACCCGCGTCTCGCCTTTTCCCTCTAAAATACTTCGTGCAATAAGCTTTTTCTCCGGAGGAGCCCATTCCCCTGTCTGCCACCCTTTGTAAGGCCACTGGAAAAACGGATGCTCCGCCGGATTCTCAATCCAGTACTCGTGAGCCTTGCCGTCCAGATACGCCGTCACCGTGTTCCGCTTGTTGTCGAACGAAAACGCCACCACGCTCCAGGCACGGTCCAGCACTTCCGGCGCAGAGTCCGCCGGAACGGCCGGAATCACCTCCCGCGTCACAGCCAAATTACGCGCGTACTTATCGCCAAACGACCGCGCCCCATTCTCCGACACATGCACCGCCGCCGCGCCGTTGTTCGCCGCAAGCCCGGCGAAAAGGGCATACTGCCGCCTACCCTGCTCCACTCGCTTCACCGGTCCCGCCGCGCTCTGCAAGTCCGTGCCCTCGTGCCAGATACCTGCGATGGCGTGGTTGCCGCTCTCCCGAATCACCCACGTCACCATCGAGACAGACCTACCCGGCCCCTTCACATCTAACCGCGAGTTGTGCAGCCGTTCTCTCGGCACCAGCAGACACGGCCGGAAGTCCTTGTCTGTTTCCTGCCGGAATCGAACCGCCTGGCCGAACGGCCCGCGCCCCAGCAAAGGCAGATCGTCGTAGGTGGCCGCGCGTCCCTCCGCCCAGTAGTCCAGCACGTAGTTCACCACGTCCAGGCTGAAGTCGTGTTTCTCCCCGCGCGCCTGGTGCGCCGCAAACCTGCCATCCACGCGATGGACGAAATCCCAGAGCGCGACAAACCCAGGCGCCCGCCGCACCGCCTCAACCCGCTGCGCACCGGTATCCAGCGAACCGCCAAACATCCCGCCGCAGGCGGCCGCACTTAACAGAAACAGCTGAGCCAAATTTCCGACAATCAGTACAGATCTCTCCACTACCTTGCCATTTGATTGCTGCCGACTATTACACAGGTTCATTGACATTGTCGAATCGTGGGTGTAACCTCAACCCGAATAAGTTTACAGTCTGTCATGCCATTCTGTCATTGTGCCCGCCAACGCACCATGCCCGAAACAGCCCTCGAACACCATGCGCTGGCTCTAAACATTAACAAGAAAGGACTATTCTAGGCCGCGACCCATCACCATGATCCGCATCTGGGGCTTTGCTGCCTACCTTGCACTATTCCTCCTCGCCACGCAACAGAGCGCCAGCGCCGAATGGTGTAGTAACACTTGGGGCGCGCCTGTTCGGACCTATTTCTGTCACGAGGGTTATACCTGTGAGACCATGGACTGTCTCTACTGCGACGTATGTGACACGAATTGTTCTTGCGATTCGATGATCCTCTGCTGGTGCGATGATCGCGCTGTCTTCCTCCGCTCTTGCTGGGAGAAGGCGTGCGATACCGGTGTCCCAACCTGGAAGCCCGGTCCACTGCTGCAGGCTTTGTCGCGCCGCGCATGCCTTCCACCACCGCTCGCTCTTCCGGGAATTGGGAGCGCGAAATGACCTGGGCGCTGTTTGCCACCGTCGTTCTAGCCGCCCCCTCAGGCGCTTTGGCAAATCCCATACACTCAAGCGCGCCGGGCGTCGAGGTGGTCCACCGCACACAGATCGGCCCGCTCAAGCCACTGCTCCACGCCTACGCCACCTGCCCAAATGGCTTAAGTCTCATTGCCAACTACGACGGGGACCTGTCCGTCGTGGATCGCCAGGGCAGTGTTCTGTCATGGAAAACCGGGGACCCGAACCTGGCCGGCCTTTCGGCGATGACTTGTGATTACAACGGCATCGTTCACATTTCGGTGAATGGCTGGCTCCGTTCCTTTACCGTAACCTCGATAGGTGATCTAGTCCTACAACGAACGTTCCGGGTCACGGGCCTGCCCAACGAACTGCTCGTCACTCCGAACGATGAATTATTCATTGTAGGCATCGCGAAAATTGAGGGGGCGCATGTCTTTCTCCGCCGGTTCCGGCTCTCGGACGGCTCGTTTCTCGACGTACCTTCCGTGGATGTCCCCGTCAAAACCGCGGCTGGATTCAACCGGACGGCCATCGCTGGACGCGTGTATTGGGATCGTTGGAACAAAGCCGCCATGTATCTCCCCGCAGCCCTCTCCGAGATTTGGCGAATCCAAGGCGACGGCAAAGCCGTCCGGGCAGACCTGCCTCCACCGGATGGCGCGCCCCGGGCCGCGCTGTCCACGAACTCCTTTAATCCCCCGCGGGCATCGGGAATTGAAACTGCAGGCGACAAAGTCCTCGGGGTCGCTTCTCTCTCTGACGGGCGCATCGTACTTCAGGTCGCACCGGCGCGCGATCCGGCGGGCCAACGCGCTGGGTGGAAATACAGCTACTTGGATATTCTAAATCCATCGAACTTTCAATCGCTCAATCGAATCTACCTGCGGGAGCGGCTCGGAGTCCTCACGGGAGTTGACACGGACGATAACCTGCACTTTGTCAATCTCTTGGCGGTCCAAGGAGGATCGCTTCTCAAAGTGCGCTTGGTCGAACCTCGTGGATTGACGCCTTCGGCCCCCGCGGCTCCGGACCGGGCAGCGTCGCCTCGACGCTAACACTCGGCTGTGCGCTGGCCGAGGGCTATTGATCCCATGCCCGATCGGTGCTAGCATCGTTCCACTTCATGCAAAAGCGAATCTGGGCACTGGGAGCCGCTGCCGCTTTCTCCGCCAATCTCTGCTGGGCGCAGCACATTCTCTATGACAGCACGCGGGACGCGCAGGCACAATCGACGATCTCCGCCGCCAAAGCCGTTACTAGCGCCAGCCTCTTCGAAACCCAACTCCGCAACCTCGACCAAGTCTCCCGCCAGCAGTTGGAGACGACCCTCAAATGGCAGGAGGTCCAGATGCGGGCCTCGCTCAACAGATTCTCCACCTGGGCCGATGTCATCCGCGTCCTCGATCGCGTCGATGCCGAATTGAAGCCCTTCCTCGACGACCGCGAATCGGAGGCTGCGCTTGCCGCCAGCCGCACCGCGGAGATCAAGCTCCGTTCCGAGGAGTTGCGGAAACAGCTTTCGGCCCTGCAGGCCGCCAACACCAAACGCTCATCCGCCGCCGGCGAACTCTTCTCCCATCTCGGACAGGCGGACGACCTCGTCGAGTTCGCCACCGGCGTCGTTGGGGCGAATCCGGCCAGCGTCACTGCGCTCAATGAACTGGTCGCCACCCTCGAACAAATCAGCAAGCTCTACTCCTCCGTTCAAGGCATTCTCGCCGCCAAAGCAGCCGTCAGCGTGCCCGTCTCATCCCTGCGTCCGAACCCTCTGGAAACGGAACTCCAGCTTCTCAAGGTCGAGGAACAACACTGGAAAGCCCTCGGCCTGATTCGGGCGCGCCAGACCCTCGAGGTGGGAGAGATCAAGATGCTCCTCGATCTCACCAGGACTCTCGCTGCACGCTTCCCTACATCGGACAAGATCGAGGAGACCTTCAATCGTCTGCGAACCGCGTCGGACCGCGATCGGCTCGAAATGGCGATCTACACCGTTCACCGCGCCGCCGCCGTTGCCGCTCAACAGGCCACCAGCGTCCGGCTGGCCGACCTGCGCAAGTCCATTGAAGTGCGCCGCTACTCCATACAGCAAAGCGCGGTCAACGCCGGAGTCTACGAACAGACTGCTCGCGCGGCGGCAGATCGGCTGGCCGTCTATTGGAAGGCTGGCATCCGCCCCAAGGACCTGGCCGAACTGATGCTGCACCTCTCCACGGCTGTCTCCCTCCCCATCATCGCCGCCCAGTGAGCCCCCCCCCATGCGATACAGATTCCTGATTCTCCTACTCGGATCCTTCCTGCTCACCGGCTGCGATGAACGTGCGCTTCAGATGGCGAAAGAGGCCCGCTCAATTCTCGATTCCTACGAGAAGGAGTTGGAAAGGAAGCTCTTCGCGGAGCAGACCGCCTACCGCCGCCAGGCCCAGATCGAATCCGACGCCCAACGCCAGCAGGCTGGCGCCAATCTGGAGCAGGAACGGATCGAGCGCTCCCGAACCATGGCTCTCGACTTTCTAGAGGGGAAGCGCAACGTCTCACGCTGGCAGGAACCGGTCCGTGAATATGCGCGTAAAGACTATGAGATCCAGCGCGGCTTCCTGCTCGAGGAGATGAACGGCCAAATGCAGTTCCTTGCGCGGGTTCAGGCTCTCGAGGTGGACAAGCAGAAGATCGCCGCGTTGAAAAAGGCATTTGGAGCGCTGGCGGAAAAACCTACGCTTGTCGCTCAGGCACAGGAGTTGGCGGAGTTCGCGAAGGAAACCGATACGGAGTTCGACAAGCAGCTCTGCGTGCTGGTCTCGCAACACATCAAGGAGAAGTCCGCCGAAATCGCAGGTCTCTCTAGCGAAGCGGATAAGAAAAAGGCCCAGGTCGCGCTAAAAGCGCTCCAGGACTCGAAGACGACGAAGGGCTGCAAATAGCAGCAGAAACGGTGAGGCGTCATCCAGATGAATACGGAACAGAAGATCGCGGCCATCCGAATGGCTCTCGCGGCCATCGAAGGGGGCATCTCTCAGATTCACGCAGCCTTGTCCGTCGCCGTCTCGCTCGAAGACGTGGCCCGGCTGAATGACGAACTGGTCTCGCTGATGGCCAAGCGCACCCAGCTCCACATGGAACTGCTGAATCTGGAGGCCTCCCTCGTGACCGTCAGCCCTCCAGCCGCCTCTCCGGCCAGACTCTCGGCCGCCGACCGGAAGGAAGTGAAGGAGTTGTCCAAGGAGCTTCAACAGTCCATGGCGGACCGCCGCATGGTCGAAGCCGCCCTCGCCAACTCCGGCGATGTCCTCGGCCGCATCAATCGCATCCAGACGGTCCTCGCCGGCGCGCCGGCGCCCAAGCCCTAAGCCAGGCCGCTGTGGCGTGCCAGCCTTAACGCTTCCACGGCGGCGCCCCGCGCCCCTGCTGTGTCGCCGTTCGGCATGACGTGGATCGGGATGTCCACCTGCTCCTCGCGCTGGCCCGGCATCGCCACGCGGATCTCGTTGATGAACCAGCGCTGGAACTCCTCGCCGGTTTCCAGTGCGCCGCCGCCGACGATCAGCGCATCGGGGTCGAAGGTGTTCACCATCTCGTCGAAGAATAGACCCAAAGCGTGAGCCTGCACCCGGAAGATCTCTTTGCACATCGGATCGCCGTCTTCGGCCATCCCGCGCACGCGTTTCGCCGCCCGGCCCATGTCGGCAATCTCACTCAACGGATGGCCGGGGTACTTCGGCAGAAAATACGGCAGAAACGACTTCGCAATCGCCGTCAGCGAGCAGAGCGCTTCCAGGTCGCCGGTCCGCCCGCAGTTGCACTGCGGATGCAGCCCCTCGATCCCGCTGATGCTCTGGTAAGGAATCAACACGTGGCCGAGCTCGCCGCCAAAGCCCTTGCGTCCCTTCAGCACCTCGTCCTCAATAATCACCCCGCCGCCCAGCCCAGTGCCGACAATGGCCGAAATGGAAGTCGCTTTTCCGCTGGCGCCGAACAGCGCGAAGTGCCCCCAAAGCGCGCCTGCGTTGCCGTCGTTGAGGTACGTCACCGGTTTGCCGAGCTTCTTCGCCAGATGCTCGCGAATGTCAAACCCAGCCCATTGCGGATGGACGAAGTTGGTGGAGCCGCGCGCGCTCAACACACCGGCGGCGCTCGCCGGACCAGGCGTATCCAGGCCCACCACCACCACATCGTCCAGCGACAATCCAACCTGGTTTACCGCGACCTGCAGCCCATCGGCGATCTGCTGCAAACACACGTCCGGCCCTTCCGTCGAGCGCGCAGGATGCTCGCACAGGCCCTCAATCAGGAACTTCTCCTCGTCGCTGACGAGCGTGTAATTGACGGCGGTGCCGCCCAGATCGACTCCGGCTACAACTTTCACAGTGGATACCTCACGTTGAATATAACAAAGCGTATACGTGCCCCTCAGCGTTTCGGCGCGGTGATCAGGTCGTTGACCAGAATCTGAGACTTGCAGTGGCCGTTCTTGGCGCTGCCAAAGCGGGATTGCGGGCTGGGGACGGCTGCATTCGTGCTGGTCCCATCCTTT
>CAYVDY010000385.1:0-6922 GCA_964450255.1 uncultured Candidatus Solibacter sp. | reverse complement strand
GGGCGGCAACCGTTCGCAAACGGCGCCATCGCCGATTGGTCCATCAACGTCGGGCCGCGGTCCAACAACGAGTTCCTGCTCGACGGCGCGCCCAACAACGCGCAGGCCGGCACCAACAACATCGCTTACGTGCCGATCGTCGATTCCGTGCAGGAAGTCTCCATCCAGACCAACAGCTACGACGCGGCCTACGGCAAGACCGGCGGCGGCATCGTCAACCTGGTGATCAAGAGCGGCACCGCCCAGCACCACGCCACGGGCTGGGGCTTTTTCAAGCGTCCCGTGATGACCGCCAACACGTTCCAGAACAACGCCGTCAGCGCTCCCAAGCCGCGCAACGACACCTCGCAATGGGGTCTCCAGGTGGATGGGCCGGTCTATATTCCGAAACTGATGTCGAAGACCGGCGAAAAGAAGCTTTTCTACCTCTTTTCCTTTGAGAAATACAAGGAACTCCTGCCGCAACCTCTGCGCCTCTCCTATCCCGGGAACGACATGCGCGGCGGCGATTTCTCCAAGCTCGTCAACGCCGCCACCGCGCCGGTGACCATCTACGATCCTGCTACCGGCCGCGACCAGGGCGGAGTCTGGACGCGCGATGCCTTTGCGGGCAACGTGATCCCTAAGAATCGCATCAACCCCGGCGCCGCCGCCGTCACCAGCTTCATGCCCGCGCCGAACACCGTCACTACCGGTGTCGCCTACGCCCAGCAGAACCTCGTGCTGCCGGACTACACGGCCACCTACGATTACTTCAACTGGATGGTGAAGGCCGATGCCAACATCAGTTCGAAGCACCGCATGTTCTGGCGCTACGGCTTCAACCGCTTCGACGAAGACCGCAGCTCCAACGCCATCTTCACCGGTCCTGGCCAGGACGGCCAGCAGCCCTTCATCCGCGAAAACCACGCCTTCCTGGTGGACTGGGTGGGCATGCTGTCCCCGACCCTGGTAGCCAACCTGCGCGCTTCCGCCGCCCGCTACGTCGAAGGCGGCCGCGGCGCCGGCAACGAGGGCTTCGATATGACCAAGCTCGGTCTGCCGGCTTCCCTGGTGGCGCAATTGCCCGGCCCTGTCTATTTCGGCCGTTGGGAGATGCAGAACTACACGTCGCTGGGACGCTACCAGTCGCTGAACTACACCAACACCTACTCGCTGGTCGGCAGCGTCAACAAGATCTGGGGCGCCCACACCATCAAGGCCGGCGCCGATGCCCGCCGCATCCACTACATCACCCAGAACAACGGCAACGTCCTGCGTTTCGTCTCCAACAACGATTTCACGCGCAGGATCTGGAATCAAGGCGATGCCATCAGCGGTGACGGTTTCGCCACGTTCCTGTTGGGCACGCCCACCTTCGCCCGCTCGGATTATCCGCTCTTTCCCTTCTTCCGCCAGTGGTACATTGCGCCCTATATCCAGGACGACTGGAAGGTGACGCGCCGCCTCACCCTGAACCTTGGACTTCGCTGGGATTTCAACGTGGCCCCCACGGAAAAGCACAATCGCCAGACCGCCGGCTTCGATGCAGCCACGCCCAGCCCAGTGGTTGGCCTTCTCGGCCAGGGCGCGCTCACGGCTTATCCCAACCTACGCAACCTCACCGGCGCCCTGACCTTTGCCGGAGTCAACCGGCCCACAAATTCCGCCGACATGGATTGGAGTAATATCCAGCCCCGCATCGGCGCCGCCTACCAGGTGAGCAACAAACTGGTGTTTCGCGGCGGCTGGGGGCTCTACTACCTGAATCCGACCAACGCATGGCTCCAGACCGCCGGCTTCTCCACCTTCACAGACGGAGTTGTTTCGGCCAACGACGGCCGCACGCCCGTGCCGAACTACCTGAACAATCCATTTCCCGCAGGAATTCTTACGCCGCCCGGCGCGGCGCCCGGCGGTCTCTCCTTTGTGGGCCGCGGCTTTGACTGGTTCAACCGCGACTTCGTCATCCCCAGCACCCAGCAGTTCTCCGCCGGTTTCCAGTATCAGATCTCACGCTCTTCCGCGCTGGAGCTCTCCTACGTCGGCAGCCGGACCAGGAATGCGCAGACCGCCCTGGGCTTCAACCTGCCGTCCCAGGACTTCCGCCGCGGCTGCAACCCGCTGGAAGGCGGCCGGCCTGCCTTCTGCGACGAGCTCCTGCCGAACCCGTTTGCCGGTATCGAGGCTTTCCGCGGCAGCGCCTATTTCACCGCTCCGCGCATCAGCCGCTACGATCTGAACCGCCCCTACCCGCAGTTCCCGAACGACCTCAACCAGCAGGGCGTCAACTTCAACCGCTTCTGGTACAACTCCATGCAACTGGCCTATAACCTGCGCTTCCAGAGCGGCCTGACACTCAACACCAACTACGTCTTCTCCAAGAACATCGAGCGCAACGGCTTCGCCGATCCTTTCGCGCGAGCGCCCAATCAGGGCCCCGTGCAGATTGACCGCCCGCACGCCATGAAGTTCTCAGCGGTCTACGAATTGCCCTTTGGGCGCGGCCAGAAGTACCTCTCCAGCGCCAACGGCGTGGTCAACCGGCTGATCAACGGCTGGCAGGCCAGCACGTTCTGGACCGTCCAATCCGGCGAGCCGATGCAGATGCCCGGCAACGTACGCCTCCTTCGCGACCCGAAACTCGATCCCGATTGGAAGGCCCACCAGGTACGAGCTTTCTCCAACTGCGCCCTGCTGATGGACAACAACGGAGGAATCAACATCGTCGACAATGCCCGCCGCGCCACCTGTGGCGACAACTTCGCCAGCTACAACTGGCTGGTTCTCCCGCGCTACGCCCCCCGCGAGACGCCGAACTTCCTCAGCCAGATCCGTCTCCGCAACACTATCACCACCGACTTCTCGCTGAACAAAATGACTCAGATCACCGAGAGGTTCAAGGTCCAGTTCCGCGGGGAAGTCTTCAACCTGCTGAACCGCTACAACTACGGCTACCAACAGTTCAATATCAATCCGTTGGACCCGAACTTCGGCACTGTCTTCCCGGCGTTCGCCAACGTGGCCAATACAGGCCTGCCGCGCACGGTCCAACTCGGATTCAAAGTGCTGTGGTAGATCCGCCGCCGGCGGACCTGCTTCTCTCGGAGTGTTAATACCCCCCTTCCGGGGAGAAATGGTACCTTCCATGATTCACATTGGCTTTCATACCGACGCTTTCAACAGCAGCTATTGGAGTTTCGACCAGTGCTTGCAGTGGGCCCATCTTCAGAATCTGCGCTACATCGAATGCGGCGCCATTGACGGCGTTAGTTGGATCCACGGCCTCGGCTACCAGCCTCACATCGCCCTTTGGGAAGATCCGCTGGAAGTCCGCCGGAAGATGGAGCGCCTTGGGGTTGAGTTCTCACAACTCGACGCGGCCTTCCCCCTGTCGCGTCCCGAAGGCGCCTCCATCGGCCTGGAATACATCCTCCACACCATGCGTTGGGCCCACATTGCCGGCTGCCCCAGCATCGATACCACGGACGACCGCTTCCGCCCCGACTCCATGACGGACCGGGAGGCGCTGGACCACATGCGCCGCATCTACCTTCAGGTACTGGCCGCCGCCGAACGATACCGCATCGTGATCAACATCGAACCGCACGGCTACTTCACCACAAACCCGGAATATATGGCCGAGATGCTGGCCTTCTCGGACTCGCCCTATCTGCGGATGAACATGGATACTGGAAACACTTTCATCGCGGGTCAGGAACCGGTGCCATTTCTCGAACGCTTCCGGTCGCGCGTGAACCATGTTCACATCAAAGACGTCAGCGCCAGCCTGGCGGATGCCGCCCGCGGCGATCTCACCGGCATCCCCGTCAGCCACTGCGCCATCGGCGACGGCGTGAACGCGGCCAATATCAAACGCTGCGTCGAAATCCTCGTCGAATCCGGCTACGACGGCGTTCTCAGCCTGGAATGCGAGGGCCAGGGCGGCCCCATGATTGAACGCAGCTTGCATTGGTTGCGCGAGTTGCTGGCCACCGTGAATGCGGCGACGGTGTAGATTAGGATCCTCCCCAATGCCAAACGACCTCATTACTGAGCTGGAGCGGCCGATGCGCCGCGATTTCATCAAACGACTGGGCGCCGGCGTGCTCTCCACCGGCGCGGTCAGCGGCTACGCCGCGGGTGGCGAGACCATCCGCCTGGGCGTCATCGGCGCCGGCGGCAGGGGCGAAGCCGCCGCCATGAACGCCATGAACGCCGACAAAGGCGTCAAACTCGTCGCCATGGCCGATATCCGGCTGGATCGCGTGCAGGAAAAGCGCAGCGCGCTGAGACTCAAGTACCCCGCCCAGGTGGCCATCGACGACGATCACTGCTTCTCCGGCTTCGACGCGTACAAGAAGGTCATCGAGAGCTCCGACGTCGTCATCATTGCCAACGCGGCAAAGTTCCATCCCATGCACCTCATGGCCGCCGTCCAGGCCGGCAAGCACGTCTTCGCCGAAAAGCCGCACGCCATTGACCCCGCTGGTATCCAGGTGGTCCGCGCCGCCGTTGAACTCGCCCGCGCCAAGGGATTGAGCCTGGTGTCCGGTCTCCAAAGCCGCTACCATCCCGGCTACCAGGAAACCATGCAGCGTGTGCACGACGGCGCCATTGGCGACATTGTCGCCATCCAGGAAACATGGCTGCGCGCGCCCTACGTCCTCTACCCGCGCGTGCCTGGCCTCACCGAGGTCGAGTATCAAGCCAGCAACCAGTACCACTTTCACTGGCTCTGCGGCGACGACGTGCCCCAGACCCTCATCCACAATCTGGACCGCTCCAGTTGGGCCATGCGCAACCAGGCCCCCGTTCGCGCCTACGGCATGGGCGGACGCTCCACTCTGCAGGGCGAGGTCTATGGCAATGTCTTCGACCACAACGCCGTCGTGTATGAATTCGCCAACGGCGTGCGCATCTACGCCTACTGCCGCACCATCGACAACTGCTACAACGAAAACTCCAGCGTCATCCTCGGCACCAAGGGCCGCTGTGATCTGCTCAGGCTGAAGATCACCGGCGAAACCAACTGGACCCACCCCGGACCTGCTTCCAAGAACAACGCTTACGACCTCGAACACGTCGCCCTTTTCCAGGCCATCCGCTCTGGCACACCGCTCAACAACGGGGATTACATGGTCCGCAGCACTCTCATCACTCTCATGGGGCAGTTCAGTTGCTACTCCGGCAAAGAGGTCAAATGGGACGAAATCTCGGCCTCCACCTACTGCCACCTGCCCCGGCCCGAGGACGTCCGCGCCAACATGGAACCCCCGGTCAAGCCCGGCCCCGGCAACATCTATCCGCTGCCATTCACGCCGGGTGTATCCAAGTTGCTGTGATGGGGTGAAGCCAATGCCGGCCGTATTCCAATCCCGCCCGCGGCTGTCCAGACGGGCGCTGCTCACCGCCGCCGCCGCACTCGCCGTGCCATGCGCGGCCGCGGCCGGCTCCCGGACACGCATCGTCTTCATTGCCGGACGCAAGAGTCACGGCTACGGGCAGCATGGGCACAACTCGGGCTGCCTGCTAATGGCGCAGTTGCTCAGGCAATCCTTGCCCGGAGTGGAGGCGATTGTCTGCCGTGACGGCTGGCCCGAAGACGAGACCCTGCTGCACAACGCCGCCACCATCGTGCTCTACATGGACGGCGGCGACCAGCACCCGGTCCTGCCCCATCTTCAGAAGCTCGATGCGCTCATGAAGAAGGGCACAGGACTGGTGGCCCTCCACTATGCCCTCGTGATACCCAAGGGGGGACCTGGCGACTTCCTCCTCGACTCCATCGGCGGCTACTACGAGACCCACTGGTCCGTGAACCCGCTTTGGACCGCGCGCTTCCACTCGGTGCCGGCTCATCCCGTCGCCCGCGGCGCAAAGCCATTCGCGATCTTCGACGAATGGTACTTCCACATGCGTTTCCGAGAGAACACCCGCGGTCTGACGCCCATCCTGACCGCCGTGCCACCCGATTGGACTCGCGAAAAGGAATTCGGCCCTCATTCCGGCAATCCCGCCGTCCGCGCCGCCAAAGGCCAGCCCGAGCATCTCGCCTGGGCCTTTCAGCGGCCCGGGCCTGGGCGCGGATTCGGCCTCACGGGATTCCACTACAACTGGTCGCTGATGGACGACTCCTTCCGGGCCATCCTCCTCAACGGCATCGCCTGGACCGCCGGCCTCGAGATTCCAACCGGCGGCGTCTGCCCCCAAGCGCCCACCTGGGACGAGCTCTTGCGCGCGCAGGAGGGACAAATGCCAGCCGATTTCAGCATGGAGAAGGCCCTACAACTGATAAGCCCCCGCGAGCGGTAGTTACCGCTCCCCCGCTCCGCTTGTTGGCGCTGGAGATGCCCGATGCGGCCCCTCTCTACTTAGCCAGCTTCTCGAAAGCCTGCCCGTACCTCTTGCGTGCCCACTCCTGCGCGGCGTCGAACTCCTCACTCCGCGCACTCCCCACCTCCGGAGCGATACTCAGCCGCACCCCATCCGTACTGATGTCCAACAGCGTGTCCATCTTCAGCAAGTCCAGAATCGGCCGGTGACCTGATGGGCTTCAAGCTGAGCGAACAAGGCCTCGCCAGATAGCCGCTCGCCAAACCTCCCCACCAACCGGCAAACGCCAGCCGATTCTGCCACCACGCAATCCCCAACAATTCACTCACTCCACTGCCATCATCCGCTCGATGGAAACATCTTCATCCACATCCGGCCAGTGAATCCCAATACCCCCGCCAATCAAACGCCAGTTGTCCCGTTGCGCCGCGCTCGCGCTCAGCAGCCGGGGAAACCACGCGAGTGGAGCACTGACTTCGCGCCCGTCCGCCAGAACGACATGCAGTGCGTCCGCCGTTACATTCACCTCGATTGCCAGCGGTTCGTATCTAACCCGACTTTCGCAGTTCGCCTGAGTTTTGGGTGATTTTAGGGCGTCCGCGGCCCG
>CAYVDY010000384.1:0-6942 GCA_964450255.1 uncultured Candidatus Solibacter sp. | reverse complement strand
CGCTGCAAAGAAGTCGAGTTCCGCGCCGGTTCCACTCTGGACTTCGTCTTCTCCCGCCCCGTCCCTCTTGAGTAGCTTTATTCGCCTCCCATTCGCGCCACTGCCACTCAAACCGGTACCAACCCATCGCACGGCCAGTTGAGCTATACCGCCTCGGGATTCTACAATGCAAGGTGGACCCACGCGGCCCGCTAACGGTGACGTGCGTCCGATTTCAATTTCCTGGCGTCTAAGAGTAAAGAGAGGTTCCATGACACTACGCCCCTTGCATGATCGTGTGCTGGTGAAGCGAGTCGAAGAGGGCGAATCCGTCATCGGCGGCATCATCATCCCGGACTCCGCGAAAGAGAAGCCCCATCGCGGCGAAGTCGTTGCCATCGGCAACGGCCGCGTCCTCGAATCCGGCAAGCGCGTCGAACTCGACGTGAAAGCCGGTGACACCATCCTCTTTGGCAAATACTCCGGAGCCGAGGCCAAAATCGCCGGCGTCGAGTATCTGATTCTGCGTGAGGACGAAATTCTGGCGGTGCTCAGCTAGGCCGCGCCGCTCCCAATTGAAGGAGATCTTTGATACCCATGACTGCCACCCGCCTCACCATCCTCGCCTCGCTCACCCTCTGCGCCGCGCTCACCGCGTCCGCCCAGATCAAGGTCGGCACGGTTAGCCTTTCCAAAGCCCTGCAGGATACCGCCGAAATCAAGGCCGCCGAGGCCGACCTCAAAGCCAGATTCGGCCCCCGCCAGGAAGAACTCGCCGGCATCGAAAAGGAGATCGCCAACCTCCAACAGGAAGGCGAAGCCAATAAGCAGAAGTACAACGAAGCCACCATGGCCGAGCTCTCGAGCCGCATCCAGATCAGGCAGCGCCAACTCCAGCGCAATAGCGAAGCGCTCCAGGAAGCCGTCAACCGCGAACGCCAGGATATCCTCCAGCGCGTCGGCCAGCGGCTCCAGGAAGTCATCAAGAAGGTGGCTGAAGCCAAGGGTCTCGATATGGTGGCCGATTCCGCCAACATGCTCTACTTCAAGCCCTCCCTCGACATCTCAGCCGAGGTGACCGTCGCCTACGATCAGGCCTACCCGGCCAAGAAGTAACTGTCCGAACTGGAGAGGAGGGCCAGCAGTATGGCCGGCTATCTCGACAACTACGGCGCATCAGACGCCAAACGCGAACGCGGCATGAAAAGGATTCTGCTCGCCGCCCTGGGTATCGTCGTTGTCACGCTGGGCGGCTACTGGTTCCTCCATGATTTCCAGGAGAAGCGGCAGGTCTCCAGATTCTTCAGCCTTCTCGAAGACAAGAAGTACGAGGATGCCTACCGCCTGTGGGGCTGCGATCCGGCGAAGCCTTGCCGCGATTATAGCCTCGTGAAGTTCATGGAAGACTGGGGGCCCAAGAGCGACCATCCCGATATCACCCAGGCCAGCATCCGCCGCACCCGCTCCTGCGACGCCGGAATCATCCAGATCGTTGAATTCAAACCCGGCGACGAAGTGCTGCTCTACGTCGATCGCCAGAATCGCAACATCGGCTTCAGCCCGTTCGACTATTGCGTCGATGCGGCGGGCCGCAACACGAAGTTCTGGGATATCTTCTTCCGTTGATACGACCCTCGCCCCAGTTTCGTGAACTGCTCGCCGGCGTCGAGTCCGCTCTCACGCTCGATATTGCCGCCCTCGAACTCGCCTCTATCGACAACCCTGAGCTCGACCCCGCTGCTGCCCTCCGCACCCTCGACGAATGGGCCGCCGCCATCGGCGGACAAATCTCCCCCCACTCGCCCGGCGCCCAGTACCTCAGCGCCGCCAACCGCTTTCTCTTCGACGAAATGCAGTTGAGCGGTGACAGTGAAGACTACTACGCCCCCGCCAACTCCTGCCTGGACCAGGTACTGATCCGCCGCCGCGGCCTGCCGCTCACACTCTCCATCGTCTACTCCGAAATCGCCCGCCGCCTCGGCCGCCCCGTTTTCGGCGTCGGCCTCCCCGCCCACTTCATTTGCATACACGACGACGGCGAGATCCCCGTCTTCATCGACGTCTTCGATCGAGGCCGCCTGATGACCGAGGACGATTGCCTTGATCTCATCGAAGAACGCACCGGTCGGCGCTTCCAGGTCACGCCCATCCTCTTCGCCCCCGCCGCGCCCCGCCAGATCATCCTCCGCATGATGAACAACCTCTACGGAGCCTATCAGCGCCGCGGCGACGCCGAACGCGCCGCCACCGTTGAAGACTGGTTCCGCCAGTCCATCCCCCGTTAGCGGATCAACCCAAAATACGGTCGGTTCTGCCGCCACCGCCCCCTCGTAAAATCGGGAAACGCCAGCGGAGCGCTCCCCTTCGCAATCGACTCCTCCGACATCCCGATCACCGCGCTCATCGTCACCGAATCGTACAAATCCAGAGGTGTCGGCTTCTTGTCCCGCGCCGCCGCAAGGAACAACCGCACCTCCAGATCATCGGTTCCCCCGTGCCCGCCCGCCAGCGGATCGGTGCCGCCGCCCTCCCGCGCCACCGGCTTCCACCACGCATGATCAAATTCGTTCTGATACGGCCCGAACGGCTCCCACTCGTGGTACTTCGCCGACCGCCCCTCCACATAGACCTCGCCCGGCTGTTCCCGGTAAATCCCCCGAGTCCCCTGCACCATCCAGCGGTTGTCATAGGGCCGCGGCAATTGCATGTCGTAATTCAGCACGATCGTCTTGCCCTGCTTCGTGCGGATCACCGACGTCACTATGTCGCCCTGCTTGTACACCCGCTTGGCGTTCGGATGGTCCGCCCCGAAAGTCCGCCGGAAGTACTCGTTGATTCCCCGCGACGCTGTCGCCGTGGACGCAATCGTGTCGAACGCATCGCCGCGGTTGATGTCCAGCCAGCTCAGCACCGGCCCCAGCGCGTGCGTCGGATACTGATCCGCGTTGCGCTTCACCAGATACTCGCCGCCCCAGCGCATGTTCCCCTGCTTGTCGAAAAACCAGTGATCGATGCAGTCGTGCGAATGCGCGCAATGGCAGTGGACCATCGTGCCCAGCAGTCCCGCGCGGATCATGTTCAGCACCGCCAGGTTGTCCCGCCGGAAGCTCCAGTTCTCCATCATCATGCACGGCGTGCCGGTCTTCTCGTGCGTGTCCACCAGTTGCCAGCACTCCTCCACCGTCAGCGCGGCCGGCACCTCCACACCCGTGTACTTGCCTGCCTGCATCGCGTGCACCGCCATCGGCGTGTGAAAGTGCCACGGCGCGGCAATCAGCACGGCGTCCACATCGCTCCGCTCCAGCAGCTTCCGGTAGGCGTCCGGCGCACCCGTGTAGCCAGCCGGTTTCGGCTGCCCGGCTTTCTCTACTCGCGCTGTAGCCCGCTCCAGCATGGCCTGATCCGTATCGCACAGCGCCGTCACCGCCACGCCCGGCGCGCGCAGCGCCATCCCCAGCAACGCCGACCCGCGATTGCCTACGCCCACCACACCCAGGCGCACTGGGTTGCTCTGCGCCCACGCCGCCGCCATTCCACTTGCCACGAATGCTCTTCGATCCACGTTCGGCCTCCCGTGTCTTTATACACCCTCTAGCCCAACGGCAGCATTTGTGGATAGAATCAACTTTCGGTGTTTACGCCTTTGCACGTCGACGAACTGGAAGCGCGCCTCCATCAGTTCAACAAGCTGATGACTGAACTTCTGCGCGGCCGCTTGACCCGCAACACGTTTCAACCCTGGGAAGTCGAAATCCTCCTCGATATTGAAGCTTGCGCCCTGCGCGATTCAAACCGTCGCGAAATGCTCCGCCGCTATCAGCGCGCCGCCAACCGCTACTTCGAGCGGGGCGGCCGCACCCTGCTCAAGCTTTCTGAGTATCTTGAAAAAAAGCACCGGCTGCCCCTGAATGCCCAGCCGGCGGACCCAGACGTCTAGTCACTGCCAGCCAACAGGAGTCGTCCCATGCCCCGCTCATTGCTCGCGGCCCTGACCCTTTACGCCGCTACGCTCTCCGCCGCTGACGTCAAGCCCTTCGCCAACTGGGAATACCGCGCCATCGGCCCCGCCAGCATGGGCGGCCGCACCGCCGATGTCGAAGGCGTGCCCGGCAATCCCAACATCGTCTACGCCGGCACTGGCGGCGGCGGGCTCTGGAAGACCGTCAACGGCGGCGTCACCTGGGCGCCCATCTGGGAGCGCGAAGATTCCTACTCCGTCGGCGATCTCGCCCTCGATCCGCGCAACCCGGAGGTTCTCTGGCTCGGCTCCGGCGAGGCCAACATGCGCAACTCCGTCTCGTTCGGCGACGGCGTCTACAAGTCCACCGATGGCGGCAAATCGTGGAAGCATCTCGGCCTCAAGGAAACCGAGCACATCGGCCGCGTCGCCGTTTCTCCGCTCGATTCCAACACCGCCTGGGTCTGCGCCCTCGGCCATCAGTCCGGGCCCAACCCGGAGCGCGGCGTTTTCGTCACCAACGACGGCGGCGCCACCTGGCAGAAGACTCTGTTCATCGACGATCAGCACGGCTGCGCCGACATGGACATGGATCCGAAGAATCCCAATATCCTCTACGCCGCCATGTGGCGCTTTGAGCGCAAGCCCTGGAACCACACCTCAGGCAGCGAGCAGAGCGGCATCTTCAAATCCGTGGACGGCGGCAAGACCTGGAACAAACTCACTACCGGCCTGCCGAAACTCATGGGCCGCGCCGGCGTCAAGGTCGCTCCATCCAATCCCCAAACCCTCTACATCGCCTGCGAATCCAAGGAGGGCACGCTCTACCGCTCGGTCAACGGCGGCGAATCCTGGCAGGAGATGACCCGTGCGCGCGATGTCGTCGGGCGCGGCTTCTATTACGCCGATCTGCGCGTCGATCCCGTCGACGAGAATCGCGTTTACGCTGTCGCCGGCTCGCTCCAGGTCTCCATCGATGCCGGCAAGACCTTCCGTACCCTGGCCGCAAAGGTCCACGTCGATTATCATTCCCTCTGGATCGACCCCCTCGACCCGCGCCGCATGTGGCACGCCCAGGACGGCGGCATCAGCGTCAGCTACGATCGCGGCGAGCATTGGGACGTGGTCAACAACATCCCGCTCGGCCAGTTCTACCAGATCCACGCCGACAATCGCGCACCCTTCTACCAACTCACCGGCGGCCTCCAGGACAACGGCACCTGGAGCGGTCCCTCGCGTGTGCGCACTGCCGCCGGCATCCTGAATTCAGACTGGACCCTCATCAGCTTCGGCGACGGCTTCTACGCCTACTCCCACCCCGACGATCCCGACCTCATGATCAGCGAATCGCAGGGCGGCAGCATTCTCGTCCAGGACCTCCGCAGCGGCGAACAGCAGGCCGTCTCCCCGCAGCCTCGCTCCGGCCGCGTCGCCTCGCTCAAATACCGCTTCAACTGGAACACGCCCATCGTCGGTTCGCCCCACGGCAAGAGTACCGTCTTCTTCGGCAGCAGCGCCCTCTTCCAGACCCGCGATTTCGGCAAGAGCTGGGAGCCCATCAGCCCGGATCTCACCACCAACAACCCCGAAAAGCTCAAGCCCGCCGGCGGTCCCATCTGGTTCGATAATTCGACTGCCGAGAACCACTGCACCATCATCAGCGTCAATGAATCGCCGCGCAAAGCGGGCCTCATCTGGGTCGGCACCGACGACGGCAATGTGCAGGTCACCACCGATGGCGGCCGCAACTGGACCAACGTCGCCCGCAACGCGACCGGCATCCCCGAAGGCTCGCCCGTCTCCCACGTGGAGCCGTCGCGAACCGCTGACAACGTCGCCTATATCGCGTTCGATCGCCACCTGCTCGACGACTATCGCCCCCACATTTTCAAGACAAGCGATGGCGGCAAGTCCTTCACCCGCATCAGCGGCAACCTCCCGGAGAAAGCCTACGTGCACATCATCCGCGAGGATCCCAAGAACACCGGCCTGCTCTACGCCGGCACCGAACTCGGCGTCTTCGCCTCCTGGGACGGCGGCGCCAACTGGCAGCCCCTGCTGCTCAAGAATCTCGGCAAAGTCGCCGTGCACGACATCCTCATCCACCCCCGCGAGAACGACCTCATCCTCGCCACCCACGGCCGCAGCATCATGATCCTCGACGACATCGCCCCGCTGCAGCAGATGACCGCGCAGATCGCCGCCAAGCCGGCCCATCTCTTCCCCGCGCGCCACGCCTGGCGGATCGCCACGCCCATGCGCTCCTACGGCATCGGAGACAAGGCATACGCCGGACCCAACCCGCCTTATGGCGCGGTCTTCTCCTACTACCTCAAGGAGAAGGCTGACGACAAGCTGCCTCTCAAACTGGAAATCCTCGACTCCACCGGCCAGGTGATCCGCACCGTCGAGAAGCTGACGCGCGCCGCCGGCGTCAACCGCGTTGCCTGGGATCTCCGCTACGACGGCCCCACTCTGCGAACGCCGCCGCCGGCAAGCGCTCCCGCGGGCGCCGGTCCGCGAGGCCCCCTGGCCGTGCCCGGCACCTACACCGCACGCCTCACCTTTGGCACGGAGCGACTGGAGACGCCCATCGAGGTGCGCCTCGATCCAGCCCTGAAGGCAACGCCCCAGGACCTCATCAGCCAGCGCGACCAGGCCCTGAAACTGCGCGCCATGGTCACCTCCCTGAACACCTCCCTGAAGCGCATGGACAGCGTCAAGACTCAGCTCCAGACGCTCGGCAAGAACTCGCCGGATATTGCCAAGTCCACCACCGATTACTCCAAGGAAATCGACGCCGTCTCCGGCGCACTCGCGGTCAAGCTAGGCGGGAACCGCCTCGAGGACGCACCCCAGATCGCCGAGGACCTCACCGGCCTCTACGGCCAGCTCAGCGCTGGCAACTCCGCGCCAACCTCCGCCCAATCCGCCTACCTGTCCGAATTGGAGCAGCGCCACGCCACAGCCCTCGCCCAGGCCAACGCGCTACTGGATAAGGCGGC
>CAYVDY010000383.1:0-6959 GCA_964450255.1 uncultured Candidatus Solibacter sp. | reverse complement strand
GAAGCGGAATCTGCCACTTCAAACCCCCGCCCTCACGGCGCCTGGTGACAACCGACAACCCGACACCCGACAACCTTTATTCGCTCGTGACGCTGGCGAAATCGTGCCACCAGTCCACCCGCCGCCGTCATGCCCAGGAGGGACCCAGAATTGCTGCGCATCTGGTGCATTGCACCAGATAGACGGCATCGTCCGCCCTTTCTCAGCCCATCGCAGGAATTTCCTAAGATGCGGCCACTCCCTGGCACCACCAACCGTGCAATGGGTCACGGCCTTGCCAGGCAGTCCGTCACCACCGTCATGAAGATCGGCCTCAGCTCGTGACCCTTGCCCAAGCGCTTCAACGTCCAGGCGACCGTCCCGCTATCGAAATGCTCGCGGTAGCTGTAGCGCGTGCCCGCCCGCACCTGGGTCGTGATCGCCGACGCGCCATCTTCCTGTTTTGCCTGGATCGCCTTCAGGTGACCCTTGCGGCCATACACGGCTTCGACGAAACCGTTGGCAATGAGCCGGCGCGCCGATTCGACGGAGCGAAAGCCCAGGGACCTGCCATCGGCGGCATACATTGGAATCTGCTGTTGCATGATGCTTGCGGATACTTGCGGACACACTTCGTGTGTTGAGGGGCAGGAGGGAAAGGGATTAACGAGCGTCCCATCGCTCGGCCGAGCTATCGGGTGGAAGCGCCTTCGTGGCCGCTGCTTTGCATCAGGCCTCCCGAACTGTGCTTCCGGTAATAGATACTCACGAGGCGGTCAAACTGTCCAATTAAAGTTCCGCGATCACCTCACACGCCGTATCCATGGTTGATCGACGTTCGGGTTGTAGAAGCGCTGCCGAACGTTGTCCGGCAGGATGATCTCGATGGAGTGTGTGGTCACCTCGCCGATCTTGTCGGCGGCCTTCAGAAAGCAGACGAGACCACGGTTCGTGCCAATCGCGGCGCGATTTGTCCCGGCATGCGAGTACAGGCTCTCATGCGTCCAGCCAAGCTCAAGGGCGCGATCACGGATCTCATCCACCAGATCCAGTGCTTCTGACAATGGGGCTTCGGCGCTCTGTGGTGCGCGAGGGGGTGCATCGGGCTCGACGAATGGCGGCGCATAGCCACGAGCATCGAGCTCGCGGATCGCATCGAGAAGGCAGGACTCGCCAAATTGCTCGACGGCCCACTCGTGCACGACGTTGAACCGCACGCGTAATTCTTCAAATGCGGCCGGAGGAAGATGTCCGGCGGTCGCGGCCTTCTTGGCAACGACCATGCGCGACCGCAGCCAGGCGTAGTACCCGGGATCGAGCCGCCGGTACACCGTGTCGTTGATCTGGAAGTCGCGGGCGAATTGCTTCGGGTTCGCGGTCGTCCACGTCGCCAGCGAAGTGGACACGAACAGGCAATTCGGCGCGTCGGCATCCGGGGCCGACGGGATCGTCTCCGCACACTGCTCCAGCAATACCGTGTTCATCGTTGCCTCCTGCTGAATGCGAATCCCTGATCTCTCTGTTGGAAGCCAAACCCGCATCATGGAGGTTCCCTGCCGGAGGTCTCCGGCAGTTTGGCCAGGTCAATTGCGGTGGAATCTTTTGCTGGGGAACCTGAGGGGAACCTCAGGGGAACCTTGGCGTCAGAGGTTCCCCTAACACAACTGGCGTGTTTTGTTTCGGTTGCAGACGCGAGGGGAACCTGGGGAACCTCAGACCCGGTTTCGCCGCCCCCCTCCATTACTTTTTCGCACTCTCTCTCTACGTCCCCTATACACGCAGTTTGTTTTTTCTCCTTGCGCGAGGAAGGAAAAAGGTTCCCCAGGTTCCCCGGACCTTCGTAAGTAATAGGATCTATTGGGTCGAGCGAAGGGGAACCTTGACCGGTGAGGTTCCCCTCCAAGTCCCCAAGGTTCCCCTCCAGTAAATCGAGGAGGTCCAGATCGCCGCGAGCCCCGCTTGTTTGCTTGCCGCCATCCGTCGGCGCAAGTGCATAGAGGACGCCGTGCTTGTGTTCCCCTTGGCTGATCCGCTTCACCGTCAGGCCGTTGAACACTCGATCGCGCTTGGTGGTGAGGGCCTTGCCCAGCCTGGTCTGTTGCGAGCGTGCCGACCCGTCGCCCCGCACGCCAAACATCAGGTCGCGCTCTTCACAAAACTGATTCAGTTCGGTAACCTTCTTCGGTTCCGTACGGTACGTCTCCCACCAAGCGCCGGTGAACTCGCGCCACAACTGGCCATCGCTATCGGCCGCCTCATAGAGTTCGTTCAGATTGCCGAGGAAGCCGGGGATTCCCGCAACCTCCAGCACACCACCCATGACTTCCGACCATTTCTCGAACGATCCCAGGCGCCTTTCGTGCAGTGGCCTACCGGCCGCGATCCAGGCCTGAATCAGCGTGAGCGCCGCGTGAACGAGTGACGATCGATTCTCTTGGGCCCATTCGGTTATGAGAGGGTGTTTGAATCCGCCTCGAAGCCACGGCATATCGATTCTCGGATCGATGCGGAGCCGGATGCAGCGCCGACTCAATTCGTCGGATAGACGCGGGTTGTTGCCGGTCATCAGCCAGAGAGCATTGTTGCGAAGGTGCAACATCTCGGATTCGCCCAGGAGCCGGTCAGTCCACCACGGCACGGTCACGACAGACGCCAGCGCCGAGGATTCCAGCCTCCGTTTCTCGCTGAGGTTGTCGAGGAGGATGATCGGCCTGCCCGTGACCAACTCCGCCGTGATCATCTTCCGGACTTCGTCTTCGCTCTCCGGCACCGTCCTGCCTTCGGCCGCCAAGCCAGTCGAAACGATGCTGATCAAACTCGCCAGCAATCCCTTGCCGGAGCCTTGGGTGGGAGCCTCAATCAGGTGAATCGGAGCGAGGCCATCAATCATGCGGCGCAGGAAGGGGAGAAGGATTGCTGCGACGGCATGGGCGCGGTCCGACTCTGTTACGAACGGGAAGTCCACGAGCAACTCGTCCACCAGCAGGGATCGCGCGCGCGCGATCTGTTCCCGGACCGGATTGGCCGGAACCTCCGGCATATCCAACGATTCGTCGCGGAACATCCAAAGCGCGTCCGCGCGATGGTAACCGGGAGAGGTGATCAAGGTCGCATCCTTCCCAAACGTCGGGGTGCGAACCACGGAATCGAGCGGCGGAAGGTCCGGGTCAGGATTGACCAGCATGTCGCGGGCGGTGTCTCTCGAAGGTGGGGCAGCGAGCACCGCCTCATGGGTTACGTTATGCCAGTTGGCGCTTCGGGCCAGGATTCCGTACATCGCCGTCTCGCCGAGCGCCTCAATTCTCGTGTGGGTACCGGTGCCGGCGATGCGCACAAGTGCGCCGCCGTTTTGGAAAAGGGACGGACTCTCGCCGCCGTCCGGGCCCTCGGCCTGATTGATGGCGTGAATGGCGGCCCATGCATCGGCGATGACGTCCCGCAACTGCCGGTTGTTGACCTGGATTCCTCGCAACGGCGTTGAGTCCGGCCCGCCGCCCTGCTCAGCCTTCGGTTGTCCCGCGCCGCCGAACCCTCTGGACCTGCCCCGCGGCCGGGCGATCCCCACCACCTTCAACTGCTTCCGCAAGGTGGTGACCGGCATGCGGGCCTTGCCGCATCGCGTTTGGATCAGCCTGAGATGCCGGTCCTGTTCAATCGGATCGAACCGACCGACTTCCGAGAGGATCGGATCGAGCAACCGGCTGAGATCAGCATCGGGGATCTCGGGACTGAGTTTCGAGATCGCCAGTTCGAGCGGGGTCTGCGCCGCCGCGAGGATGGCTTCGAAATCGGCCGCCGTCTTGCCGGAAGCGAAGAACTCGTTGACATCGATCTTCGCATCGGCCATCAACACGTCGGCGCTGCCGCCAGGCAGACTGGCGAGTTTCTCGCGTGCGGCCTGCTGTTTCTTGCCAAGAGGCAAGACGGCCACCCGTGTGGCAATTCCGTTCTGTGCCAGGATGCGCGCGGTCTTCAGAGCACCCTGCATGCCCGCCTCGGATACTTCGTTGTCCTGGCAAATGTAGACGGTCTTCACGCCGGCGAGTTTCGGCAGCAGCCGTTCCCAGTCGGCCTCGCGGATCTGCACCGTCACCGGCGACACCACCGGGAATCCGTGCTCCATCAGGGAAATGCAGTCCGTGACCCCCTCAGTGAGGATGACCCGCTCGGGCCGTGCAAGCAGCACATCCTCGTTGTAGAGGACATCGTTCCGGATATAGGGCGAGACGTGGCTGTTGTTGCGGTCGTTGCGGATTGCCAGCTTCTTGTACTTCGACTTCTCCCATTCGTGATCCGGTGTCCAAGGCGTGCTCCGTCCGATCATGAAGACGACGTGCCCGCGGCTCCAATATGGGAAGACGATCCGTCCGTCGAAAAAGGGGACGAGTCCGTCCTGCGCCGTGGGCCGGAAGACGGAGGTGGCTGCCAGTTCGCGCATGGTGAAGGCGCCGGGCCCGTCCATCAACGAGCGCGCCACGCCAGGCACGCCATTCTCCGCGTACCCTATCTGGAGCCGGCCGATCGTCTCCTCGCTGATTCCGTATTTCGCCTGAAACCAGGCGAGGACCTCCGGATTCCCTACCAGGCGTTGGTGATACACGTCTGCAAACGCGGTCAGCGCCTCACGCACACGAAGCGTGAGCTGGTGAGCTTCCTCTGCTTGTTCCGGGCTGCCCGACGCGAGCTTCGACAACGGCGGCAGTCGAACCCGTGCCGCCAGGAAATCGCGCGCCTGCCGGTGGGAGTCCGGCATGGAGCCAGACTGCCCGCGGGTGACCACACCGAACCGGATGAACTCGACCAACTGCAGCACATCGCCGCCGGTGCCACACGCGTGGCAAAACCAGCCCTGCTTGTCGAGCCAGACATGAAGCGAGCGGTGCGACTGGCTCCGGTGGTTCGGGCAATCGCAGAAAAGGGTCTGCCGCGATTCCTGCGTGATGCGATCGCCGAGGAGTTCGCGGGCGATCTTGCCGATGTCCAAATCGGTCACCTGCCGGTAGTAAGTGTGGACATCTACCGGAGGCGCAGTCACTGCCGTGTCTCCGGGTGGAGCAGGAAGGAGAGAAACGTGTTCCGGCGGTCCACCTGCCGTTTGGCGGCGCAATTGTCGATACCCCACCGGTCCCCGAGAAGTATCACGGAGTCTTTCGCGCGCGTGACCGCGGTGTACAGCAGATTGCGGTGGTGCATGAAGGAATGCGACGTGTGGGCGATCACGACCGCGCAGGGGAATTCAGATCCCTGCACTTTGTGGATTGACGTAGCATAGGCCAACTGAATATTGCCGAGCGCATCGCTGCCACTCTTAATTTCTACCCGCCGGCCATCGAAATCGATGGAAAGAGTGCCGTCCTGGGTGGCGTCAACCACGACGCCCATCGCGCCGTTCATGACGCCCAATTCGTAGTCGTTCTTCGTCTGGATCACCTTGTCACCCGGATATGGCCGCGCGCGGTGGCCAGGCTCGACGGTAGGCACGTCGACGTCAAACAGCTTCTGCTGCATGAGGCGCTGCAGCTCGATATTCAACTCCACCGTGCCGAGCGGGCCTTTGTGTGTCGGCGTGAGTACCTGCACATCGCGAATCAGGTCGTAACCGAGCCGCTCCTGAAGCACTTCTTCGAAGAGGAGCAGCAACATGCGCCGCACATCCTCGCGGTCCGTGAACTTGTCTATGACGTACCAGGGCCGGCGCGCGCCGACGGGCGAATCCGACGTGGGCCGCACCTCGCCGGCGAGGATGGCAGTGGAGTTCTCCTTTAGAACACCGGCCTGGCGGATGATCCGCGTGAGTACTGTGGTCGGGATTGCCTGTGAACGTACGATGTCCCGCAGGAGGTTGCCCGGGCCCACCGGCGGCAACTGGTGGTGATCTCCGACAAGAACCACTGCGGTCCGCGCGCGATCCACGGCCTGGAACAGACGCCACCCGAGTGCAATGTCCACCATGGAAACCTCATCCACGACGAGAATGTCCGCTTCAATCGGGTTCAGCGCATCCCGCGAATACGTGTTGCCGTTGAAGCCCAACAGGCGATGGATCGTGCTCGCTTCATGGCCAACTACCTCCTCGAGGCGTTTTGCAGCCTTTCCCGTGGGCGCGGCGAGTACGACCTTCAACTCAAGTCGATCAGCGATGCTGGCAATTGTCGAAACCGCGTATGTCTTGCCGCTACCGGCGCCGCCGGTCATGAGCGAGATGGAGAGCTTGAGCGCGTTTGCGACCGCATCCCGCTGCTCGGGATTCAACTCGCCGCCCTCAGCGTCGAGCAATTGTTCCACCTCTGCGACCGCGTGTGGGCTGCGCCCGCCAGCGGTCTTTAGAACTTCTGCGAGTTCCGTCTCCATCCGGTGAATTTCCGGATCGGCAACTACCAACCGCTCGAACGGCTGCGAGACAAGCCGTCCTTCCGCAATCAGAGCTTCGAGATGCCCCTCAATCACCTCCCGGCTGTCGAGCGTGTCCATGACCAGCAACGTGTTGGCGCGGTCGAGGAGATCCTCGTATTCGACCCAGCAGTCCCCGTCATCGAGGGCGGCCAGCACGCTGTAGTGGAGACCCGCGCGAATCCGCGATGGCAGGTCCTTCGGGGTGCCCATTTTGCGGGCAATCTTGTCGACCCGTTTGAAGCCGTAGCCGGTGATCTCCCGCATCAGCACATAGGGATCGTCCTCCAGGATCGGCACGACCTGGCTGCCGAATTTGCCCACCAGTGTCGTCACCTGGTGGTGGGTGAGCCCGAAGCTGGACAAGTACGTCATGGCGGCGTTGAAGTCACTGTTGGCGATCCAGATCCGCTGGAGATCCAGGATCACCTCTGCGGACACCTTTGCGATCGCAGCCACGGACTCCGGCTGGCTGCGGATCGCCGCGTCGAAGCGCGCACCGAAATGATCGGCGATCAGCCGGGCTTTTGCTGGGCCGATCCCTTTCACGTCCGGGTGATTCGCCAGGAAGTTCGCCAGCCCATCCGCAT
>CAYVDY010000382.1:0-6985 GCA_964450255.1 uncultured Candidatus Solibacter sp. | reverse complement strand
GCCGAGCAAGTACCAGGCCTCGGCCAGCGACGGATTCTTCTGGACCGCCTTGGTCAGGCTATCCACCACCAGCGCCTCAGGCCCGCGCGCATCACGGATCAACATGGCGTAGTCGAAATAGGTCGTGGCGCGGGGATTGTTTCCGGCTAGGGCGCGTTCCAGATGCATCCGAGCCGCGGCATGGTCGGACTTGCGCAGGGCGAGCGTGCCCAGGCCGGCGAGCACATCCGGATCATCGGGCCAACGCCGCGCGGTTTCCGTGTAGAGCGAATCGGCTGCGGCGACGCGGTCTGCCGCCAGCAATGCCTCGGCCCGCACCAGACGGGATTCCATCTCGGTGGCCTCCCTGGGCTGAAACGTCGAAACTTGCGGGATAGCGCCCAGGCTGGATTCGGACGTGGGCACGGGCGAACGGCCGGCCATCACGCGGGCCTCACGCACAGCCTGGTCCGCCGTGCGGCCGAAAGCCTGCTGGAACGCGACGGTTTGCTCCACACCGGCGCGGAGGAGGTTGGCGAACTCCCGGATGCGCTGGCGGCCGCCAGGGGCCTGCATGATGGTATGAGTGAGCGCCCAGGACTGGGCGTAAAAGAGGGACGTTGCGGCAGGATCGGCAAAGAACCGCGATTCGTGACGCGCGGAGAGCAGGGTCAGCGTCTCCAGCCAGTCCGCTGTGGCAAGAGTATCGAGACGAACGCTGGGGGCTCGGCCGGCAATGACCTTATCCTGCTTCCGCTGCAAGGTGGAGAAGTACTCGGCGAGACCTTCCTCCAGCCAGAGTGGCAGCGGCGCGCTGGTATGGTTCATAACCAGATGTACAAACTCATGGCGGGCGGCGCGAATGGTCTCTTCGTCCCTGGCGTCGAGCAGCAGAATGTAGTCCCGCTCAACACCGGATTGATAGAGTCCGGTGTTGTTTTCGCCTCGTTTGAATGGAGCGAAGTCCTTGGCGTTCTTGAACAGGACAACACGGATGGGCGGCGCGGAATCGGGTAACGGCGTAGCCATGGCGCCAAACACGTTCTCCATCTCCAGCAGTTGGCGCAGGACGGCCGAACCGGTCTTCTCCCCTGCGTCGGTATAAAGTTCCCACCGGCCGGATTGCAGCCGGTGCCAGCGCGGTTCAGCCAGGGCCGGAAGGCCGGCGGCGAGCAATAGGAGAATCAGGAGCTTTGGCATTGAATTACGAAGGGATTTCACAGGCGAGGCATGAGCTTGATAGAAAGTTTCGATTGGACCAGCGGCGCGCCAGTTCATATCCTACAAACAGAATGGCGTCAGTCACGGCAATGGAACCAACAACCAGTCAAGTTTCTCTCCTTCATCGTATCAGCGCGATCGTCTCGTCCAACCGGACGGTGGACGAGATGCTCGGCGAAATCGTCGGCATGACCGTTCAGGTAACGGGATGCGACGCGTGTCTTGTCTATCTCTTGGAGGCCGAAAGCGGCGAGGTAGTACTGCGGGCATCGCAGGTACCACACGCAGCCGAGATCGGGCATCTGAGCATGCAGATCGGCCAGGGCGTGACGGGATGGGTGGTCGAAAACAAGAGCGTCGTGGTGCTCTCCGAGCACGCTTTCAACGACAAGCGCTTCATCAGCCTTCCGGGCTTGGTGGAGGACACCTATGAGGCGTTCGCCTCCGTGCCGCTGATTTCCTCGGGCGACGTAATTGGCGTGATCAACGTGCATCACAAGGAGCGCTACGACCACACGTCGGAGGAGATCTCGCTGCTCACCTTCATCGGAGAACAGATGGGCGGAGCGATCACTCGGGCCAGACTGGAAGGCGAAAACGCGCGGCTCGTCGAAGAGACGCAGGAGATGAAGCGGCAGCTTGAGACCCGCAAGCTGGTCGAGCGCGCCAAAGGCATCCTCCAATACAAGTTCAACCTCACCGAAGAAGAGGCCTACTTGCGGCTGCGCAATGAAAGCCGCCGCCTGCGGCGTCCCATGCGCGACCTGGCCGAGGCGATCATTCTGACCGAGGATCTCGCCCGCAAAGCGTCTGAGCCCGGCCTGCTGGACCGGGACATCGAGGGCGACTGACACTGCCGGGCCGCAACTTCTACAATGGAGGCTTGCGGCCCTTCATTCCTTTCTTCCGCAATCCCCACCTGCTGACGATCGCGGGTAACTTCTGGCCGCGCGCAATCGATGAAGCGCGTTACCCCGTAAGGCCGGAGGTCTATCAGACCGAGCCGGGCACCCGGATCCTGATCCACGAGCACAGGCCGCTGGGCGAATCGCGCGGAGAAGTGCTGCTGCACCACGGCCTGGAGGGCTCCAGCGCCAGCGGCTACATGATCTCCATGGCGCAGCGCCTGCTGGAGGCCGGCTTCACCGTTCACCGCATCAACATGCGCAGCTGCGGGGGCAGCGAAGCTCTCACCGACACCCTGTACCATTCCGGACTGACCCAGGACGTCCGGGCGGTGCTGGAGCAGTTACGGACGGCGGGCCGCGGGCCGAGATTCCTGGTGGGCTTCTCGCTTGGCGGCAACGTCACCCTGAAGTTCGCCGGCGAATTGGGTGAATCGGCGCGGCAACTGGTGGCGGGGGTCTGCGCGGTCTCCACACCGATCGACCTACACGCCTGCGTGCGGAGACTGGGCGCGCCTGAGAACGCTATTTACGCACGGCGCTTCATCCGCAGTCTGTGCGCGCGCTACAAACGGCGCCACGCGGCCCATCCGGAGAGATTCCCTCTGGAAGGCCTCGACAGCACGCGCACGATCTTCGATTTCGACGACCGTTTCACGGCCAAAGCGTTTGGGTTTGGCGACGCTCCGAACTACTACGCCACGCAATCGGCGATGCGGTTCGTTGATGGCATCCGCGTGCCGGCGCTGGTGGTGCAGGCACAGGACGATCCGTTGATTCCGTTCTCGATCTACGAATCCGGCGCGGTACGCGACAATCCGGCGATCGAACTGGTTACCCCCGAGCACGGCGGCCACCTGGGGTTCATCGCGAAAGGCAAGCCGCGGTTCTGGCTGGATCCGCTTGTACTCGACTGGATCGTCCATATCCGGAACAACCACGCCTCCGACTGCGTCTAGTTACATAAGATGAAATCAACCGCGTCCACAATGGAGGCATTCTCCATTGCCCTGGCGAGCTTGCGCTCGTCCAAACTGCGCAGCTTCCTGACGCTGCTCGGCATCATTCTTTCCACAACGACGCTGATCGCGGTGATGGCCGTCATTCACGGCATGGACGTCTATGTTGCTGAGAAGATTGCGGATCTGGGAGCCGACGGCTTCGTGGTGACACGCTTTGCGTTCTTCGGAGATTGGGACCCCAAGAAGTTCCTCGAACTCCAGCGCAAGAATCCCCACCTGCGGCCGGACGAGTTTGAATTCCTGAAGGCACGAGTCACTCTCGTCAAGGATATGGGCATGACGACGGACCGGCAGGCCGACGTGGTCTTTGACAACCTCCGCATGGAGGACGTCAACATCACCGGCGGCACGGCAAACCTGAACGTTCTTAGCAACATACAGACTGAAGCGGGCCGCTATTTCAGCGAGGGCGAGAATCAGAACCGCCGCCAGGTGGCGTTCATCGGGGCGGATCTGAAAGAGAAGTTCTTTCCGAATGTCGACGCCGTCGGGAAGGAAGTGCAGTTGAATGGGCGGCCTTATCAGGTGATTGGAGTGGCAAAGAAGATCGGCAGCGTATTCGGGCAGTCCCAGGACAACTTCGCGCACATCCCGATCTATACACTATTCAAGGAATTTGGCGCCCGCAAATGGCTGAGCTTCTCCTGCCAGGCGATCGATCACGAGCATTTCCAGCAGGCGATGGACGAGGTGCGGGTTCTGTTGCGGGCATACCGGCATCAGCGTCCGGGGCAGGACGACAACTTCATGGTCTTCAATTCGGCCTCCATCATGGGAATGTGGGAGAAACTGACCGGCGCGATCGCCGCGACCGCGATAGCTGTCGTGAGCGTTTTCATGGTGGTGGGCGGCGTAGTGATCATGAACATCATGCTGGCTGTGGTGACTGAGCGGACGCAGGAAATCGGCATCCGCAAGTCACTGGGCGCGCGCCGGACCGACATCCTGCGGCAGTTTTTGGTGGAGTCTGCCGTCTTGTCGGGTACCGGGGGCCTGGTGGGCGTGATGATCGCCTGGACGGTGGCGGTCATCGTGCGGAGCACAACACCCGTGCCGATGGAGTTGCCGATCAGTTCGGTGGTCATCGGCGTGGGGCTGTCGGCGGCCGTGGGCCTGTTTTTTGGCATCTATCCGGCGCAGCAGGCGGCAAAACTGGACCCCATCGTGGCGCTGAGGGCGGAAAAGTGAAGCATAAAGTCAACAACAGGGCTCTTCTGGCCGCGGGCATCGGACTGGCGCTCGCCGCCATCCGGGGACACAAGATGCGTGCCTTCCTCACGGTTTTGGGCGTGATTATCGGCACGGGTACGATCATCGGCGTGGGCAGCATCATGACGGGCTTCGACGGTGCCGTGACGGGCGCCATCAAGAGCTTTGGAACCGATAACGTGATGGTGCTGAAATTCCCCGCCGGCATCAGGTTCGGCAATCGAACCCGGGAAGAGTGGCTGCGCAAACCATTGACCTATGAGAACGCGATAGCCATCCGGGATCGCTGCCCTTCCGTAAAGAGCGTCAGCCCCTACCTGTTCCCTGGCCGCGGCATCCACTCGGCCCGCTACAAAGGCAACGATGCGTTCCAACTCAACCTCGGCGGCACTGACGAGAAGTACGCGCAGGGCGGCAACGCCGAGATGAAGATGGGGCGGTTCTTCACTGAATTCGAGAACCTGCACCGCTCCCCCGTGGCTGCAATCGGAGAGGATGTCTACAAAAGTCTGTTCGCCACCGGCGACGCCGTGGGCAAAGAGATCCAGGTGGACGGCCACTCCTACCTCGTCGTCGGCGTGATGAACCGGCCGGCGAACTCGTTCCCGGGTCAGCAGGACAATCGCGTGCTTCTGCCGTATCACACGATGCGCAAGCTGGAACCGAACGCCCAGGAGCACATGATTATAGTGACGGCGCAGCCAGGCATGCTCTCGAAGACGATCGATGAAGTGCGCGGAGTCCTAAGGCAGGAGCGCCGGCTGAAATATACCGATCCGGATAACTTCGGACTGAACACGGCCGAGCAGATGATTGAGGACTTCCGGCAGGTAACCGCCGTAACGGCACTCGTCATGGCTGTCCTTTCCTCAATCGGCCTGCTGGTGGGCGGAATCGGCGTGATGAACATCATGCTGGTTTCGGTGACGGAGAGGACGAAGGAGATCGGCATCCGCAAGGCCATCGGCGCCAGACGGATCGACATCGTCATCCAGTTTCTGACCGAAGCCGTAGTACTCACTTTCGCTGGCGGCCTGCTGGGCATGCTGCTGGGTTGGATGATCTCGAAGGCAGCGGCGCTGGCATTCCCGTCGTTGCCGACGTCGGTGCCGTTGTGGGCTGCTGCACTGGGCCTGATCGTGTCAGTCGGGGTTGGCCTGTTCTTCGGGCTCTGGCCGGCCACGAAGGCTGCGCGTCTGAATCCGGTGGAAGCGCTGCGGTACGAGTAGGCTGCGGCTACACTGAAAGGGATGTTGCGGATCTGCTCAGTCGCTATACTTCTGTTCGGTTGGGGACCAATTGCTTATGGTTGCCAGGAACCGCCCGCGAGGGAGGCCCCCCGGGAACAGTATCCGTTCTTCACAGACGCAGAGAACCGCCTGATTCTGGATTTCTATCGCCCCGGCTCCGGTCATCTGCCGCCAGGCTTGGCGAAGCGGGAAAGTCCGGCCCCCGCGGCGGCGCAAAAGCCACTGGCGCGGGGCGGCACGCTGCCGGACGCGATGGAAAAGTGGGTGGAGCCGTTTCCGAAAGATCTGGACCGGCGACTCAGAACTGTACCCGAAGGATATCGCCGGCTTCTATACGGAGTAATGGCGTTACTGGTACAGGATTCGACGCGCCTGATTGTCGACTCGCTCGACTTGTCGCGACGGTAAAGTGCTCTCCATTCAAATAGGTGCATTATGTACAGGACTTCATGTACTATGAAGTATGACCTATCGAAGGATCGTACTGGGCGTTTGCCTTCTCTCGGTTACTGCCATGCTTTCGAGTGGAAGTCAGACGGGGAGTGGCTTCTCGGTGGCGTCGTTGACCACCGGCAAGAGTGCAGGTTTCGAGCAGCGGGACGTCATCTTCATTCAGCAGTACTACAGTAACGCGCCAAAGAACTTCATCGACGATATGCTGAAAAAAGAGAAGGCGCTGCCAGCAGGCGTTGCCTCTTCAATCGTACGAGGGAAGCCGCTGCCGAAGGAGTTGGTTCCTTTTGCCAAGGAAGCGCCGGCAAGTATTACGAGAAACCTCGGGCCTCTGCCGCGCGGACTGGACCGGAGAGTACTGGGCACCCGGTTTCTTCTACTGGATTCGAGCATGATTGTGCGGGACCTTGTCCACCTGCCAACAGTAGTCGCGACGGATCACCGCAAGTAACGAGTCCAGCCGGAACCGCGGCATCAGCAACAACGTACAATGCTGAGGAGGCTTCTCGGTGGTTCTGCGTCTGATTGCCTGCCTGTTGGCCCTGCCACTATCGCTGCCCGCCCAACCGCCTCTGGACGTCGTTCTCAAGAAGGTCGCCGAGAATCAGGAACGTGCGTCTGACGCCCGCAAGACGATTGTCTACCGGCAGGACACCTGGGTGCGGCTCATGCAGACCAATGGCAAAATGAGCCGTGAAGAAAAACGCCAGTACACCGTAACGCCGACCGGAACCGCCACCGTCAAGAAGTTGGACAAGTTCGAGGGACGCTATTCCAAAGGTGGCAAGATCTTCACCTACGATGAGCCGGACTTCCAGTACAAGGACACGGACATCGATGGTGAGCTGATCGAGGATCTGACGGACGATCTGATCAACGACGAGAAGTCGCGTGACGGTTTCTCCAGGGAACTCTTCCCGCTGACGGAGGAGGAGCAGGCCCATTA
>CAYVDY010000381.1:0-7003 GCA_964450255.1 uncultured Candidatus Solibacter sp. | reverse complement strand
CGCGATCCGCCTCGGCGGCGGCGACCTGAACGGCGGTGAGAACGGCACTCTGCTCCGGGCTCAGGTGGCTCTCCAGGATGAACATGTAATCGCTCATGGATCTTCCATTTCCGGCTATCGGCCTGCTACTGAGGCGGCCTTGCTTCGCGGGTGGTGTGTATCCACCACGCTCCGCAACCGCGTGCGCACCACATGCGTGTAGATTTCGGTCGTGGCGATATCGGCATGCCCCAACATGGTCTGAACGCTTCGCAGATCGTCGCCGCCATCCAGTAAATGGGTGGCGAAGCTATGACGCACCACGTGGGGCGTCAGGTTCTGAAAGATGCCTACCTTTTTGCCCTCGACACCCAGCAGCTTCCAAAATCCCTGACGGGTCATGGGGCCGCCGCGCGCCGTGACGAAGAGATACGCACTGGACTTCGATTTCAACAGAGCGGCCCGGGCCGCGGTTACGTATTCCTCAAGTGCAGCCTTAGCCTTGGATCCGACCGGGATCATTCGCTGCTTGTTCCCTTTCCCGGTGACTCGGACGAAGCCGAGATCCAGGTTCACGTCAGTCATTTTCAAAAGGCACAGTTCAGATACGCGCAGGCCGCAGGCGTAAAGCAACTCCAGCATGGCCCGGTTCCGGATGCCGCCGGGTTGGAAGGGGTCGGGCGCCGATAAAAGTTCGCTCACTTGCTGTGAATTCAAATACTTAGGTAGGTTCTGCCACTGCTTGGGAGCCTTCAGCAGGGCGGTTGGGTCTTCCGTGATGCGCCCTTCGTGGAGTAGGAATCGATAGTAGCTGCGAAGGGTGGAAAGGTGGCGGGCGATGGAACGCGAGGACAGGCCCTCAATTTGGAGCGTATCCAGATAGAGATGAAGCTGTTTGGGGGCCAGCGGTTCGGCCAACTGGCGGGCTTGGCAGAAGATGCAAAAGTGGCGCAGGTCCAGCGAATAGGACGAAATCGAGTTGGGCGACAGTCCCTTCTCGATCCGGGCGAAGTTCAGAAATGCTTCAGCGGCCGGGCTGAGCCCACCCTCGGTCGTCATTGTGTCTAATGATACAATACCTTCGTAATTGTTTGAAAGTATTGGTGATCCGGTGAGCGGCTCGACCACAAAGAAAGTCATTCTGGACCGCTTCGATCGGGAGCGCATCTGCGGCTTCGTCCAGCCTCAGAGCTATCTGCAGCCGGGCGGCGTCGAGGTGATGAGCCCGGACGGCAGCGTCGGCTTGGTGCCCTACACCCAGATCAAAGCTGTTTCGTTTGTGCGGGATCTGGGCGGCGAAGGCGTTTTCAGCGAGCGCCGGGAGTTCCTGGCGAGGCCTAAGGCCCTGGGATTATGGGTGGAGTTGCGCTTCCGCGACGGAGACCTGATCCAGGGCGTGCTGCCCAACAACCTGCAGATGCTGGAACCTCAAGGCTATGCCTTCTCGCCTCCGGAAACCGCCGGCAACGCGCAACACGTGTTCGTTCCGCGCCAGGCGTTGGCCGAAGTTCAGGTGTTGGGCGTCAACGGAACGAGGAAGAAGCCCGCTGTCCGGCAGCCAGACCTACAGCAGTTCAGGCTGTTCGAAGAAGTGCCGGCTGCAACACGTGTTCGCTGAGGGTATCCCAGCGCGCTGGGTTGACGTTCCGCACAAAGGTCAGGTTCATCACCGGGAAGCTGCGGTCGTGAAACCACGCATGCCAGCGGGAGTGAGCGTGGTTCAGACACTCCTGCAGCCGGTCGGCCGGAATCTCCTGCGCCAGAGTAATGTGCGGGTGAAACTCAAACGGTTCTTTGTACCGGAAGATGCCATCGCTCAGGTTGCGGTGTATGTCCAGAAGCTCGCGCTGTCCGTGGCGCAGGCCAAGGTAGATCACGCCAGTTGATTCGAAGATCTCGATGTCGCCGATCGTCACGTTGAACGAGTGCAGGTACGGCACCCGCTGTTCCAACTCCCGGATCAGCGCCTCCGGCGGGCTCACCAACTCGCGGGGAGGAAGCAGAGTGACGTGGGATCTGAGCTTGCAGCCTGGGACCAGCTCAGCCCGAAGCTCGTTGAGATAGGCGCCCATCGGATCAGGGATGTAATTAACCAAGGCATACAACCCCGTACAATCCCTGCCGGCGGGCTGCCCACACGATGACGCTTCCATTTCCTTCCCATTCTACCCACAGAGTCCGGGCCAAATTGCACCGTTGGGTACTCTCTGACCTGCGCCGCGGTTAGCTGGGCAGGTGACTTGGTTCCAGTACCGGGCCTCCACAGGCAGGCGGCATGGACTCCAAGCCGGTCTTAACCTCCGGGAGCACCCAGCGGGCTTCTTCAAACCCCACATACTTGCAGATGCGGGTCTCCCCGGCTTCGGATTCCAGGACATCGCCGATATCCAGAGATTGCTCCGTGCCGCGCAGGCTCATCCAGGCGTCATAGAGGTTGGCGGCCTCAATTTCGCCGGCCGGCTCGAAATCGCGTGGCTTGATATTGGTCACACCGCTGGTGTGGGGCGCCCAGCGAAAGGACTGGCGAGGATTGTCCTTCATCCTGTGGATGCGGAACGTTGGCATACGGCCCTATTCTCTCTCAAAACAAACAAGAGTCAAAATGTTTTTAGCAGCCGGTCGAGCGCGGGCAGCGCCGCTTCTGCGTCTCCGCGGCCAAGCCGGACCAGCCGCGCGGCCGTCTCCGGACTCCAGACCACAGCGTCGCGGGCGGTTCCAAGAGGCGCCGCATGCTCGATCCGCAGGACTCCGCACTGCACTGCCCCGGGCGGGCGAGGCAGGCAGTTCTTGGCCATGCGGAGCCACCAGGGTCCGCCATGCGGCAGGATGTTGACGGTGACGGCGTGCGTGACGCCCAGTTGTCCAGCCGCCCACAGCGGCACCGAGCCCAGCAGCCCGCCGTCTGTCTGCCAGCGGCCGTCAATTTCGTATTGGGGCATGATGCCGAATACGGCGCACGACGCCGCCAGGTGACGCCAGGTGATGCCGGGCGTGACGGCGATCCACGGCTTCAAACGAAACAGGTCCGTCAGTGCGATTGCGCAAGGGACGCGCGGCGTGAATCGCGAATAGACCTCCTGGATCGTGCGCTCAAAGACCTCGGTTTCAATGCATCCGCCCAGCAGCGAGCGGGGCAGGCGCAGGCCCGGCGGTGAGCCCATGGGCATGGTCTCCCAGGCGGTGACCCACTCTCCGGGCGGGCAACCGCTCGACATTGCCCACGCGTTCAGGCCGCCCACTGACGCGCCAAGGAACAGATCAGGCTGAATTCGCGGCGCGAGGACCTGCCAGACGCCGGCCTGATAAGCGCCGAACATCCCGCCGCCTCCAAGAATCAGTGCAAGTTTCGGCGGCGCGGTTCTGGTGCTCTCCACAGAGACGATCATGGCATTTGACGACACTGGATTGCAGGCGGACGTAGTGGGACTGCTGGCGTTGGATGGCTCCGGCAATCGATTGATGCCGCTGATTTGCGGCGTGCCCGTCAATGCAGAGGCGGAGCGGCGCCTGGGGCGGGCCCGCGCAGGCGAGTGGTTCCCCGGCGCGCGGTCGCCAGAGGGCGCGATGGCGGGGCTGTGGCTCTACTTCTCGTGCTTCGAGCAGTCGCACGCGGTGGCGCAGGAACTTCATACACCCGAAGGCAGCTACTGGCACGGCATCCTCCACCGTCTGGAGCCGGACGACTGGAATTCCGGCTATTGGATGAAGCGCGCCGGCAACCATCCCGTCCACGAAAAGATGCGCGAAGCCGCGGCAAAGCTGGGCGTGGAGTGGACGCCATTGTCCTTCATCGACTACTGCGCACGGGCGCGGCGGGAGCCCGGGTCAGAGACCGAACGTCTTGCTCTGGAGTTGCAGCAAACCGAGTGGCAACTGCTGTTCTCGTGGTGCGCCAGCGTGCGACGATAGTCTTGAATTTCATGAAACGTACGCTGTTGATCCTGGGGCTGCTGATCGTGGCAGCGGTGGCGGTCTATCTGGCGACACGCAGTTCGGCGCCCCCCGAGGCTCCGTTTGCGAAGGCCAAACGGGAGACTCTGGTGAGCGTGCTTTCCACCAACGGCAAGACGGAGCCCGTGGAATGGGCCCCGGTTCATGCCGGGCGCGCCGGACGGATCAGCCGTGTCGCCGTGGAGCGCGGTCAAACCGTAGCCGCGGGCGCGGTGCTTGCCACGCTGGAAGACTCGGCCTCCGCTGCCATGATGGCTTCCGCCCAGGCCAGGCTGGAGCAGGCGAGGGCCGAAGTGGGCGTCCTGGAGCGCGGTGGACGGGCGGCCGAACTGGCGGAGATCGACGCCACTCTGAAGCGCATTGCGATGGACCGCGCGGCGGCGCAGCGCGAGTTGGCGGCGCTGGAACGGCTGGTCGCCAAACAGGCGGCGCCCCGGCAGGAATTGAATACGGCGAAGGACCGCCTGGCGCAGCTTGACGCTCAGACCGCGGCGCAGCAGGCCCGCCGTGCGGCGCTGGTAGGGCAGAGCGACATGGCCGTGGCGCAGGCGCGGGTGCGCGATGCGGAGGCGGCGCTCACCCAGGCTCTGCGGCAGAGCGAACTGGCGTCAATCCGGGCTCCCCGCGGTGGAGTGGTATACGATCTTTCCGCGCGTGAAGGAGCGTGGCTGGAGGCCGGAGGCCTGGTGGCGCGCATCGGTGACATGTCGCGGCTGCGCGTCACCGTCTATATCGACGAGCCGGACCTTGGCCGGATCCGGAAGGGCTTGCCAGTCACCGTGACCTGGGACGCCCTGCAGGGCCGCGAGTGGCAGGGGGTAGTGGATCAGGTGCCGGCGCAGGTGGTCGCGCTCGGGACCCGCCAGGTCGGTGAGGTGGTCACTCTGGCGGAGAATCCGCAGCACGATCTCCCGCCCGGTGCGAATATCAACGCCCGGATTCGAGCCCACGTCGTGGAAGGCGCGTTGACCATCCCCAAGGCGGCTCTGCGGCGGGAGAACGGCGAACTCGGCGTCTTCGTCCTGGATGGCCGACGGCTCGCCTGGCGCGCTGTCGAAATCGGCGTATCCAGCGAGACGCGGGCCGAGGTGCGCCGCGGCGTCAAGGAAGGCGATCTCGTGGCGCTGCCCTCGGACCGGACTCTTGCCGTGGGGCAGGAATTGACGCCGATCGAGCCTTAACCGCGGTCCCGCAGGAACGCATCTACCATCGCGTACCAGATGCGCTTGCGCTTCTGGAAATCGGGCACGGCGGCGGCCAGCTTTTCGCGCAGCGAACGGGCCAGAATCAGAAACTCCTCATACTCAGGACCCAGGTCCCGCTCCAGTTGTTCGCGCAGCCGTACTGCCAGGGCAGGGCAGGCGCCGCCGGTGGAAATCGCGATCAGGAGCTCTCCGCGCCGCACGATGCTGGCGAACGTGAAGCGGCAGTGCGGCGGGTCGTCAATGCAGTTGATCAGGACGCCCAGTCGCTCGGCCTCGGCGAAGATCTCACTGTTACGCGACCGGTCGGGTGACGCCGCAACCACCAGGAGATAGCCTCTGAGCGTGCCAGGCTCGTATTGCAGGCGGCGTTCGACGATGGCGCCGCAGCCAGCCAGCGCCGCGGTCTTCTCCTCGGCTTCCCGGCCTTCCCCCAGCACCAGGATCCGCGCGCCGGTGACATCGACGATGATGGGGTAGCCCTGTGGCATCGACGCCTCTGGTTAAGTTCTACCCGTGACCAGGTGGATCAGCGCAAAGGTGAGGGCGCCGACGGCGGCAGAGAGCGGGATGGTGAGTATCCAGGCCCAGAGGATGTTGCCCGCCAAACCCCACCGGACTGCCTTCATGCGTTGGATGGAGCCCACTCCGGCGATGGCCCCGGTGATGACGTGCGTCGTGGATACGGGGATCCTCAGATACGTGGGCAGCAGGATCGCAATGGCGCCCGCCGTTTCCGCGCAGAAGCCGCCGCGCGGCTTCAGCCTCGTCAGCTTAATGCCCATAGTGTGCACGATGCGCCAACCGCCGCTCATGGTGCCGAGCGCGATGGCCGCATGGGCGGAAAGTACGACCCACCACTGAACTTCAAATGTCTGGAGATAGCCGGAAGCAACCAGCACCCCGGTGATGATGCCCATGGTCTTCTGCGCATCGTTGGATCCGTGAGAAAAACTGAACAGGCCGGAGGAGACCAGTTGGAGGTGGCGGAACCAGCGGTCCATCTTCTTGGGCGACGAGTTACGGAAGATCCAATAGACCGAGACCATCAGTCCATAGCCGAGGAGGAGGCCGATGAGCGGTGCGACGACGATGAAGATGATCGTGGTGATCCAACCGCTGAAGACGACAGCTTCAAAGACGTTGGTAAAGCCCTGGGTCATGCCGACCTTGGCCATGGCGGCCCCGGCGTAACCGCCCATCAGCGCATGCGAGGAACTGGACGGGATGCCATAGTACCACGTGAGCAGGTTCCAGAAAATGGCGCCCACCAACCCGGCCAGTATCACGTACTCGGTGACGAGTTCCAGTTTCACCATGCCGGAGCCAACCGTCTTCGCCACGCCCGCTTCGTGCCAGAAGAGCAACGGGATGGCAGCAATGAAGTTAAACGATGCTGCCCAGAGCACAGCCTGGAACGGCGTCAGAACGCGAGTGGCAACGATGGTAGCAACGGAGTTGGCGGCATCGTGGAATCCGTTGATGTAGTCGAAAATCAGCGCAACCACGACGATTAGACTGACCAGGATCAGGGTGCTGTCCATTGCCTGTTCGCCGCTACCCGTTCTTCACGATGACGTTCTGGAGAGCGTCGGCAACATCTTCGCAGCAGTCGGTGGTCTGC
Organism: uncultured Candidatus Solibacter sp.; assembly: GCA_964450255.1. Classification (GTDB taxonomy): domain Bacteria; phylum Acidobacteriota; class Terriglobia; order Bryobacterales; family Bryobacteraceae; genus Paludibaculum. Next base: position 247 of record CAYVDY010000381.1, on the reverse strand, counting down.
TCCAGAAACTCGTAAATCTCTTTGAGCTTGATGATGGCGATCGCGTTGGTTTCCTTGTCGAAGAGGTCAGCGATGGCCGCGCGAACGAGGTGATCTGCCTTGTTTTCCAGGCGGTTGATTTCGATGCAGTGATCCAACAGCGGCCTCTCTGCATTGAGAGCCTCAAATGCCTTGACTAGGGTCACACTGCACTCTTCAATCACCTTGCAAACCTCAATGACCGTGGGGGGGATCGGGTCAATCCGGT
>CAYVDY010000380.1:0-7017 GCA_964450255.1 uncultured Candidatus Solibacter sp. | reverse complement strand
TTTTCGGTGCCGAAGGCTTCGCCGGGGACGACGGCCACATGGGATTCGGCGAGAAGCTTGTCGGCGAATTCGAGCGGGGTGCGGATACCCTTGGGGCTGAGCGCGCAACCGATGTTGGGGTAGACATAGAAGGCTCCGCGCGGTTCCGGGCACTTCACGCCGGGCATGGTGCGAAGCCGCGAGAGCACATAGTCTCTGCGCTTCCGGTATTCAGCGAGCATGATGTCAACGGAGCCCTGATCGGCATTGAGGGCCTCGATGGCACCCTTCTGGGCGATGGAGGTGGGGTTGGATGTCGAGTGCGATTGAAGCTTGATGATGGCGTTGCAGACGGCAACGGGGGCGAGGGTAAAACCGATGCGCCAGCCGGTCATGGCGTAGGTTTTGGAGAGCGAACCGGCCACGATGATGGTGTTCTTCATGTCCGGCAGCGAGGCGACGGAGTAAGGCTCGGTGTCGTAGAGGAAGCGGCAGTAGCACTCGTCGGTCATCAGCCAAATGCCGTGCTTTTTGGCGAGGTGGGCGATCTTCTCAAACTCCTCGCGCTCGACGAGCGCGCCGGACGGGTTGCAGGGCGAATTGACGATGATCAGCTTGGTCCGGGGCGTGATGGCGTGTTCGACCTGCGCCGCAGTGAGAGCGAAGTTTTCATCCTCGTGGGTTTCGACGAGCACGGGACGGCCGCCGGCGAAGTTGACGACATCGTAGTAGGTGACCCAATACGGAATCGGGATGATGACTTCGTCGCCCGGATTGATCAGCACCTGGGTGAGGTTGAAGATGGCGTGTTTGCCGCCGACACTGGCCACACATTCGGGCACGGTGTAGCTGGTGCCGAAGTCGGCATGGTGCCGGTCGCAGATGGCCTGCCGAAGCTCCTGCACGCCCGCCATGGCGGTGTAGCGGGTGAAGTTCTGTTCCAGGGCGCGAACCGTGGCGGCCTTGATGTTGTCAGGTGTGGGGAAGTCCGGCTCACCGACACCGAAGTCGACGACGTCGACGCCGGCACGGCGCAGCTTTTCCGCGTCGGCCGAGACCTTGGCGGTGGACGAGACACTGATGAGAGAGACGCGATCGGCTAGTTGGATGGTCGATTGTTGCATTCTTGAGCTGCTCAGACGTGGATGGAATTAGACCCGGCTCAGGAAACGCTGTTTGAGTTTCTCTTCGACGGAGAGAGGGACCAGGCCATTGATGTTTCCGCCGAGCCCGATCACCTCTTTAACCAGTTTAGAACTAATGAAGGAGTAAGCTTCTCCTGCCATCATAAACATTGTTTCGATCTCGGGAGCGAGGCGGCGGTTCATGAGCGCCATCTGGAGTTCATACTCGTAGTCCGAGATCGCCCGGATGCCGCGCAGGAGGAGTTGGGCGCTCTTCTGTCGGGCGTAGTCGACCAGGAGGCCGTCAAAGGAATCCACCTCGACGTTAGGGAATGGCTTCAGCACGTCCTGCAGCATCGAGACGCGCTCTTCCAGGCTGAACAGCGGGTTCTTGTGTTCGTTGCGGAGGACCGCAACTACGAGCTTATCGACGAGCGGGGCGCAGCGCTGGATGAGATCGAGATGTCCGTTGGTGATGGGATCGAAGCTGCCTGGATAGACCGCTACGATGGGGTGGTGGAGATTCGGCAAGTCAGGATCCTTAGACACGATTCTAGAATGGATTCGGATCCTGGTGTGGCAGTGCAGCGAGATAAGCCGGAGGCGGCATATAGAAGCCGCCTCCGAAAGGAACCTCTCTCGGGGAGACTCGAGAGGTTGGGCCGGCCTGCCTACTCCTCCGAGATGCACAGGCGGCCCTTCGGGTGAGCGTACCCGAAACTACGCGGCGCGCCAGGGGAAGGCGCCGCTGGGGAGCTAAGGAAGCAGTTGAAGGGCCAAACCGCCGGCTGGTGCTAGTCGATTGAAAACAGGGTGCACCGGTTGTTGCGGGTGCCGTGGGGCATTAACCGATCGGATAATCTGTGAACCGAAAGGATTATTTCGAGGTACGGCGGCTGACGTCTTCCTTCAATCCGAGGTTGCGAACCAGGCGCAGAAGGTAGTTGGGGTGGATGCCGAGCAGACGTGCCGCGGCCTTGTAGTCGCCGCCGCCCTGCTCGTATGCGCGGAGGATGCTCTCTCGCCTGGCGTCGCCGACCGATTGCTGGTAGGCGCCGCTTCCCGGCGCGATGGCCGGCTCTGAGACCGCATCTGGCAGGTCCTCCGGCAGGACAATGTCGCCGTCGGCCAGGACGACGGCACGCTCTATGGCGTTTTCCAGTTCGCGGACGTTTCCGGGCCAGTCGTAGGCGAGGATGGCTTGCGCGGCTCCGGGCGAGAAGCCGGTCATCCGGCGGTGGCAACGATGACAGACCTTGGCGAGCAAGTGTTGAGCCAGGGTGGGGATGTCCTCTTTGCGTTCCCGCAATGGTGGCGTGCGCAGCGCGATGACGTTGAGGCGGTGGAAGAGGTCCTCCCGGAAAGCGCCGTTGCGCACGTCCGCGGCGAGATCTCGATTGGTGGCGGCGAGCACCCGGACATCCAGCTTGAGGGACTGATTACCGCCGACTCGAACGAACTCCCGTTCCTGAAGGACCCGTAGAATCTTGGCTTGCAGGCCTGGCACCAGTTCGCCCACTTCGTCGAGGAAAACGGTGCCGCCCTGCGCCATCTCGAAGCGGCCCTTCTTCTGGGCGACGGCGCCGGTGAACGCGCCCTTCTCGTGCCCGAACAGCTCGCTTTCCAGGAGCGTATCGGTGATGGCTGCGCAGTTGATGGGCACGAACGGGCGGGACTGGCGCGCGCTGCGCTGGTGGATGGCCCGGGCCACGAGTTCCTTGCCGGTTCCGCTCTCGCCGAGAATCAGAACGGTGGATTCGGAGGCAGCGACGCGTTCGATCATCTGGAGCAGCCGCCGGACGGGCGGGCTGTCTCCGACGATGCCGGTGGTGAAGATCTGCTCGGCCAGAAGGGCGACCTCGGTACGCAGGATGGCCGCTTCGCGGGCGCTTTCGAGCGCGACGGAAGCGAGACTGGCGATGGAGCTCAGCGTATCGACGTAGTTCTCCGACGGCGGCATGTGAAGGACGACAGTGGCGTCGAGTTTGCCTTGAATGAACAGCGGCAGTGTGACGGAATCGCCGGCGGCGGGTTGCTGGTGTGGGCCGATGATCTCACCCGTGAGAGGTCCGGAGTGGCCGAGGAGGTCGGCGATGATGTGGATGATGTGGCCTTCGACGATCCGGACGTGGGACTCTCCGCGCATGTTGTCCCAACTGCGGAAAAGATAGAGCAGCGTGGTGGCGCGGAGCAGGGTGTGGCGATCGTCGATGAGTTTTCCGGATTGGTAGAGAAAGCGCGTATCGCCGATCATGAGCTCATCGCCGGCGATGAGTTGGCGGGCCGGGCCGGAGGGGTGGTGGAGAGCGTGGCAGCCGTTCTCCCAGCGGACGCACGAATTCCCGCCGACGGAGACCTCGTCCTCTCCGAGCGAGTACGAGGCGCCGGCGTGCGGGCCGGTGAGGATGACCAGGAAGGCGCTGGGGATCATTTCGGGCCGCTGGGCAGGTCGTACGTTTTGATGTCCTGCCCCAGCACGAACTTATCAAACCACGCGACGATGTGCTGGAGCCGTTCGACTCGATGGGTGGGTTTGCCGGAGCGCGACAGCTCATGGGACTCGCCGGGGAACTGTACCATGACCGTTGGAATTCGGCGGAACTTGAGGGCGCGGAACATCTGTTCGCCGCCGGCAGTGGGCGGTGTGCGCAGGTCGGCCTCACCCTCGATAAACATAGTGGGGGTTTTGATTTTCTCGATGTGGGTGATGGGCGAGCGGGCCTTGAAATCGGCTTCCTGCTGCCAGGGCGCGCCGCGAAACCAGGTGGGCTGGAAGAGGGTGAAATCGGCTGTGTACCAGAAGGCGGTCCAATCGGCGATGGAGCGCTGGCTGACGGCGGCCTTGAAGCGATCCGTCTGGCCGATGGTCCAGTTGGTGAGGACACCGCCGCCGGAGCCGCCTGTGACGGCGAGGCGGGCGGGATCGACCCAGCCGCGGCGGAGGACCTCATCGACGCCGGCCATCAGGTCTTTGTAGTCGTCGCCCGGATAGGCGTACTGGATGATGTTGCCGAACTCCTGTCCGTAGCTGGTGGAGCCGCGCGGGTTGGGGTAGAGAACGACGTAGCCCTTGGCGGCCATCCACTGGAACTCGTGATCGAAGACGTAGCCGTAGGCGGCGTGGGGGCCGCCGTGGATGTTGAGGATCAGCGGGTACTTCACGCCGGGCTGGAAATCGGGCGGCCGCTGGACCCAGGCCTGGATCTTCCTGCCATCGAAGGAGTCGTACCAGATCATCTCGGGCTCGGTCAGCTTGATCTGCGAGAAGAGGGACTCGTTGATGTTGGTGAGGCGGCGGAGGGCTTTGGTGGCGGTGTCGAGTAGGTAGAGGTCACCGATGTTGGTGGGAGTGGAGATGGCGACGGCCAGGCGGGAGGCGTCGGGCGTCGCGCTATATGCGTAGACGGCGTGGTTGCCGGTGGTGAGGGGGTCCAGCTTGCCGGTTTCGGTGTTGAATCGCTTGAGGTTGGAGGCGCCATGTTCTTCGGCGAGCGTGATGACCGTGCGGCCATCGGGAGTCCAGATGGGGCCGGAAGAGCCGCCCGCGCGTGGGGGCGCCTGGTCGCCGCCGGGGCCACCGCCGATATCGGAGTCGTAGGCGGCGGTGAGATTGCGGGGCTGCGGATTGGAGAGGCCGGCGGTCCAGAGGTCGGGCTGCGAATAGGAGCGAATGGGGTTGCCGTTGACGGCGGAGATAAACGCCACGGACTTGCCGTCGGGGCTAAGGGCGGCGCCGCGGATGGGGCCTTCGGTGTGAAGCGCGAGCGTGGGCGTGCCGCCGGCGGCGGAAACGGAGTAGAGATCACCACTTGGAGATTTGTAGTACGGCTCGGGATCGCGATTGGAGGTGAAGAACAGGCGGGCGCCGTCGGGCGACCAGTCCGGCTGGCTCTCGCTGAAGTGGCCGGAGGTAATCTGAGTGGCGATCTGCGGGCCGGATTGAACCGGGATGGTCCAGATGTGGGAGGGGCGCTCGAAGTCGACGTAGCCGCCGCCGTTGGCGCGGTAGACGGCGCGCGTGATGACGCGGACGTCAGAGGCCTCGTCGTCCTTCTTCTTGTCGGAGTCGGAGGGCTTGGTGGTGGAGGTGAAAGCGAGGCGGGTGCCGTCGGGTGACCAGACAGGGGCGGATGCCCCCTTGGCCAGAGTGGTGATCTGGCGGGCTTCGCCGCCATCCATGGGGAGAATCCAGATCTGTGCGGGCTGGGGCTTGCCGTCCTTTTCCACGGCGCGGAGGAAAGCGAGGCGGGTGCCGTCGGGGGACCAACTTGGGTTGGAGTCGCGCGGACCGCCGGTGAGGGGGCGGGGCGCTCCGCCGCCGGCGGAGACGAGCCAGAGGGCGGTGTCGTAGCCGTCGTGCTTTGCGTTGACGCTCACCTGGGTGAAGACGACGCGAGCGCCATCGGGGGCGATCCGCGGATCGGCTGCCCAGCGGAAGGCGTAGATGTCGGTGGCCTCGATGGGACGCGTGGCAGCGGACAGAGCACAGGCGAGCAGTACGACGCAGAAGACACGACTGAAGCGCATTGCGAGATTTTCGCATGAAATAAGATTGGTAGGGAGATTCACAGCATGGCAGGCCAGACCCAGGTACCCAGTTTGACGTCGATACTCGATTCCGGTGACGCCGGTTTGTTCGATGTGCGGAGCAAGGCGCGCGGGCCGGAAGGCTCGCTGCCGTTCACCGAGGACATGCTGCGGAATGCGCCGAGCGGGGACCTGTTTGGCTGGACGATGAATGCGGGGATGGGTTGGGATCCGTCGAAGATGGGCGGCAAGGAGATCCTGATTCTCAGCACGCACGGCGGGCTGCGGGCTCCGGACGGGACGCCAGTGGCGCTGGGGTATCACAGCGGGCATTGGGAGGTTAGCCTGCTGGTGGAGGCGGCAGCGCGCGAGTTGAAAGCGCTGGACGCGCTGCCGTTTGCGGGTTACTGCTCGGATCCGTGCGACGGCCGGTCGCAGGGCACCACAGGGATGTTCGATTCGCTGCCGTACCGCAACGACGCGTCGATGGTGTTCCGGCGGTTGATCCGCTCGCTGCCGCGGCGTAGCGGCGTGCTGGGCGTGGCGACGTGCGACAAGGGGCTGCCGGCGATGATGATGGCTCTGGCCGCCCAGCGGGGTCTGGCGACGGTGCTGATTCCGGGCGGCGTGACGCTGCTGCCGGAGGATGGCGAGGACGCCGCCGTGGTGCAGAGCATCGGGGCGCGGTTCTCGCACGGGCAGATTACGCGGGAGTATGCCGCTGAAATGGGGTGCCGGGCGTGCGCGTCGCCGGGTGGAGGTTGTCAGTTCCTAGGCACGGCGGCGACCGCGCAGGTGGTGGCGGAGGCGTTGGGCTTGTCGCTGACGCATTCGGCGCTGGCGCCTTCGGGGCAGGCGATCTGGAGCGACATGGCGCGGCGCTCTGCGCGGGCCGTGCTGGCGATGGAGGCGCGCGGGCTGACGACGAAGGACGTGCTGACCAGCGAGGCTCTGGAGAACGCCATGACGCTGCATGCGGCGTTCGGCGGGTCTACGAATCTGCTGCTGCATCTGACGGCTGTGGCTTATCACGCCGGGCTGCGCCGGCCCGTGGTGGACGATTGGTCGCGCGTGAATCGGAGCGTGCCCCGGTTGGTGGACGCGCTGCCGAATGGTCCGCGGCACTTTGCGACGGTGCAGGTGTTCCTTGCCGGCGGCGTGCCGGAGGTGATGCTGCATCTGCGGAAAGCGGGGCTGCTGCACACCAAGGCGCTGGCCGCCAGCGTGCAGGCGCTCGACCAGGCGCTGGATTGGTGGGAGCAGAGCGAGCGGCGCGCCGCGTTGCGCAGGACGCTAAAGGAGCGGGACGGCATCGATCCGCACGACGTCATCATGAGCCCGGACCAGGCCGCCGCCCGCGGGCTCACCTCCACCGTCTGTTTCCCGG
>CAYVDY010000379.1:0-7071 GCA_964450255.1 uncultured Candidatus Solibacter sp. | reverse complement strand
CAAAGGCCTCCGTGTAGGCCGTGCGCGCCGGGCCGTCCAGCGAGAGCTCGAGCGCCGTGCCCGTCTCCGCGTCGGTTAGCGTCACGTCGCCGTCCAGCCCGGGGGCGCGGTCGGAGTCGGCCCAAATCTGGATGATGAGCAGCTCGTGCCCGAAATCGGTCAGGTACTGAAGCGGCTTGAGTATGTCGCCGTCGTCCAGGAAGTCCGAGAGAATCACGAGCAATCCGGGCTTCGGATAGGCGGAGATGAACTGGCGTGCGATCTCAAAAAAAGAGGTGCGGCCGGCTGGTTGAATGCCGGAAAGGAAGTCGTTCACCGGCCCATAGCGGTGCCGGCCGCCGGAAGCCAGATGGGCGTCGTCCAGCCGCTCGTGGAACGGCTGGATCAGGATGGAGTCGTGCCGCACCAGGCCGACATAGGTGAGCGCCGCGGTCAGGCGGCGGGCGTAGTCGAACTTGGATTCGCCGCCGTTCGGGCTGGGTGTGGCGGTCATCGAAAGCGACGAGTCCAGCAGCAGCCGGATCGGCGTGCGCGGCTCCACCTGGAACATCTTCAGGAACAGTTTCTCCAGGCGCATGTAGGCGCGCCAGTTGACGGCGCGCAGGTCGTCGCCCTGATGGAAATTGCGGTGGTCCAGGAACTCCTGGCCGGGCCCTGCGTAGCGCGAAACGTTGTGGCCGCCCACGAGTCCGCGGAACGACTTCTGCCAGCGAATGGTAAGGCGTTCGAGGCGTTCGAGTAGCTGCCGGTCCAGGAGCGGGGAGACCATTGGTTAGCGTCTAGCGCGCAACGGCGGCGGTCTTGGCCGTCGCGGGGATGATCTCCTTCAGGAGCGTCTCGGGCGTCTGGTCGTCGGCGTGCGCGTCGAAGTTCAGGATGATGCGGTGGCGCAGCACCGCGTGGGCAATCGTGCGGACGTCATCGATCGAAAGGTGGGCGCGGCCGTTCATCAGAGCGTACACTCGGCCGCATTCCACCAGCGATTGGGCGCCGCGGGGGGAAGCCCCGTAGCGAATGTACTTGCTGGCCAGCGGATGGGCGCTCGGCGTGTTCGGCTGTGTGGCCATCACCAGCGAGACGGCGAAGTCGAGAACGTGCGGCGCCACCAGCACCTCGCGGCAGGCGCTGCGGATAGAGAGAATGGTGTCGCGGTCGAGCACCTGGCTCAGTTCGGGCTCATCGCGCTGGATGGTGCGCTCCACAATCCGGTTGAGATCGTCGCGCGTGGGGTACTCGACGAGGATCTTCATCAGGAAGCGGTCCAACTGCGCTTCCGGCAGCGGGTAGGTGCCCTCCATCTCGATGGGATTCTGAGTCGCCATGACCAGGAACGGGCTATCAAGCTGATGCGTGGTGGTCCCGGAGGTGACGGTGCGCTCCTGCATCGCCTCCAGCAGCGCGGACTGCGTCTTCGGCGTCGCGCGGTTGATCTCGTCGGCCAGGACGAGGTTGGAGAAGATGGGACCGGGTTGGAATTTGAGAACCTTGCCGCCGCCATCCGAAGTCTCCATGATGACAGAGCCGACGATGTCGGCAGGCATCAGATCGGGCGTGAACTGAATCCTGGAGTACTTCAGGTGCAGGACGCGCGAAAGGGTCCGCAGCAGGGTGGTCTTTCCAAGTCCGGGGACGCCCTCCAGCAGCACGTGGCCGCCGGCGAGCAGGCAGATGACGACGCCGTCTACGACGTCCTGCTGCCCGACGATAACTTTGCCGATTTCGGCGCGAACCTGATCGAGGCGGGAGACTGCCTCCGGGAGAGGGATGGATTGAGCCACAACTACATTGTAGGCCAAGCCACGCCAGGCCCTACCGGGGAAACACCATATGCGTGGGCTCCACGCCCGCCCGCTGGCAGTGTTCGCGGTAAAGCGAGCCGTAACTGAGGAGGATGTAGCTCTCGCGGGTGAAACCGAGTTCGCCAGCAGTGGCGTCAATCCAGGCCCCCGGCCCCTCCAGTTCCAGGAATATGCCAATGGGGGTCTCGTCGAGGACGGCCAGACCAGGTTCGCCGGCCCTCTGAAGAGCCGTGCGATATTTTTCGTAACGGAAATTTAATCGATAGCCCAGGGCCTCGAGGATCTGGCGCATCGCGGGAGCGGATTCGACGAGAGTCTCATACTCGGGGCGGCTCTTGTGGGGACCGGGCTCGGGCGGGCCTTTGAAGGTCAAAATAGCCTCACCGCGAAAATCGCGCAGGCGGAGCAACCGGCGAGAGCGCAGCAGGTCCGACTCCTCGGTGTCATAGACCTCGTTGGATTCGAAGGCGCGTTCGTGCACTTCCGCGAAGCCGGCGCGGAGGAGGAGCTCGCGGGCGGCCTCGGCGCTTGGCACCGCGAGCTTGACCTCAGTTTCCTTATCGCTCTTGTTAGCGCTGTGCGGCTGGGGGGATGACATTCCCTCCAGTATGGCCCTCTTTGCGGATGACGTTCATCGCGACCGAGAGCATGGATGCGACGTCGGCGAGATTCGACGGCACGACGATGGTGGTGGTGGATTTTGCGATCTTGCCGAACTCGCCGACATACTGTTCGGCGACGCGGAGCTGGACGGCCTCGAAACCTCCGGGCTCGTTGATGGCCTGGGCCACGCGGCGCAGACCTTCCGCGGTGGCGCCGGCAATGGCGAGAATGGCGTTGGCCTCGCCTTCGGCTTCGTTGATCTGCTGCTGGCGGCGGGCTTCAGAAGCCTTGATTACCTTCTGCTTTTCGCCGTCGGCGGTGTTGATGGCGGATTCGCGGTTGGCTTCGGAATTGAGAATGGTGGCGCGCTTCTCCCGCTCGGCCCGCATCTGCTTCTCCATCGCGGATAGGATGTCCTGCGGCGGGTTGATGGTCTTGATCTCGTAGCGGAGGACCTTTACGCCCCAGGGCTCGGTGGCTTTGTCGAGTTCACTGACCACCTGTGCGTTGATGGCAGTGCGCTCTTCAAATGTGCGATCGAGATCGATCTTACCGATCTCGGAGCGCAGGTTGGTCTGGGCCAACTGGCGGATGGCGAAGCCGAAATCACTGATGCCATAGGAGGCGCGCTCGGGGTTGAGCACCTTCATGTAGAGGATGCCGTCGACGCCAACCTGGACGTTATCGCGAGTAATGCAGATCTGCTCGGGGATATCGATGGCTTGTTCTTTCAGTGAATGGCGGTAGCGGATGACGTCAACGAACGGAGTAAGAATATGGAAGCCTGCTCCGAGAGTGCCGGCGTACTTGCCGAGGCGCTCGACGACGAATGCGGACTGTTGCGGGACGACGATGGCTGTTTTGGCGAGGATGATGATCGCCAATAGAATCAGGAATGCGACAACGAGAAGTGCACCGGTATCCATAAGTTCCTCCAGGAACGGTTAAAGCGGGCGGACAAGAAGAGTGAGGCCGTCGACGCGCTCCACCTGGCAGCGCGTGGCCTTCATGATTGGGGCATCGCCGAGATTCTGGGCATTCCATGACGTGCCGCGGAGCTCCGCTTTGCCGCGCCCGCCGGCTGGGATATCTTCGAGCGCGGTCGCAACCTCGCTGGTGAGGTTATCGACGTTGCTGGTCGGCGAAAGGCGCCTGAAGCGCTGCAGAAGGGGCTTGCGGAAGGCCGCCAGAGCGGCCACGGAAACGATGACGAAAACGAGGCCTTCCAGCGGGAGGCCGAGTTGTAGCCCAAAGAGCTTAAGGACGCCTACGGCGATCGCGCCGGCGCCGAAGAAGATGAGATAAAATCCGCCGGGCGTAAGCAGTTCGCCGGCCAGGAGCAGTAGACCAACGAGCGTCCAGAGCCACCACGTGAAACTGACAGTCTCCACCACGAGTGACCTCCCTCGAGTGCCGATGATATCGCATCACGGTGGTGAATTGGCGATAAGATGGAGGGGAAGTCTATCCTGAGAGAGGTGAGTCCCCCATGTCCAGTGAAAGCACCAACCGTAGGCAGTTTGTAGCCGGCGCGGCCGCGATGACCGTGGCAACGACCGCGATGGCGAAATCGGCCAATACCAACAAGATGAATCCGGCGCGCGTGATCGGTGCCAACGACAAGATCAATGTGGCCGTGATCGGAACGGGTGGCCGCGGCGGATATGTGGCGGATCGCTTTGACAAGTACGGCAAGGACGTGAAGCCTGGCGCCTGCCAGATTGTTGGTGTTTGCGACGTGTATCAGAAGCGCGTCACCGCCGGCAAAGAGCGCTTCAAGGTGATGGGCACGCTGGATTACCGCGAGATCCTGGCCAACAAGGACGTGGACGCGGTGATTGTGGCGACGCCGGATCACTGGCACGCCAAAATCGCTCTCGAAGCGATGGACCAGGGCAAGGACGTCTATCTCGAAAAGCCGATGTGCCACACCGTCGAAGAGGTGAAGGCGCTGATCAGCACCGTGAAAGAGACGGGGCGCGTGGTGCAGGTGGGTTCGCAGACGACGTCGGGCGATCAGTGGTGGAAGGCGCGCAAGGCCATCGCCGACGGCATGCTCGGCAAGATGTTGATGAGCCAGGGCAGCTATCACCGCAACTCGAATGAAGGCGAGTGGAACTGGAAGATCGATCAGAGCGCCGGGCCGGAAGGCAAAGGCGATGACTATATCGATTGGAAGATGTGGCTCGGCTCCGCGCCGAAGCGCAGCTTCGATGCCGACCGTTTCTTCCGCTTCCGCAAGTATTGGGACTATTCCGGCGGCATCGCCACGGACCTGTTCTTCCATGTGATGGCGCCGATGAACATCTGCTGGGGCGAAGCGCAGTTTCCGCAGCGCGTGATCGGCAGCGGCGGCATCTATCAGTTCAAGGACGAGCGCGAAGTGCCGGACACGTTCCACCTAGTGGCCGAGTACGCAAAGGGCTACTCCGTGGTTCTGTCGAGCTGCATGGCGAACTCCGAGCACATCCCCGGCTTGATCCGCGGTCACGAAGGCACGCTGATCATGGTGGAGCACGGCCGGTTTGAAGGCTTCGCGCCGAATCTGACTGTGAAGCCGGAAGGCCGTGTGGTCAACGCCGAGTACAAGGCCAAGTGGGGCACCGATCCCATCAAGATCGCCGTCGAGGACAAGGACGCGATGTACACTCACATCGGCAACTTCCTGGACTGCATGCGCAGCCGGCAGAAGCCGACTCTGGATGTGGAAACCGCAGGCCGCGCGCAGGTCGCCATCACGATGGCGGTCAACAGCTACCGGAACGGCAAGGTTCTCTACTTCGACGAGAAGAACTTCAAGGTCGTCGACAAGCCCGCCAGGGCATAGTCGAGTTTACTTCGCAGGCGCGGCTGGAAACGGCCGCGCCTGCGGAGCTTCCATCAGTTCCGGATGCGCCCGCCTGAGTTTGAGCGAGAGATCCTTCTCCCGGCTCGCCTCGTCTTCCTTCCCCAATCGAAAATAGATCTGACTGAGCAACAGGTGCGGCTGTGCGTGTTTCTCGTTGGTTTTCGAACAGCGCTGCAGTGCGGTTGCGGCGTCCTCGAGCTTGTCCTGCCCCATCAGAGCTTTGGCTAAGGAGATGCAGGCCGGCATGTAATCGGCGCGGATCTTCAGTGCCGTACGGAGGTGGTTGGCGGCCTCGTCATAGCGATCTTCGAGCAGTAGGGAGTCGCCATAGAAGAAGTAGGGCTCTTCGTAGGAGGCATCGGCCTCCATCGCCTTCTTTAGGTAGGGCAGACTCTCTTCGCGCAGGCCGGCGCGGCGCAGTTGGTAACCGTATTCGAAGTTGGTCCGGGAGTTGGCAGGGAACTTCTCGGCGGCGCTGCGGGTGAGATCGAGCACGCCCGGATCTCGGGCGTCGTCGCAGGCCTGGATGGCGATCAGCCACGGCTCCGGCGTGTCGCTTCTTAGCTTGAGCGCGCGCTGTGCGGCCTCGCAGGCCTCACCGTAGTAGAAGCCTTTGCCGTATTCTACGGCCATGATTTGGCGGAGCTTGAAGTTGGTGGGCTGGATCGCGATGGCGGCGCGCCACTCGCGCAATGCGTCGTCGCGGCGGTCCAGTTTGAGGAGGACTGCGCCGTGGAGATAGCGGGTGTTGAAATCGGCCGGCTTTAATTTGGCGGCGCGGGCAAGCAGTTTGGCGGCCTCCTCGTTGCGGTCCTGCGATTGACGCAGAAAGGCGAGGTTAAACAGGGAGGGAAAGTGGGCAGGCTGGGCAGCCAGTGCTTTTTGCCAGAGCGCCGCAGCCTCGTCCAGCTTGCCCTGCTGGGCGAGTTGTGTGGCGGAGGCGGAGAGCGCATCCGGGTTGGCCTGAAGAGCGAATGCCACTATGAGAATCAGGGTGCTCATTGTGGCAAGGGGATGGCCTTCGTTTGGCCGGTGCCTTCGACGAGCAGATAGAGCTTGCCGGCGGCGGCGCCCGGAAACTCTTCGGTGACGCCGGAGGGCCAGCGGACCGTGATGCTATCCACTGCTTCCGCGGAGCCGAGGCCGAAGTGCAAACGGAGATCGTTCACAGAGAGAAAGCTGGACTGGCTAAGGACGGCGTCGGTCTGGCGGACGGCGCCGCTCTGAATCGAAACGGTGGCGCCGATGGCGGCGCGGTTGGACTTCACGCCCTGGAGCTGAAGTTTGACCCACTGGTGCGGGGACTTGGCGTCGTTGCGAAGTAGGGAAGGCGCTTCGTGCATATTCATCACGAGCACGTCGATGTCGCCGTCATTGTCAAAATCGCCGAAGGCCGCGCCCCGGCTGGAATGTTCCTGGAGGATGCCCGGACCGGATAGGGCGGATACATCTTCGAAGCGGGCGTTGCCGAGATTGCGGTAGACGAGGCGCTGGCGCTTGTAGGCCTCGATGGCGTTGATTTGTGCGACCTCCGGGTAGACGTGGCCGGCGACCTGAAAGATGTCCTTCCAGCCGTCGTTGTCGAGATCGACAAAGCCGGTGCCCCAGAGCACGTAGTCGGGATTGACGGCGAGCCCGGCCTTCATGGAGATGTCGGAGAAGAAGCCGCGGCCGAGGTTGCGATAGAGGTTGGGATAGTCGCCGATGAAGTTGGTCTTCGTGACATCGAGGCGGCCGTCGTTGTCGAAGTCGGCAACGGCCAAGCCCATGCCGGCTTGTTCCGACCCGTTGTCGTTGTAGGCCAGGCCGCACTCGGTGGCG
>CAYVDY010000378.1:5620-7074 GCA_964450255.1 uncultured Candidatus Solibacter sp. | reverse complement strand
ATGAGCGCCGGAGTGATGATGGCGAACATCAACTGGAACACCATGAACGTCATGTGGGGAATTGTCGCCGCGTAGTCGCCGTCGGGCTCAATGCCAACGCCTTTGAGGAACAGATACTGCGTCCCGCCGACAAAGGCATTTCCTTCGCCGAAGGCCATGCTGTAGCCATATACCGCCCAGATGATGGTGGCGAGCGCCATCAGAATGAAGCTGTGCATCATAGTGCTCAGGACGTTCTTGCGCCGCACCAGGCCGCCGTAAAACAGCGCCAGGCCCGGCCCGGTCATCAGCAACACCAATGCGCAACTGGCCAGCATCCAGGCGTTGTCGCCCGCGGTTTGCGCGGATTTGACGGCAGCCTCTAGGTCGGCCACCTTTTTGTTAACGTCTACTGGCGCTTGCGCGAAGGCAATCCCCTGCATGAGAAGTAGGGACAGCGCGCCCGGATTGAGTCTTTTCATCACCTGCATGCGATCTCCTGTGGGACTACCCTAACGGGGAGGGATACGGCAAACCATACGGACCGGACTTGGGTAGGGAAACCGACGTGGGTTTGGCTTCCCATCCTACACGGTGCAAAGGCCCGTGACTAACAGATAAATCTTTTGAAGGCCAGTAAAATCTTTTATTGGTCTAAGTGATGGCAAACAAAGCGTTACCCTAGGGAGACACCCATGACACCACCACTTGCGATGCTGGCCGCCTCCACGGAGGGAGTGAATCTACCGCTGCAAATGCTGCTGGTCTTTGGTGCGGCGAAGGTATTGGCGGAGTTCAGCGAGCGGCTCAAGATGCCCGGAATCGTGGGCGGACTTCTGGCTGGGATCCTACTGGGGCCATCGCTGCTCAACTGGATCCAGTACAACGATCTGCTGCACGCTCTGGCCGAGTTGGGCGTGATGTTCCTGCTGTTTCAGGTGGGGCTGGAGGTGAAGGCGAGCGAGTTGCTGAAGGTCGGCAAGACGGCATTGATCGTAGCGATTGTCGGAGTCGTCCTGCCGTTTCTGTTCGGCTGGGTGATTCTGGTGGCGGCGAACCACTCGCAGATGGAAGCCATCTTCATGGGCGCGGCGATGGTGGCCACCAGCGTGGGCATCACCGCGCAGGTGCTCTCCGCCAAAGGATTGCTCAGCCACCACACTGCGAAGATCATCCTGGCGGCGGCGGTGATCGACGACGTGCTGGGCCTGCTGGTGCTGGCGGTGGTGTCTTCGATGGGCGAGGGAAAAGGCATCGACTTCCTGGGAATCCTGACCACCGCGCTGGTTTCCATCACCTTCGTGGTGGCGGTGGTGCAGTACGGCACGAAGACGGTGAATGTGGTTTTGCCGAAGCTCCTGACGAATTTCAGGGTGCAGGAGGCGGAGTTCGCCGTGGCCGTGAGCTTCCTTTTCGTTATGGCGTTGCTGGCATCCTATTCCGGTGTCGCCGCCCTCGTGGGGGCTTTCCTGTCC
>CAYVDY010000378.1:0-5610 GCA_964450255.1 uncultured Candidatus Solibacter sp. | reverse complement strand
GCACACGCTGGTGCACGGATCGGGCGAGTTGATGATTCCTTTCTTCCTGGCGTCGATCGGGTTGCAGATGGATTTGAGCGTATTCAAGAGCGGCCAGACGCTGGCGCTGGGCATTGCGATTCTCATAGCAGCCATTCTGTCGAAGGGCATCGGCTGTGGGTTGGGCGCATGGAACCTCGGCTTCAGGGACGCGGCGCGCATCGGGCTCGGCATGGTGCCGCGAGGCGAGGTGGGCATGGTGATCGCGCAGGTGGGCTTGAGCAAGGGCAGCATCTCGCAGGAGGCATATGGCGTGGCGGTGTTTATGTCCGTGGCGACGACGATTCTGGCGCCGCCGCTGCTGAATCTGGCCTACCGGGACCTGGCTCCAGAACCGCCCGACGAGGGCGAGCCGGTGGAGAATTTCGAATAATCGGCGCCAAGCGGTACAATTGACTAACTGAGTTCAAAGGAGAATTCGAATGGCTGATACTGTGACCGCCCTCGCCTACTTCGCCGTTGTCGTTCCGAACAAGACCGGTGAAGGCGCGAAAGTTCTGTCCGCGCTCAACGAAGCCGGCGTGAACATGATCGGTTTCTGGGGTTACCCGGTGAAGGGCAAGAAGGCGCAGCTCGACGTTGCGCCGGCCGATGCGAAGGTATTCGCGAAGGCCGCCAAGAAGCTGGGTTTGGAAGTGGCGCCGAAGCGCACGGCGTTCCTGATCAATGGGGAAGACCGTCCGGGCGCAGTGGCGGGAGCGCTGGCGAAGCTGGCTGCCGCCGGCATCGCCACCCACGCCGCGCAGGCGATCTGCGCCGGGGAAGGCCGCTACGGCGCGCTGATCCAGGTTGGTGATGACGACGTGAAGGCCGCCAAGAAGGCTCTCACCAAGAAGTAAGTAGATTCTGAAGGCAGGCGTGCTCTTGAGGCGCGCCTGCCTCTCGTCCGTTCGCCTGCCTCCCATTTCAGGGCCGTCCGGCCCCCAGAAACCCAAAACATCCAGTTTTTCCTGGCGATGAGTATTCTGGGGCCAGACCCGCCGGTCTGAATCCCAATTGTACGAGAGGTGCCTGAATGAAAAACCAAATGCCGCTGGGTCGGAAACTGATCCTGCTGTTCTCGGCCATGCTGGTGGCCAGCCTGACTTTGAGTATCGCTTCGCTGATGTTTGTGAGTTCACTGGGCGAAGGACTGCGGACCGCGACGGGCGCCACCAGCGAGAGAATCCTGCTGGTGGGGAAAAATCGGACTGCGCTAGATGAGATGCTCTCGTTGGAACGGGGTATAGTTGCCAGGGTCGCCGCCGGTGACCGGGCCACGGTTCTGAAGTACGAAGGCGAATACCAGGCGTCCAGGAAGATGGCGGACGAAAGCCTGGTCCAGATTAAAGAGCACTTGACCAGCGACGAGGGCAGGCGTTTGATGGAACGGGCGAGCGCAGTACTGAGAAGCTGGGCTGGGGCGCACCAGCGGTTGCTGGCGTTGACGTGGGCAAACAAGGATGCGAAGGAAGTTGGCGCCCATCTGGAGGCGGAGATCACACCGCTGATGGCGGAAGCGGATCAGGTATCCGAAGAGCTGACCAATCAGCAGACACAGTTTCTGGCGGATTCGGCATTGAAGGCTGAGACCAACATCAGCCGCAGCCGGAGCGTGGCGATTGGGTTGTCGATTGTGGTCGTATTGCTTGGAGCGAGCGGACTGTTGGTCGTGCAGCGGGCGACCGGCCAGTTGCGCAGCATCACCAAGGAACTGGCGAGCGGGGCCGCGCAGGTAGCCTCGGCATCCCGCCAGATCTCCGACACCAGCCAGAGCCAGGCCACCGGCGCCAGCCAGCAGGCCGCCGCTCTGGAGGAGACCTCCTCGGCGAGCGAACAGGTGAGCGCGACATCGCGCGAGAATGCGGCAAGCGCACGTCAGGCGGCGGAGGCCACCTCACAGGTGCGGCATTCGCTGCAGGACGTGACGAAGACAATGGCGGAGGCAGTGGAAGCGATGGGCCGCATCAACCATTCGTCCACGCGCATTTCAGCGATTCTCAAAGTCATCGACGAGATTGCCTTCCAGACGAACATCCTGGCACTGAACGCTTCGGTGGAAGCGGCCCGCGCCGGTGAGGCGGGACTCGGTTTCGCCGTGGTTGCGGATGAAGTGCGAAGCCTGGCACAGCGTTGCGCGCAGGCGGCCAAGGATACCTCCGGCCTGGTGGACGACTCCATTGCCAGCGCCGGCGATGGCAAGAGCAAGCTGGATGTGCTCGCCTCGTCCGTGACCAGCATGACTACAGCCGCTGACAGCGTGCAATCCCTGGCGGCTGCGGTGCTGGAAGGGAGCGTTCAGCAGGCACAGGGGATGGAGCAGATCTCCCGCACGGTACACGAGATGCAGCGCACCACCCAGGGTAGTGCGGCCAGTGCGGAAGAGGGCGCCTCGGCCGGCGAGGAGCTTTCCGCCCAGGCGTCGCAGCTCAACAACGTGGTGGAATCGCTCAGCGACATCATCGGCGCCTGAGCCGGACGCTCACAGAAAAAGAGGTGGCAAGTGCTGGGGTGCGTCGGCGAACGCCTTCTCCGAGCCTAGTGCGACAGCGTACATGCGCTCGTGGCTGGCGATGGCGGCGCGCCCAATCTCTTCGTAAGGGCGGTTGCAGATGTCGAGGAAGCCGATGTTGTAGTTCTCGCCATCATAGCGGCCCAGGGCGCTTTGGTCGTAGAGCGTGAACCAGTGGACTCCGACGCAGTGCGGGTTGGCGGCAGCGTCTTCGAGATATACGCGATAGGCGCGGGCACGATCGGCCTGATTCTTCAGATGGCCCAGTCCCGGTGACGGCAGACCCACGTCTAGCGCGCCAAAATGCCATTCGCCCACCATGACGGGCATCTTGAGCAGCTCGTCGATTCTTGCGGCATCGGCGAAGGGGAGCTTGTCGCGGTAGCAGTTCAGGCTGTAGACGTCGAAGGACCTCATGCCCTGCACGGCCCATTCGGGCGGCACGCCGGCCCAGCGCATGCCGAGGTTCAGGTGATTCGGATCGGCAAGTTTGCACGCCTTGGAGAGCGTGACAAAGTAGCGCTCCACCATGCGCACGCTGAATTCGCGCAGATCCGCCAGAGCCGGTTTGGTCAGCTCGGTTTTCCAGCGGCCGCGGGCGGCCTTCTCAAACGTCACGGGCATGGCCCAGGCCTTTTCCAGCGCGGCGTCGCCGTCGTACTTGGCGCGGAGGAACCGGGCGAGCTCATCGCGGGTGGCGCAGGCGTCGGAGGTGAAGAGCATGCCGGCCGCCGGCAGTTCGGACGAGAAGCCCCAGGTGGGCTCGTTCATCAGGAAGTAGCCGATAAAGGCGGGATCGGCGGCCGAGGTTATCAGCTGGGCGGCGTAGTCGGTGGCGTCCTGTTCGAAGCCGGCGTGGAAGACATCGGGGAAGTCGCGATAGACCACGCCGCAGCGGGCGCCGCGGAAGCTCATGGGGCGTACGTAAGGGAACTGGGCTTTGGCAGCAAACTCCCATTCGCTCCAGTTGCCCACGGTGTTGAAGCGCAGCTTCTTCATCTCTGAGAGCGCGATGCGCGCCCACTTGTCGCGCCAGCCTTCGGCGCCAAGCGAGCGGATCATGTTGGCGGCGAGGAAGTTGGCGAACCTGGCGTTGGGCCGGGCGCGGTCGCCGCCGTGTAGAACGCCTGGATAATCGCGTGTGTCGGGCGTCCAGGCCAGGGCGGATTCCAATCCGTCGATGCGGGCGTCGCAATCGACGCGGACACAATCGGCGCCGGAACTCCAGAACGCATAGCCATCGGGATCCACCAGCCACCAGCGGCCGTCGGCCTTGGCGGTGCGGAAGAAGCCGCTGGCTTCGCCGAGCTTCTTTGCCCTCCAGCCGCCCCAGCCGGAAAATGTCTCCGGCCACGCGGTCTGCGCGGCGGCGGCATCCTGGCCGGTGATGCGGGTTTTCAATTCGGCGGCGGAGCGTGTTTTGGCAGGCCACTCGTGCAGGCGGCTCTGGCCGAATTCGTCTAGCAGTGGTCCCTTGGGCAGCGCGAGCTCCTTGAGTTTCGGCACGGCGGTGGTGGAGGAGCGCAGCTCGGTCATGCACCAGCGTACTGGCTTGGCGCTTTTGCGCCAAACGGTGAAGGTGAGGCGATCGACCTTATCGAGATCGACGCGGTCGCCGGAGACCAAGGGCTTGAGAAAGGCGCCTTCGCGATCTGCCATCCACTTGTTCTGATCGACAAGCGACAGATCGAGGCGGACTCGGGCCGGGCACTGATTCAGCGCCGCGAAGCCGAGGCGGAACTCGCGGCCGTTCGCGCCTTCTTTCAGCGTGATGCGGAAGACGGAGAGTTGCGTGCCGTCCAGCAGCAGGTCGGCGGTGAGCTGTTTTGCTTTCGCCAGTGTGCCGGCCGGGAACTCGTAGGCCATGCCGTCGCCGGAGGCTTCCGCGACGAACCAGCGGGCTCCGTCGATGGGCGCGGCGCCATCCTCTTCCCGGAGTGAGCCCAGCGTTTTCCACGTACCGAGCTTGGGGCCCTCGGCGGCGAGCGCGGCGGCGCAGGCGGAGGCGGAGACGGTAACGAAACGGCGGCGGTTCATGCCCGGACAGTATCAGAGCGCGCGCTCCGTTTACAACCGGGCGGCGCCGGGCATATGATAGCGGCGGGCCATGAAGAGCAGGCTGTTTGTCTGGATGACGCGATTCGGGCTGTGGCACGAGTCGACTCAGCGGCTGTTTGAGGAATCGCGAACGGTGCTGGAGGCGATGCACGGCTATGTGTATGCGCGGTTCCCGAAGCCCTATGTGAAGTTCCTGCTGACGCCGAAGCAGAGCGTCAACCGCGCGGGCGTGGAGAAGCTGGCGGCGCACTATCACGGGAAGGTGCTCACGCACGAGCATGCCCGGGCGATCGTCGAGCTGAACCGGGACATCCCGCTGCGGGACCTGGAGCAGATCGTGCCATATCCCGTGGCTCGAAACCTGGTGCTGCACGGTCCGCCGGACGTGGCGGCGTACGAATGTCCCTGCCGCCACGCGCGGCCCAGCCACTGCCAGCCCACGCAGGTTTGCATGGTGATTGGCCAGCCGATGGTCGATTTCGTGCTGGCACACAATCCCAGGGACAGCCGGCGGCTGACGCAACAGGAGGCGCTGGATCTGCTGCGGGATGAGCACGAGCGGGGCCATCTGCATTCGGCGTGGTTCAAGGATGCGATGATGCATCGTTTCTACTGCATCTGCAACTGCTGCCAGTGCTGTTGCGGGGGCATCGAGACGATGAAGAAGCGTGGCGTGGCGATGCTGGCTTCGTCGGGCTATGTGGCTGAGTTCGATCCGGCGGCGTGCTCGCAGTGCGGCAGTTGCGTGGATGCCTGCCCGTTCGACGCGCTGGCGCTGCACGAAGGCGGCGTGGCTATGGAGTGGGCGCTGTGCCTGGGCTGCGGTGTGTGCGGCGTGAAGTGCCCGTCGGAGGCGATCCGGCTGGTGCGCGATCAGCGCAAAGGCGTGCCACTGGATGTGCGAACATTACCGGCCGTGGGATGATGTCGAGACAGGAGGCTGTTCATGCTTGCTCGCTGGATTCTGCCGGTCATTTTGCTTTCCGCCGGGCCCGCGCTGGCTCAGGAGTTTGAGTATCCGG
>CAYVDY010000377.1:0-7098 GCA_964450255.1 uncultured Candidatus Solibacter sp. | reverse complement strand
AGGACCTACCGCCGGCTCGGAAGGCAGCGCGGCGAGGCCGCCGGCGAAGCCTCCGCACAGGTCGCCAAGTTGCTCGGTTTCGGATATCCCGGCGGACCCGTCCTGGACCAGCTTGCACCCCACGGAGACGCCGACTCAGTCCATATGCCTTTGGTCAAAATGAAAGGCAATACGCTCGACTTCAGCTTCAGCGGGCTCAAAACGGCGATGCTCCGCTGGACCCAGAAACAGGACATGGAGGGCGAAGTTATCGCCCGCCGCGCCCTGCTGAAACTCCACCCGCATCCCACCGTCGAGCAATGGCTCGCCGTCACGCCGCAACTCACACTCGACGCTATCGCCGCCTTTCAGGAGGTGGTGGTGGAGGAACTGCTCCGCCGCGCCGCCGCCGCCGCCGAAGAAACCGCCGCCCGCGCCATCATCATCTCCGGCGGCGTCGCCTGCAACGCCGGCCTGCGCGCCGCCGCCCGCTCCGGCCGCCTCCCCTGCCCGGTCTTCTTCCCCACCCCGCAGCTCTCCACCGATAACGCAGCCATGATCGCCGCCGCCGCCTTCCCGCGCCTGGATCGCGGCGAGTTCTCCGATCTCACCCTCAAGGCCCAGGCCAACCTGACCCTCGCCTAACGGCAGCCCATCCCCGCTAGAATCAAATCCAAGCGACATGCGATTTCTCCTCCTCACTCTCTTCGCCGCCGTCACCCTGCAAGCCGAGGTCACGCGCGTCTACGGCATCGAACGCTCCGACGTTCTCGACGGCCGCGCGTTCGGCGCCGCCGGCCCCTACGAGCGCATCATCGCCAAGGCGCACTTCGCCGTCGACCCGGCGAAACCCGCAAACCTGCGGATCACGGACCTGACCAAGGCCGCAAAAAACGAGAATGGCCTCGTCGAGTTCACCGCCGATCTCTACGTCCTCAAACCACGGGACCCCGCCAAGGGCAACGGCACGCTGCTCTTCGAAGTGCCCAATCGCGGCGGCAAGGGCATGCTCTCGCGCTTCAACTTCGCCAGGAGCTCGCTCGACCCGCGCACGCCCGAAGACTTCGGCGACATGATGCTGCTGGAGCAGGGCTTCACGCTGGTTTGGCTCGGCTGGCAGTGGGACGTTCCCCAGAAGGAGAACCTGCTGCGCCTGGACGCGCCGGTTCTCAACGGCGTCACCGGCCTGGTTCGCTCCGAGTTCATCCCCGATTCGCGCACCAACATTATGGAGTTGGGCGACCGCGGCCACACCGCCTACCCGGCATTGCCCGGCGAAATGCGCTTCACCGTGCGCGATACCGTCCTCGGACGCCGCCGCACCCTTCCGTCATCGCAGTGGAAGTTCAACACGAACCGCACCGCCATCGAGATGGAATCCGGCTTCTCGCCCGGCTTGATCTACGAGCTGGTCTACACGTCCCGGAATCCGCGCGTCGTCGGAACCGGACTGCTCGCCGTGCGCGACATCATTTCATTCTTCAAATACACGAAGAACGGGGTCAGCCTGCTGGGCGATCAGCCGCGCTTCATCAAGCGCGCCCTCGGCTTCGGCATTTCCCAAAGCGGCCGCTTCCTGCGCACGTTCCTCTACTACGGCATGAATGAGGACGAGCAGAAGCGCAAGGTCTTCGACGGCATCTGGGCCGATGTCGCCGGCGCCGGCCGCGGCAGCTTCAACCACGCCTTCGCGCAGGCCTCGCGCGACGGCTACGCCCACTTCAACACGCTCTATGCCACGGACGTCTTCCCCTTCACCGACGTACCGCAAATCGATCGGCTCACGCGCGAGGACAGTGGCCTGCTAAAGAGGACCAAGCCGGAATTGCTACCCAAAATCTTCTACACCAACGGCTCCTGGGAATACTGGAACCGCGTCGCGGCGCTGGTGCACGTTAGCGTGGATGGCAAGATGGACGCCCCGCTGCCGCCAACCACCCGGCTCTACGCCGTCGCCGGCGCGCAGCACGGCCCCGGCCAATTGCCGCGCACCGTCGCCGGCGCGCAGTTTCCGACGAATCCCAACGAGACCCGCCCGCTGCAACGCGCCCTGCTGATCGCTCTCCACGAGTGGGTGCGCGATGGCAAGGAGCCCCCGGCCTCGCGCTACCCCATGATCGGCGAGGAGCAACTGGTGCCGCGCGACCGCATCCTGTGGCCTAAAACCATGAAGGCTCCGCTGCCCGAACACCCCAAGGCCGCCTACCGCATGGAGGAAGAGCCCGAGAACCCCAAGCCCGGCAAGCCCTTCCCCGTGCTGTTGCCGCAGGTGGACGCCGATGGCATTGAGCTCGGCGGCATCCGTTTGCCTGTCGTGGCGGCGCCGCTCGGCGTCTTCACCGGCTGGAACTACCGCAGTCCGGCAACCGGCTCCCCCAAGGAGATGGCGCCGACGCTCGGGTCGTTCTTCGCGTTCTCGAAGGAGCAGATCGCCACGCGC
This sequence comes from uncultured Candidatus Solibacter sp., assembly GCA_964450255.1. GTDB lineage: Bacteria > Acidobacteriota > Terriglobia > Bryobacterales > Bryobacteraceae > Paludibaculum. The sequence continues at coordinate 4,679 of CAYVDY010000377.1, read as the reverse complement.
TACGGTGCCAAAGAGGCTTACCTCAAGCGCATCGGCGACGAAACAGACAAGCTGGTGAAGCAGCGCTTCCTCCTGGAGCGCGACCGCGCCAAGGTCCTGGACCACGCCGCACAGCTCTGGGATTCTGTGGGCCGGCAATGAAGCGTCGCTCCAGCCTAGACGAAGTGGCACGGCGGATCGAGCCCTCGGCCACCGGAGACCGCTCCGCCCTTCCCGCCCCACAGCTCAAAGTTCTCCAGAAGATCGAAGCCTACGCCCGCAAACGAGCCCCCACCCGATCCTGCTGCGTGCTCTTTCCCGGCGGCAGCGGGACCGGCAAGACGATGGCGGCCGAGGTGCTCGCTCAGTCGCTGGGCTTGAATCTGTACCGCATCGATCTCAGCCGGGTGGTGAGTAAGTACATCGGCGAAACGGAGAAGAACATCCAGCGCATCTTCGACGCAGCCAGAGACTCCGGCGCCATCCTGCTGTTCGATGAAGCTGACGCGCTGTTCGGCAAACGCAGCGACGTCAAGGACAGCCACGATCGCTATGCGAATCTCGAAACCAGTTACCTGCTCCAGCGCATGAAGGAGTATCAGGGGCTTGCCATCCTGGCCACGAATACGCGTACCAACCTGGACCCGGCATTTCTGCGCCGCTTCCGGTTCGTCCTGCCGCCTCCGCCAGACGAGCCCGGCCTGCCCCGCTGATAGACTGGTATCTTATGGGCGCTCCTCCGCAAGCTGAACCTCCGAAGATGCCGATTGCCGGCGTTAAGAACCTGATCACCGTCGGCTCCGGCAAGGGCGGCGTGGGCAAAACCACTGTCTCCGTCAACCTCGCCATCGCGCTCGCTCAACTCGGCTACAAAGTCGGCTTGCTCGATGCCGATGTCTACGGGCCGAACGTGCCCCTGATGATGGGCATCTGCGATACGCCCTACGCCGTCGAGAACCGCATCCAGGCGCTCGAACAACACGGCGTCAAGCTCATGTCGATGGGCTTTCTGAACCCCGGCGACAAGCCGCTGATCTGGCGCGGGCCCATGCTCCACAGCGTCATGCAGCAGTTCATGCGCCAGGTGGATTGGGGAGAGCTCGATTACCTGCTCATCGATCTGCCGCCCGGCACCGGCGACGTCGCGCTCAGCCTCATTCAGACCGTGCCCATCACCGGCGCCATCATCGTCAGCACGCCTTCCGAAGTCGCGCTGGAAGACGGCCGCAAGGCCGGGCTGATGTTCCGGCAGGTCAAGGTGGAGCTCATCGGCCTGGTCGAGAACATGAGCTATCTCATCGTCCCCGGCACCGGCCAGAAGATCGACATCTTTGGCGACGGCGGCGGCAAGCGGACGGCCGAAGCGATGGACGTGCCCTTCCTCGGCCAGCTCCCGCTTAACCCGAATGTCCGCGTCGGCGGCGACACCGGACGGCCCATCGCCCTGCTCGGCGAAGCCAATCCCGAAGCGGCGGGCTTCTATTCCATCGCCCGCCAGGTGGTGGAACGCTGCGCCAGCGGCCTGCGCAAAGCGCCCACCATGTCCGTGGAGGACTAAATCATGCGCGCCTTCGTGCTGCTGACTCTGCTGGCCGCGGCCGCCGGCGCGCAAAGCACCCGCGAGATGAACGACCTGAACTGGATGGAGTTCAAGGAGCTCGTCCCGGCCCGGGTCCAGACGGTGCTCCTGCCCACCGGCACGGTGGAGGCACACGGGGTGATCAATAACGGCGCCGACAACACCGCTCCGCTGGCGCTGGCGCGGGCGATGGCGCCCAAGCTGAACGCACTGGTCGCGCCGCTGGTTGCCTACGGCGTCACCGGCAGCCTCGATGGCTATGCCGGCACGTTCCAGATCTCGGAGGCCGCCTACCGCGCCTTCCTCGCCGACATCTTCGCCGGCCTCGCCCGCAACGGCTTCCGCAACATCATCGTGATCAACGGGCACGGCGGACCGCAGACCGCCATCCTCAATGACTTGGCGGAAAAGATCGGCCGCGAACATCGCGTTCGCATCATGGTCACCAACTGGTGGGCCATCTGCTCCGATGTCACGCTGAAGGTCTTCGGCGAGGACGGCGGACACGCCGGCTGGAATGAGACGGCCTTCATTCAGGCCATCGATCCAAAACTCGTCCACGCCGAGCGGTTCACCAGGGATCTGGAGACGCCCCGCCCCGCGGCCGGCACATGGTACGCCTTCCCATTCCCAACGCCGGTGATTCTCTATCAGGCCGGCCAGGGCTCCGTGCGCTTCGATCAGGCCAAGGCCGATTCCTACTTCGCCGCCGTAACCGATCGCATGGTCGAGCTCGTGCAGACCACGATTGCGAAGTGGGACCGCGCCGGGCTGTTTCGTTGATCCAGATCACAACCGCACAAAAGACAATATACTCCCGAACAATTCACGAGACCCGCCGTATTAGTGATTGAAGCCGGTCGCAACGCAAGTCAAACGCGGCCGGTAAAACATCAAACCAATTCGGGAGAATAAGATCGTGAATAACAGGACCCTGTTGTGTGCCTGCGCGGCCGCCGCTGCGATGATGATCAGCGCCATCCCCGCCATGGCGGACACCTCACCCAGAACCAAGACCAATGTGCCCTTCTCCTTCGTGGCCAGCGGCAAGACGATGCCGGCCGGCGAATACACAATGGGGAAGAGCAGCGAGAACGTGATGAGCGTGCGCAACGAACGCGGAGACTCCGCCCTCGCGATCGTCGTCCACCACGTCGGCCCCGTCAACGGCGTCAGCCAGCCCAAGCTCATCTTCGTAAAGAAGAACGGCCAGTACCACCTCAAAGAGGTTCACATGGGCACCCCGGCGGGCGGCCAGCAGATCGCCGTCAAATGACACGGATGTAAATTCGCACAATAATGCGAACGAAATCCTCTCCCGTGCGTTTCTCATTGTGTAAGACGGGCCGCAAACAACAGCGGCCCTCAAAATTCTGGCTGAAGAGAACTGGGAGATATTCACAATGATGACCGCCAAATTCAATTCGACCTTTCGCGCCGTCGCCCTCGCCGCAACGCTTGCCCTGGCACTGCCGGTTTTCGGCCAGGCCACACAGACCCGGGTCAACATCCCGGTCGACTTTGAGATGGGACAGCACTCGATGTCCGCCGGAAGCTATACGTTCGAGCGCCACCCGACCGGCTGGCAGATGTTCGTGACGGATCCGGCCGGCGTGAAGCGCGCGATGATGACCATCCCCGTGGGCAGCACGCAGACGCCTTTCAGTGGCAAGCTCGTGTTCGAAAAACTGGGCGCCACCTATCGTCTGGCCGAGGTCCATCTCGCCGGCGCCCCCAATGGCGTGCAGATCCCGCCGACCAAGGCTCAGGCCCTGCTCGCGAAGCAGCAGAAACCGGCGCGGCTCGAGATCGCCATGGTCCGCAAGTAACTTCTGCGCAAGTAACTTCTGAAGGTACCGCTCGTTTCCGCCCGGATCAACTTCTATCCCCCTCCTTTCAGCGGGCCTGCAACCGGAACAGGCCCGCTTCCTCAAAAGTACCCATTACTCCGAAATATCGAATACAATGGTGGTTTCCCGGCATCCTTGAAATTGCATGGCCAAGGTTGCCCAGCCACACCCCTCTTCGATTTCACGGGGATAACGGAGTGCTTCGATGAGTTCAGTCGCCGTTCCGGGCGGCCTTAACAGGCCAGCCACTTTTTATCAGTCTGTCGTCGGCAAGAAAGTTGTCATGGCCGCGACGGGCTTCGTCCTTTGCGGGTTCGTCATGGGCCACATGATCGGCAACCTGCAACTGTTTCAGGGGCCTGAGAAGCTGAACCACTACGCAGAACTGCTGCAAAGCCTCGGCGGAGCGCTGTGGCTGATCCGCGGCGTCCTGCTGGGCTGTGTTCTCCTGCATATCTTCTCCGCATACCAGTTGTGGCGCCTGAAGGGCGAAGCCCGCCCGCAAGCCTACGTCCGCAAGGCCACCATCGCCACCAGCTACGCCGCCCGCACCATGATCTGGAGCGGCCCCATCATCGGCGCATTCCTCGTCTATCACATCCTTCACTTCACCACCGGACAGGCGCTCGGCAGCCAGTTCATCAAAGGCGACGTCTATCACAACGTCATCGCCGGCTTCAGCAACCCCGCCTCCGCCCTTTTCTACATCCTGGCCAATGTGCTGCTGGCGATGCACCTTTACCACGGCGTCTGGAGCATGTTCCAGAGCCTGGGGGTGAACCATCCCAAGTACACACCCATCCTGAAGACGGTCGCGAAGTTCTATGGCTGGATCATCGGCATCGGCAACGTGGCCATGCCACTGGCCGTGCTGACGCAGGTTGTGAAGTAAAGGAGGGCATGAAAAATGGCACTGAATCTGGATTCCAAGATCCCCTCCGGCCCGATCGAGCAGAAGTGGGACAAAGCTAAGTTCGACATGAAGTTGGTGAACCCCTCCAACAAGCGCAAGTACAACGTGATTGTGGTGGGTTCCGGTCTTGCCGGCGGCGCGGCCGCGGCCAGCATGGGCGAGCTCGGCTACAACGTGAAGTGCTTCTGCTTCCAGGATTCCCCCCGGCGCGCGCACTCCATCGCCGCGCAGGGCGGCATCAACGCCGCGAAGAACTACCAGAACGACGGCGACAGCGTCTACCGTCTGTTCTACGACACCATCAAGGGCGGCGACTTCCGCGCCCGCGAGGCCAATGTTTACCGCCTGGCGCAGGTCA
>CAYVDY010000376.1:0-7105 GCA_964450255.1 uncultured Candidatus Solibacter sp. | reverse complement strand
CTGCGTATCTCCCCGGCGGACCCGTCCACTTGGGTGCCCATCGCCCGGGGCTTCCGCTTATGCTCCGCCACCTCCCGATAGCCGGCGCGCGCCAGCATCTGTTCTTCATATCCGAAGTGATAGCGAGTGTACGATACCAGCTCATCGGACACGGACTTCAAAGCCTCGGGCTTGCCGCCCATCCGCATCGCCTCGTGCAGGTTGTTGATGATATCCAGCAGGCGGCGGTGCTGGGTGTCGATCTCGGGAACGCGAACGCTGAATTCTTCTTTCCAGGTAACAAAGGCCATCGGTTGACTCCTGTGCCCCATATCGGGCCTCCGGCGGCGGGATTGAGCAAATTTACGCCGGACCGTCCGACAGACAGCTACAATCGACCTTTGGAGGCCATTTCGTTGCCACTTCGTCTTGCCATTCTCGTCCTTTCCGCCGTCGCCGGATTCGCCCAGTCCCCGCAACTCTTGCAAAAACCGGCGGTCAGCCGCACGCACGTCGTTTTCACGTTCGCCGGAGATCTGTGGACCGTGCCGCGCGCCGGCGGCGAAGCAATCCGCCTCACCACCGGCTCCGGCGTTGAAACCGATGCCATGATCTCACCGGACGGCAAGACCGTGGCCTTCTCCGCCAGCTACGACGGCAATGTGGACCTCTTCACCGTGGCTCTCTCCGGCGGCGTCCCGAAACGCCTGACGTGGCACCCAGGCGCCGATTTCCCGCTCGCCTTCAGCGCCGACGGCAAACAGATCCTGTTTCGCTCCGGCCGCGCTACTGCCATGGGCGGAGCCAAGTTCTTCACCATGAGCATCGACGGCGGCCCTGCCACGGAACTCCCCATCCCGATGGGCCACCAGGCGGCCTGGTCACCTGACGGCAAACGGCTGGCCTACACCCCGCTGGCGCCCGCGTTCGCCGTCTGGAAGCGCTACGCCGGCGGCCGCACCTCCGCAATCTGGCTGGCCGACACAGCCGACTCGCGCATCGAAAAGGTTCCGCGTGAGAACTCCAACGACTACTACCCCATCTGGGCCGGCGACAAGGTCTACTTCCTGACAGACCGTTTCGGCGCCATGACGCTCGCTGCCTACGACACCAGAACCAGAAAGGTCACCGAGGCCATCAAAAACTCCGGCCTGGATTACAAGAGCGCGTCGCCCGGCCCCGACTGCATCGCGCTGGAACACTTCGGCGCCATCGAACTATTCGACCTGAAGTCCGGCAAGATCACGCCCGTGCCCGTCAAACTCAGCGGCGATCTGCCCGGCGTCCGCCCCTACTTCGACAAGGTGGCGCGGCTGGTCGAGTGGTGGAACATCTCTCCCACCGGCGCCCGGGCCGTCTTCGGCGCACGCGGCGAGATCCTCACCGTCCCGGCCGAAAAAGGCGACATCCGCAATCTCACCAATACCTCCGGCGCGGCTGAACGCTACCCGGCGTGGTCGCCCGACGGCCAGCAGATCGCCTACTTCTCCGATGAAAGCGGCGAGTATCAGCTCCACATCGCGCCGCAGTCCGGCATGGGCGCGGTAAAGAAAATCGACATCGGCTGGAAGTCGTTCTTCTACTACCCAACGTGGTCTCCTGACGGCAAGAAGATCCTCTTCCGCGATTCCAATCTCCAGGTGGCCTACATCGATCTCGACACCAGCAAGGTGACGAAGGTGGATGCGGATTACTACGACACACCCGAGCGCGACGAAGTGAGCCCGTCGTGGTCGCCGGACTCCAAATGGATCGTCTACAGCAAACTCCAGCGCAACTTCCTGCGAGCCGTTCACGTGTTTTCGCTCGCCGACGGCAAGGCCACTCAGGTTAGCGACGGCCTGAGCGATCAACGCCATGCGGCGTTCGATAAGGGCGGCCGCCACATCTTCTTCACCGCCAGCACCAACACCGGCCTCACCACCGGCTGGCTCGACATGTCCTCGCTGGGCCGCACATTGAGCCGCAACGTCTACGTCGTCGTCCTGCGCAACGACGACCCGTCGCCGCTGGTGCCGGAGAGCGATGAAGAGAAGGCCGAGCCTGCCAAGAAAGACGAGGCCAAGAAGGACGAAGCGAAGAAGACCGAAGACGTACGCATCGACTTCGACGGCATCAGCCAGCGCATCCTGTCGCTGCCCATCCCGGCCCGCAACTATTCCCGCATCGCGACCGGCAAGGCTGGCGTGTTCTACGTCCTGGAAGACCCCGCCACGCCGCCGCAGAACGCTCCCGTCGTGCGCACACTGCACAAATTTGATGTCAAAACGCGCAAAACGGAGCAGTTTCTGGCCGGAATCACGGGTTTTGAGATCAGTTTCAACGGCGAGAAGATCGGCTACAGCCAGCCCGGCAACAAGTGGTTCATCGCGGGAACCGGCGCACCACCCAAGGCCGGCGACGGCGCGCTGAAGGCGGATCAGATGGAAGTCCGCGTGGATCCTCCGGCCGAGTGGCGCCAGATCTACAACGAAATCTGGCGCCTCGAACGCGACTTCTTCTACGATCCCAAACTCCACGGCGTCAACATGGCCGATTTCAAAGCCAGGTACGCCAAGTACCTGGACGGCGTCGGCCACCGCGCCGATCTCAACTATCTCTTCGGTGAGATGCTCGGCGAGTTGTCAGTCGGCCACCTTTATGTCGGCGGCGGCGCGATGCCAGATCAGAAGACCGTGCCGGTCGGCCTGCTCGGCGCCGATTACGCCATAGAGAACGGCCGTTACCGCTTCGCGAAAGTGTACGACGGCGAGAACTGGAATCCCAGCCTCCGCGCCCCGCTGACTGCGCCCGGCGTCAACGTCAAGACAGGCGAGTATCTGCTGGCCGTGAACGGCCGTGACGTACAGCCGTCCAACGAAATCTACAGCTACTTCGAAGCCACGGCGGGCAAGTCCGTAACGCTTCGCGTGGGTCCGAATCCCAACGGTGACGGCGCCCGCGATGTCACGGTGGTGCCGGTGCCCAATGAGCAGAGCCTGCGCTATATGGCGTGGATCGAAGGCAATCGCCGTAAGGTGGAGCAGGCGTCAGGCGGCCGGCTGGGCTACGTTCATCTGCCCAACACATCGGAAGCCGGCTACACCAATTTTAACCGCTGGTTCTTCGCGCAGGTCGGCAAGGAAGGCATCGTGCTGGACGAGCGCTTCAATGGCGGAGGCTTCGTGGCCGACTACATCGTCGACTACCTGCGCCGCCCGCTGCTGAACTACTTCACCACGCGCGCCGGCCACGATTTCACGACACCGATGAACGGCATCTTCGGCCCCAAGGCGATGATCGTGAATGAATTCGCCGGCTCTGGCGGCGACGCCATGCCGTGGATGTTCAAGAAGCTGAAGATCGGCCCCGTGATCGGCAAGCGCACGTGGGGCGGCCTCGTCGGCATCTTCGGCTTCCCGCCGCTGCTGGACGGCGGCTCTGTCACCGCGCCGAACCTCGCCTTCTACAACACCGAGAAGCAGTGGGACGTTGAGAACCACGGCGTCGCACCCGACATCGAAGTGGAGCAGGACCCGGCGCTGGTCCGCCAGGGGCGGGACCCGCAACTGGAGAAGGCCATCGAAGTCCTGCTGGAAAGCCTGAAGAAGAACCCGCTGCCGAAACACGAGAAGCCGGAGTATCCCAACTACCATCGGACTCAATAAACCCACTGGAATCACACCCCGAGATCCGATATTCTAGAGCCTAAGCAATCGCCATGTCTGCACTGCCTGACCTCCTACCACCCGTGCCCGCAGACGCTCAGCCTCCGGCAAGGCGAGGCGCGGCGCTGGGCATCATCGCCGGGCTGGTCCTGGTGGCCGGTGCCGCCGGGCTGGCTTGGCAGAAGGCGCACCCGGCCCAGCAGGCCGCCATACGGCCCACCCGCACGGCCATCGTCATACGAGGCACACTGCCCATCACGGCGCGTATCGGCGGTTCCACGTCCGCCCGGCGCTTCGCCAACATCACCGCGCCCAAGCTCACCGTGCCGGAGAGCGACAAGCCCATGACCTTGATGACTCTGGCCGAATCCGGCTCGTGGGTGAAGCAAGGCCAGATTGTTGCGCGGTTCGATCCGCAGTCCACCGTGGATCATCTCGACGACACCCGCGACGGGCTGCATCTGCGCCAGAACACGCTGGCCAAGGTTCGCGCCAACCTTGACCTGGAGGTCGAGAACCTGGTCCAGAATCTGCGCAAGGCCAAGTCCAAGCTCGACAAAGCTCGCCTGGATCAGCGCACCATCGCCGTCCGCTCGCAGATTCAGGTGGCGCAGTTTCAGCTTGCCGTCGAAGAAGCGCAGGCAGAGTATGAGGCCTTGCAGGCCGACCTCCCCATGCAGATCGCCTCGCAGACAGCACTGCTTCGGATCTACGAGCTCAATACAGAGATCGAGCAGATGCATGTGGATCGCCACCAGCGCGACATGGACAAGCTCACGCTCCACGCACCTGTTGAAGGCATGGTGGTGCTCCGCCAGATGCACCGCCATGGCGGCGAAGACGTCACCTACGCCGTGGGGGACCGGCTCTCGCCCGGGGGGCTGCTAATGCAGGTGGTGGACCAGCGCAGCATGCAGGTGGAAGGACTGATCAACCAGGCCGAATACAGCCAGTTCCGCATCGGACAGCCGGCCAGGATCCGGTTGGACGCCTATCCGGAAGCGGTATTCGAAGGTCGTGTGTACGCCATCGGCTCGATGGCCACGGCGCCCGGCCGCCAGGGCGCGTGGCTCCGCACCATTCCGCTCCGCGTTCAAATCGACAACCAGGACGCTCGCATTTTGCCGGATCTCACCGCTTCGGCGGAGGTGACCGTAGATCAGGTGGAAGACGCGCTCATAGTACCTGCCGAGGCGATCATCGAAGAGAACGGCCAGGCCTTCGTACCGTCCCGGAAAGGCCACGCAGTCCAACCGCGCGCCGTCACCGGCGCCCGCATTCACGGCTCCCTCGCCGCCTTGCTGGAGGGGGTAAGCGAAGGCGAAGTCGTGGTGCTGGATCAGTCCCCGAATTAGGCCCCCGGTCCAGCGGCTGGTAGAGTACTGAGGGTGGCCTGAAATGACGAGGCGAACCCGCTGGATTCTCACACTGGTTGGCAGCTGTTGCTGTGCGTTCGCGCTCGACCCCAGCCGCGCCATTTCGCAGTATCACAAGCGCCACTGGCAGGTGGAAGACGGACTGCCTCGCAATTACGTCCTCTCGATTCTGCCCGCCCGCGACGGCTACCTGCTGGTTGGCACCGACGAGGGGCTCACCCGCTTCGACGGGGTGCGATTCACGCCCTATGATATCGACGCCCGCCTGCGCCTGTCGCAGCGCTGGATTCTCTCGCTCCTGACCGCGCGCGACGGCTCCCTGTGGGTAGGTACGTTCGACGGCCTCCTCTATCAGAGCCGCGCGGGCAAAGTGGTGAACCGCTTTGAGCCCGGCGGCTCCGTCTTTTCGGTGCTGGAAGACAACGCCGGACAGATCTGGGCCAGCACCCGGAACGGCGTCGTGCGCTATACAGCCGGCGGGCGCGCGGAGCCGTTGAAAGAACTGGCCCGTCCGCCTGAGACCGCCTGGAACGTCCTTTCGCGGGATGCCAGAGGCACGGTGTGGGTGGTCACCATTGACGGGCTGTTCCGCTGTGGCGCGGGCAGTATTGCCCGTGTCGCCGAAAACCAGCCGGCGCACGGGCAGATACTAGCCGTCACCGCAAGCCGCGACGGAAACGTGTGGATCGGCACCTCGGTGGGCCTCTTCCTGTTTCAGGACGACGGAGGCGCCTCGCGCCTGATCCCACAACCCGGCGTGCGCGGCCCGGTGGTCAGCATCCTGCGTGACCGCGACGGCAGCCTGTGGGCTGGCACATGGGGCAACGGGATGTACCGGCTGGCTCAGGGACGGGTGAACTCCTGGGCTGCGCGTGACGGGCTACCCGACGACTTCATTCGAACGCTTTACGAAGACGCCGAGGGCGATCTCTGGATCGGCACTCGAGGCGGCGGTCTGAACCGATGGAAGGATACGGCCATCGTCCCAGTCGGCGTGCCCGAGGGGCTCAGGGGTAACTACGCCACCACCGTGGCCACCGGACCTGACGGAAAGCTTTGGCTGGGCACCTGGCGCGCCGGTCTCTACCGCCAGGATGGCGCCGCCCTGATTGCCCAGCCGACGCCTGTGCCAGCACTTTACACCTCCGTCCGCGCGCTCGCCATCGACGCCCACGGCCACCCCTGGATCGGCAATTGGGAGGGTCTATTCGGATTCGACGGCCGGCGCTACCGCCACTACGGAGGGCCGGGCTCACCCTATCACCTTGTCGCCGCGATCCTCTTCGACCGCCGCGGCCGCTTGTGGGTGGGCACATCAGACAACGGCGTCTTCCTGTTTCCGAACGGCGCGCCGGAGGAAGAACCGCTCGCGTACCTGCCGCGCACGGAAGTCACGAGCTTACTGGAGGATTCACGAGGCCGCGTTTGGGTCGGCACCCATAAGGGCTACGGCTGGTTTGACGGCGGCGGCACTCCTGCCCTGTCGCTCGCAAAGGGAATTGCCAACGACCTGGTGTCTTCCATCACGGAGGACACTCGTGGCAGCGTCTGGGCGGCTACGCTAGGCGGCGCCCTCTACCGGATCGCACCAGGCGAACTTAAGGTCCTGGACCAGCGCCACGGCCTGCCCGGCCACCCCATTTACCAGATCCAGGACGATGGCGCCGGCTCGTACTGGATGAGCTCCTCCAAGGGTATTCTGCAAGTGCCGGGCGCACAGATGGAGAGTCTCTTCGCCGGCCGGCGCCAGCGGTTGGACATCGCCGCCTACGATCAGGAGGACGGTATGCGCACCGTGGAGTGCCACCGCCTCTCACAGCCGGCGGGCGGGCGGCAGCCAGGACGGGGCATCTGGTTTCCTACGACCAAGGGCTTTGTTCAGATAGTGCCGGGCCGCGCCCGTCCGATCCAACCGCCGCCGGTGTTCATCGAAGAGTCCACGCTGGACGGCCGCCCCCTGCCGGCGGCACCGGAGTTGGATCTGGAACCCGGCACACCCGCAATGGAGCACCGCTACACGGCGCTGAACTTCGCCTCCCCCGGCAACATGAGTTTTCGAAACCCACTGGCAGGTTTTCAACCCAACTGGATCCTTGCCGCACG
>CAYVDY010000375.1:0-7115 GCA_964450255.1 uncultured Candidatus Solibacter sp. | reverse complement strand
CGTTCCGCATTGCGCTTTACAGCTTGATTCAGAGCCTTCGTAGAGACGCCGTACACTTTTGCAAGATCTTGATCTAGAGGAACTTGCCTTCCACGCACGAAGACAATCCCGGGATCCAGTGGAGGAGGACTCTGGTCGGAATTGCGGCTCCTTCCACGGTCATCGATGGACCTCAAGTAGATCTTTGAGGTCACAATCTGTGACCTCAAACGCTGCTCCAGAAGGCCGGGCGGTGCGATCGTCGGGCGGCATCACGGATCTCCTTGGTCGAAATGGGAGAGTCCGCAGCCTACGAGAGTCGACGGCCGTTCCGGGTCCGTTCCCGGGCAGGTCCCCCCGATTCCGTCCCCGGCTACGCCACTTCTCGCCTCTCGCGCCGTTCTCGAAGTGCTCGAACCTCGAGGACCATCGCGGGCGGTCACCCGCTTGTCGACGTCTACCGCGTATCGCTTGAACCCGGGCCGTGCCTGTGCTCCCATCGTCGCGGCGCTGACCGCGATTCTAGGATCAGCTGGTCCCGCCTGGAACCCGAACCCGTCCCCGATCCCCCTCCGTCATTGCGACGAGGCCGTTGAAAAGCCGCCGAGGAAGCAATCTCGCGGCCCCAAGGTCGCCGCCGCGGCCCATCGAAGGGTCCCAACGTCGCCAAGAGCCCGGCGGTGCCGCGCGTCGATCCGGTGACACTGTTCATGAAAGGAGGCAGCGAATGTTCGAGCTCGGGCTCGACGTGCTCCGCTGCAAGTTCACGTTCCTTTCCGATTCAGGGTGAACGAGGTTCCGATGGCCGCCCTTGCCGCCGCCGCTCCGGTCCGGTCGCAGACGCAAATCAGCGCTGCCGAAAGATGAGAACCTGTTCCTCAGCCATCGTACGGACAAGTGCTCCAACGCTCTCTCGGCGCACACGTGATCGCGCCCAGCGCCTAACCACGCTTGGTGTCCACTTGCACGGGACCGGTCGCACCGTGCGGGACTCTAGCTGAAGCCCTCCCGTCGCGAGTGAATCGACAAGAAACTCATCCAAGCGCAGCCGAAAGCTGCCCGCTAGGCGGCGGCCAACGATGAAGACAGCGCGACCTCCAGGCCTAAGAACCTGCGTTATCTGACCGCCAACTGCCGTCATATCTGCAAGAAAGCGCGAGGTTGCGACGCCAACCTGGGTGCCCGGCTTGCCATACCAGTACTTCCTGGCCCCTACAAACTCAGGTCGGAAAGAGTCGTAGGTGCCACCCAGACAGCACCTGTCGATATCACGACCGCCGTCGACGGGCTTCAGGTCGTCGCCAAGTCCGTGCAACAGCCGGAGCACACTCAGGCATAACGAGGACATCGCTCCATACTGGACGGTCGACCGCGAGTCACCATATGGAGGAGAGGTAATCACGAGATCAACCCGGCCGGCGCCTACCTCCTTGACAACGTGGCGCGCGTCACCGACGTGCGCGTCGACGCCGCCAGTTGGCCGCGCGCCGGCGTCAAGGGCCTTCGCCAGTCCATTCAGACGACTCAAGAAGACTTTCCAAGCCGAGGGTCGAAAGGCCGAGCGTTCGCCTCCCGAAAGCCGGTGTAGCTTCCACGCGTCCTTTCGGCAATAAGACACATCCCTCACCGTCGCACTCAGCAATGCCGCGACGGGCAGCAACAAGGGCTTCCTCAGCGAAAGGTGGTTGATGGAGGCGATGATCTCTGACAACTCTCGGCGTGCTTTTTCGGAGAACCATGTGACCGTGCGGTGCGCTGCCGCTGTTGCCGAGACAACCACAGGCCCGGACCGCGGAGACGTCGCCAGGCAATCGTGTAACTCTCGGACCTCGTGCGCCGAGATTCGCGACGCCTTCGCCCTCGTAATCAGAACCGCAAGCGGATTGATGTCTATTCCTATCCCCCTCCCACCCAGTGCCGAGGCGGCCATCAGGGTGCGGCCTGTTCCGCAGAAGGGATCAAAGACTATCGATCCGGCCTCAACGTACTCCGCCGCAAGACTGGTCGCGAGGCTGTCCGCGATCATCGCAGGGTACGGATGTAAGCGACTTAACCACGTCATGGCCGACGCACCGCTTGGAGGACATCGTCAGCGACCTGGTCGATCGTTGAGCTCGATGTGTCCAATGTTGACGTTTCCGCCATGGCGATTGACAGCCCGAATAGAAGCGCCCGCATGCGTTCGTCCTCGCGATCCCTACCCTGCAGCTCTTCGGCAGCCGCAGCGACGGTTATTGACGAGCGTCGCGCAAGGCGACGGGCGCGCTCCTGCAAGCTACACACTAGGCGCACAATCACAACGTTAGGATGTAAGGCCAAAACGGCATCGAGGTATCGGCCCTCGACGACCAGTGGTGATCCGCCGACGGAGCAAGCCGCCCGCGTTTCCTCGTCGATTCGCCGATGTTCCTCAAGCGGAAGGGCTTCAACCGCAACGCCGAGCGCGGTTGCTCGCTCTTTGAAGATGTCGCCGCACTTCCGCACACCCCGCCCTAGCTGCGAAGCAACGACCTCCGCCACGGCAGTCTTTCCAACGAAACTAGGCCCGAAAAGGGCGACTATTCCTTCCGCAGTACGCATATCCACTCTTCCGAGGCGCGGGCTAGCCGTTCTGCGACGCGCGTACGGGAGGGGCGACGCGACCGAGGGCCCCAGACGAGCGTCAGATGTTGTTGAGCCAACTCAGTAAAGCGCGTGGTCGCAGTCGGGAACCCACGTGAGGCTCCAACGACGAATGCAGCATAGCCACCGGGACGCAAGGACGCGCTGATGCTCCGCAGGCAGACGTCCATCGCTATCAGGTAGTCGTCGAGTGCATTGCGGCCCTTTCGCCTTGAGCGCGCCCCAATCTCGTTGTTGTGATCAAGCTCCAATGACCAGTTCATCCACAGGTACGTCAGCCGGCTGGCCCGTGCGTAGTCGATCATCCCAACGTACGGGGGTGACGTCACGACGGCATCGACGCTGGCGACATCCTGTCGTCCTGCCCTCGCGTCCTCTAAGCGAAGGGTGAAGCGACTCTTCCCGAGATGCGTTGCCATAGCTGCAACCCGCGCCTTCTCGATCCGTTTCGCAAATAGTCGGATCGCGTCGTGATACACCGGTCGCGTCGGCCGAACATTGTCAGCGACCCACCCCCAGTGATGCCTGCGTCGCCCCCCAGACTGTGTCTGGGCGCCCGCCGTGGACGCAACGGCAAACAGTAGGTCGGAAAACAGCATTTCCAGGACGTCGTGCGCTGCCGGATCGGAGTCTTCAACCAGGTTCCATAGGTAGGCCAGCTCGCTCAACGTCTCTTCGTGAACCCACCGGGCTAGTTCGGGGTCGGTGCCCTCGTAATTTCGAGCGCGCCGCGCCGCACGATGGGGGAAGTCTGACGCGACTCGGCCGAGGATCGAGTCTGCCGCGCGCGGCCAGCTGGAGGCAGCATGCAGCCCCAACTTCCCGCGTGCAACCTGAAGGGCGGCCCGATTCTGGTCGGCAAGGACCACACTTCGGTTCAGACTCAGAGCCTCAACGCCAACGGTGCCACTGCCACAGAACGGATCAAATATGGTCTGGCCCTCTGCGGAGAGAATGCGGATTAGGAAATTGGGGATCTGCGGAATGAAGTTGCCTGGAAAGAAGTGAAGGGAGTGAGCGGACCGTTCAGGCGTGGTAGAGCCGGGGAAATCCCAGTCCACACGGTCGAGCTGCCTGACTACGTCGGCGGAAACCGGAGCGGGCACAGGCACAGTGGCTAGCATGCCTAGAAGAGGCTGCGTGCGCTGTGAGTCGCGCCAGCCTCTGTGACCGCCGCGGCGACACCGAAGATGTCGACGGCGGCCTTCAGGATGCGGCGGTTGTCCTGGACAGTAAACGGGGCTTTCTTGAGTGAGCCAACCCCAAGGAGCCAGCGTTTAGACTTAGATCCGAGCGAGACATTCCGTGCGCCTTGCAGTGTTATGGCGACCGAACGGTGCCGTTTGTCCTTGATCCTATAAGCGAACACGTCCCTACCCAGCACGGTCGTGAGATGCGAGGAGAAGGCCTTCATGCTGGGCAGGTCAGGGGGGGGACCCGCATGCCAGGTAAGATTCGACAGATCCCATAGATCGCCCAGAAGCCAACGCTTCACGGTCGACGCAACAGGATCTCGGCAACCCAGCAGTTGTGTCATGAGTTGAAAATCGGTCAATTGCCAGTCTGAAGAAGTCAACTGACCAGTCTGCTGAGCTGTGACCATAGCGTAGACCAACATCACCTTCCCGGCGAAGTCGGCGGGCGCTAACATCAGGTGTGTGTACAGATCCTCTCGCAAGGTGAGCCATTCCTCGATGCTAGGTAACGCCTCGGGCGCGAACAAAGGACCGTCATCACCTAACCCGGTCATCGCAGCGGCGATTGTCACGGGGAGCTGTGGGTCTATGGGCAACCCGATATGGAATGCTGCCCGGGTGACGTTGTCCAAGTTGTCCAAATCAAGCTCCCCGGCTATGCAAGGGCCAAAGGGCGGCTTCCCTTGCACCGAGGCGAGTAAGGACTCCAGCATCGTGTCCGCTTCCGAGCGAAACTGTTGCTCCATCCAGGGTCTAAGACCAGAGTCATGTCCAAGGAAGAGTTGAAAGGCAAGGCCGCCGATGTCTGGTTCGCTTTCGCCCGCGAACAACCGCTGCCACTTCTGCTCATGGTGAAACTCGACCGACAGGTATTGGAAGGCCTCTTCCATAAGGTGCGCGAACGGCGTGATCGCAGAGTCGTGCAAGAGCGCCGCTGCGGACAGCAGAAGTCGATCCCTACTCGATAAACGGTGCCTGAAGCCGACCTTGGTACTCAGGTAGCACGTCCCCAGCGCATGCTCATAGCGCGTCACACCGCAGATTCCGGGGAGTGAGATGGAATCAATATTTGACAGACGGACGTGCCTTAGGCGCTGCACCAGGGGCTTGGAGATGAGCGATAGCAGCGCCGGCTCAAACTCAAGCGCTCCATATAGGGGGTCGCGAATGTGTTTGAAGAGATCAGTTGCCATTGGCGCCAGCGTGACCCGCGATTGAAGACGGGCGTGGTTGTTCGGCGGTGACGACCGCGTCGGAATACGATTCCAGAAGCGCCAGGACGGAGGCGGTTTGGGTTGTTTCGACGATGAGCGTGAACATGCCTCCCCACATGCGCTCTGAGGGCAGTATGTGCCTGTAGAAAATGCGGCACTGCTCTTCCGACTCAAGCTCGGCCAAGGCCGAGGCGCCTTCGTAGATCAGAAGGGCTGGTTTCCGGGGTGCGCTGGAACGTGCCTTGATTGAATTAAACGCCTGAGCCGTCGCCGAATGGATGCCGGGGAAGGAGGGTTGGGATTGGATGCATTCGATCCCCTCCTTTTGAGCCCAGTCACGCATGATCGAATGAATCGAATCGGTGAATCCGAAGTGGGGAGTGTAGCCGTCAACCACGACGATACGCTTCACGATCTCCTTCCAGTCAGGCGATCCGCTGGCCCAGCGCCTCTTGAGTTGGAGAAGCAGATCGGCCGGGTGGCGGGCGCAGGTCGCATACTGTACGCAGCAGTCATTTGCTAGGAAGTGTGTTGCCAAATCAAGGGTAAAGCGGTCGGCATCATTGAACCGGCTGGCCTTTAGGACGACGGAGAGCGATGGTTCCGTTGGTCCCCCTTCGGGATGGCGCTTGAGCTGCTGAAGCAGTTGTTCCTTTGGCAGCCATGAAGACTTGAAAGAGTCAATCAGCCCAGTGGAGATGCCGATCGGACTGTGCTTGTACGCTTCGTAGCTAGCCTGGCGCCACCGTCCGAGTAGGTTTCTCCACAAGTGGTCGGTCCTGTAGTGGACGAGATGGTTGTGGAGCTTCGCAATCTTGAGGATCGCCAAGACGACTGCAACGAGCAGGAAGACGCTGGAGAACTCGAGTAGCAGTTCCTTGCGTGCCCGGTCGCTGTCACCGGCCGCAATCAGTACCAGGATCAGGGTGACGAGGACTACATAGAAGGTCCCAAAGATCGAGTTGATGACGTAGGGAACTTTCCGCTCGCGAGCTGCGAGGGTGTAGAGGGCCGTTATCGTTGTCAGCAGCCCGATGCTCCCGATGACGATGGGCGCATACTCCTGCGGCACTAGGACGGTCTCTCCCGGCCGATTGCGACTTGGCTCACCAGGGTGGCCGCAATTGCCTCCGGGCCAGCCAGCGTCCGTCGCAGAGATTTCTCCCAACCATCGAGCTCTGCTGAAAGGGCGCGTTCATCCAACGCGCTACTTTTGAGCTGGCGCAGACACTTCTGCTCCTGAGCAGTCACCGTCAAGCCGTGCGCGGCGAGTTCAGCCTCTGCGGCTTCCTTGCTCATCACGTCATAGACCGGAAGCAGGAGCTGAATCCCCTGCTCACCCAGGACACTGCCGAGGATGGCAGTGGCCGCGGGTGTTTGTTCAGGCCAATGCGACTGGTATCCGGCATACCCCATCGCCATCGTGCCGATGCCCTGGGCGTGAGCATATTTGACGCCAATGCTCACGTATAGGTGGTGACATGGGAGGCACGTTACGTCCGCCGGGCCGATCCCGACTATGGGGTTTCGAGCGACATTCAACCATTCGGTGTCGTTCGGCAGATGGGATGCGAGCTCCTCGAGGCGGGCCTTCACAGCGTGTATGCCGATCAGGTGGTCGGACGTAACGGTGAGCAAGGTCAGAGACGACACGCGTTTCGCCAGCCGAAGGGCAGCGAGGGTGGAGTCTCGTCCACCTGAAAAGAGCAGCAAGCAGCGGTCTATCCTCGGCTCCATGGCAGCGCAAGCTACCACACTTCAACAACTTCCGTGGGTTTAGGTCCCTGCGGCCGAGAGAACAAACGGTGAAGCCGGCGGCGCATTCAGGCGGCTTGTCCTCATGGATCAAGGTCTAAGATCGCGTCGTCTCACTTGTTCAAAGGAGAGCCAGAATGACGAGTTCACATGCGATCACCGACTCCGCCGCACTGCGTGGCGCCGGGCGGTTTCGCGAGGCGATTGACCTCATGAAGTCCGAACTGAGTGGCAGCACCGACCGGGTTCTCGTTTACCGCGAGTTGATGCTGGCTGCGATGGAGGGGGGATTCGAAGGTGAGGCGGTGGAGTACGATCGCAAGATCCTTGAGCTTGGTCCACACTTCCC
>CAYVDY010000374.1:0-7139 GCA_964450255.1 uncultured Candidatus Solibacter sp. | reverse complement strand
CACCAGCAACCGATCCCGAAAGAAGAGTTGACTGATGCCGGCCTCGAAAGTCGTCTTGGCGCGCACCAACTTGAGTCCCGTTTCCAGGAGTCAAGAAGCTTCGTTTGCCAAAAGTCGGGAAACTTGAAACTGCTTTGGACTTGAACCGACCAGGCTGTGCGTTCCGCTGGTTTCCGCCGTTTCCGGCTCACCTTGCTTTCCGCTTTCTGCCCGCTGTTGTCGGCGCCCAGAGATTAGAATACCAAGGGTCCCCCGGTTGCGCAAGGGCTCTGCAAACTTTTATTTGCCCCATTTGAATTGAAGACGGCGCGCGCTCCCTCAAGGGCCGAACGGCCCGCCTTCTCTGCCCCGCGGGGGGCGTCGGAAAGCGGGCCGCTCAACAACCTAAGTTACTGGTAATCAGACCTTATCAGGCACGACGTACGGCTTTCGGTACGGCCTGGTCAGCATCGCGTCGGCTTCCTTGTCGGCTACAAACTTCTCCTTCGTCGGATCGAAGGTTAGAACACGCCCCAGGCGATAACTGATGTTTCCAAGGTGAGCCAGTCCGCTAGACAGATGCGCCGTCTCTACCGGCCCATTCTGTTCAGCGGTCTTTCGGCTCCGAATCGCCTTGATCCAGTTGGCATAGTGGTCGCCGCCAGCCTTGCGAGCCGGCCCCTTCTCCTTCTTCGGACCCAGGAAGGTGTCGTAGGTATCGTAGCCCTTGATCACCATGTAGCCTTCCGAGCCGTAGAAGATGTTACCGACGCTGGCGCCGCCCTCGTCGTTTGTGTACCACGGCCGCACCTCGAATTGGATGATCTTCTTGAGATCGGGATAGTGGTACAAGGTCGTGAGCACTTCGGGCGTGATCTTGTCGTCGTCGAAGACAAACTTGCCGCCCATGGCCGTAATCTTGTTCGGGAACTGATCGACGCCCAGCCCCCACATACACATGTCGGTCTCATGAATCCCCTGATTGCCTACGTCGCCGTTGCCGTAGTTCCACGTCCAGTGCCAGTTGTAATGCACGATACGGCGCGAGAACGGCTCGATCTGCGCCGGCCCGGTCCACATATCGTAGTTGAGCCCTTCGGGCACCGGTTCCACCCCCTTCTTCCCGATGGACGGCCGCGAGCGGAACACCAGTCCGCGAGACATGTAGACATTGCCGATGACACCCTTGCGCAGATGTCCGACTGCTTCCTGCAGCGCCTCGGACGAACGCAGTTGCACACCATGCTGCACAATGCGGTTGTACTTTTTCGCAGCCTCGATGAGCTTCCGCCCTTCGAAGATGTTGTGCGACCCTGGCTTCTCAACGTAAACATCCTTGCCTGCCTGACAGGCCCAGATTGCCGCCAGAGAGTGCCAGTGGTTGGGCGTGGCGATCGTGACAGCATCGATATCCTTGCTGTCAAACACCTTGCGCATATCCTGCTCGACGCGGGGTTTCTTGCCATAGCGCTTCTCGAAATTGGCGGCGGTGCGGTTAGCCACTACCATATCGACGTCGCATAGGCAGACTACCTCAGCGTCGGGCTGGCTCATGATGCCCTGGATATGATCCTTGCCCCGGCCATTGTTGCCGATCACCGCAACACGGAGCTTATCGTTGGCGGACATGGCCTTCTTGGCTGCCAAATGGGACACAAGTACGCCGCCTGCGCCGGCGACGAACGTTCTGCGGGTAGACATAAGTGAGACGAGGACCTCCTGCGTTATCAGTTCCTGCGCGTTATCATATCGCGCCTGGAGGAATCGAGCCGGCGTTGGCACCACGGCTCCGGAAGATGTGCGATAGCTCCTGATCCTAGCTGACGTCCCAATACACCGCGTACCGCTGCCACAATCCGTTCAATGGGCTCAGTAGAACGTCCCTGGATTGCCCCGTGGTTCGGAAGCGCAGCGGTCCGTCCCCAGCCGGTTTGATCCAATCGGCGGGCGCCGCGCCTTTGGCGGTGAGCGGCGCGACTGCCATCGGCGCTTTCTTCATCTCGCAGGCTTGCTTGTTTTGGACCAGTTCGTCGGTGAGCCCATCTTTGCCCAGTTCCCCGGCCAGCACCACGGGTCCGTAGAGGAACGCGCGTTTGCCGGGATCGTCGGCGAAGCCCTCCGACGTCAGCGCCATCGGCAACTCCATCTCGATCCGGTCGCCCTTCTTCCACGTGCGCCTCAGGCTCAGGTAGCTGCCCGGTGCTGCCGACGCCTCCAGAACCCGCCCGTTCAGTTTGACCGTCGGCGCAGAACCGCACCACGCCGGCACGCGCACACGCAACGTCCACGGCCTATCCGGGGCGGCCACAACAGTGACCATTGTCCCCGGCTCTACTGGAAACTTCGTGTCCTGCCGCAGGCGGATCCCCTCCTCCTTCGCGTCGAGTTCGGACGCCGCGAAGAGATTCACGTAGATCCCCTGCCCGTCGCTGTAGTAGATCGTATCGGCCAGCTTTGCGAACTCCTCCACTGCCGATCCGGTGCAGCACCAGAAGCTGCGGTCCTCCGAACACAGCGTCTTCCAGGCGCCTGGCGCCATGGAAAGGAAATACATGGAGTGTCCGGTCTGCGGTTGAATCGTCCCGAGCCGATGGTTGATCAGATTCCTCTCGTAGTACTCGATGTAGCGGGGATCACCGGTCCACGAGTAAAGCTGCCGTGAGAGCTTCATCATGTTATAGGCGCAACAGCACTCCTGGTGGTCGGGGCTGAGACGCCACTCGGCGGCCAATTGGCCCGGGCGTCCCAACCATGCTTCCCGATTGCTGCTTCCGCCCGTCACATAAGTGCGTCCGGCAACAACGGTTTCCCAGAAGAACGAGGCGATGTCGTGGAAGCGCGGGTCGCCGCTTAGTTCGTACCGCCGCGCGGCGCCAATCACCTGAGGAACGTGCGTATTCATGTGCAGATCCCGAAGCTCGTCCCGGCGGCGCGCCAGCGGATTGAAGAACACCTTCTTATTAAAGCGGTCACCCGCCCGCGCCCAGCGGTCCTCGCCGGTCACGGCTGCCAGGTTGTAGAGGACCTCGTTCATTCCGCCGTACTCGGTGCGCAGGATGTCCTGCATGTGCGCCTCGCTTCGCGCACCAGTCCACGCGTCCGTCCACTCGGCCATGCCCGTCAGCACGTCCAGTGCCTGCCGGCTGCCCCCGTGTACGTGCATATCGAGCAACCCTGCCATGATCTTGTGCAGCGTATAGAAGGGCGCCCAGACGCCCTTGCGCCGATCCAGCCGGTCGAAAAACTCAAGCGGAAACGCGCTCACATACCCACCCGCGCCGAGCTGTTTTTGGCAGCGCGCCAACTCGGCCACAATCTCTTCGCCGCGCGACCGAATCTCCTTGTCGCCGCTGGATGCCGATAGCAGCGCGCACGCCGAAAGGTAGTGCCCCGTGAAATGTCCGCGCAACTCCCCCTTAGGCGCCTCCCAGCCCGCGAGCGGCTGGCCGGTGGTGGAAAGCCCAGCGGTCGCCCGGAAATTCAGTGTCAGCCTCTCCGCGCCCAGCCGGCTCATGTAGCCGCCATTCCATTCGCAGGCTTGCTGCAACGGCCCAGCCAGTAGTCTCACCTGCGCGAGCGGGAAGGGCCGTAGCTTGGGCGTCACTGCGCGTCGAGTGAAAATGGCAGGCTCCCCGAACGGCTCGCTCTCCGGAACAAGCGGCCGTCGGCCCGGAGGCGTGGGATCCTCAACAGGGTGCGTCGGCGGCTGCTGTGCTAGCAAGCCGGAAACGGCCGCGATTGAAGCGGTAAATGCTCTGCGGGTGGTAGCCATCGGTGACCTCGATGGCTACCAATGTATCGCGGCTTTCTACTGATGGCGCGGCGGCGCCGGCTTGCCTTCAAACTCCTTCGGAAACTCCGCAGCTTTGGATCGCTCCGGACTCCTCAATCCCTGCTGCCCGCCGCGGTCCGGCTGCAGCGGAATGTTCATCCCGCCCGTCTGTTCCAGCACTTCGAACAGTCGCGCCCGCATCTCCCTGATCAGTGGCTGGTGCTTCTCGCTGAGGATTAGATTACGGCCCTCCAGCGGGTCCTCCTGCAGGTCGTAGAGTTCATCCAAATCCCAGATACCCTGGTAGCGAATGAACTTGTAACGATCCCCGCGAAGCGCATGAATCGTCGGCGTCTGAGGGAAATTGCGCTCCCAGTAGTATTCGTAGAGCAGCTCTTTCCGCCACGCCGTCTGCCGGCCCTGCGCCAGCGGTAGCCAGCTGCCGCCGTCCAATCCGGCCGGCCTCTGCGCTCCGCAAACATCCAGCACGGTCGGCATGATATCGAGGTTAGCGACGATCTGCGGCACCGTCCGCCCCCCCTCAAAGAGCTCGGGGCAGCGCGCCAGCAGCGGCACCCGCATAGATTCCTCATAGGCGGTCCGCTTGTCGATCAAGCCATGCTCGCCAAACGCGAACCCGTTGTCGCCCATGTAGATCACGAGCGTGGAGTCGAGTTCGCCGCGCCTCTGCAGCTCCTCAAGAACCCGCCCGATGCTGTCATCCACGCCCATCAGGGTCTCGGCATATTTCTTGTAGTACTCGCCGATATCGAGAGTCGAGTGATACGGATAGTCGACACCGTGCCACGAATTTCGCTGGTTCTGCACCCACATCGGGCGGTTCTGCGCCATCTCCCCCGTGGCCGCCATCGTCGGGGGATAAACGAACTTCGCGTCCTTGTATCGCCCCTTGTGGCGCGGCGAGGGCTCGAACTCGGCGTGCACCGCCTTGTGCGAGAGATACATGAAGAACGGCTGCTCCTTCGGCAGGGACTTCATCCAATCCGTCGCGTAGTTCGTGAGTTCCTCGGTGATGTGCCCCTTCTGCGGGACATTCTTGCCGTTGATATTGATCCCATTCTTCGTAGGAAGGTAGGTGCCCTGCCCACGGAAGCTCACCCACTGATCGAAGCCCGGCTTCGGCTCATCCGTCTCGGCGCCCATATGCCACTTGCCGAAGAACCCGGTCTTGTAACCCGCCTTCTGCAGATGCGACGGAAAGAACGTCGTGCCGGCCGGAATCGGCGTGTTGTTATCCACGATCTTGTGCTTGTGAGCGTAGACGCCCGTTAGCACGGACGCCCTACTCGGGCTGCACAACGCCGTCGTTACGAACGCATTCTTGAAATGGACACCCTCGCGCGCCATCCGGTCCATCTGCGGAGTCTCCAGCCAAGGCTGGGCCTCCATGAAGCCCATCGCGTCGTAGCGGTGATCGTCGCTCAGGATGTAGATGACATTGCGCCGCTTGCCGCCCTGTCCCTGGGCCGCAACGGTTCCGGCGGCCATCGATGCCAGCAATTCTCGTCGATTCATCAGAGTACATCCAACCTACCAGAACACCGTGTGTTCGATTGGCAGGTCACGCGACCCGATGAGCAGACCTTAAACGTCCGTGCTCGCCCCGTTCGACGTCGCCGCCGCCAGCAAAGCCAGCTCCGGAGCCCGAATCTCGCGCAGAGCCGTCTCCACCGGCAGCGCCTCCGGAATATCCTCCCCAGTCCCGGCCGAGAGATCCTTGAACTTCCGGGCGCTCGTCAGCACCCGCGTCTCCAATGAGCCCACCGCCTCGTTGTACGACCGCACGGATTTCTCCAACCCGCCCCGGACGCCGTCCATGTGGGTGGCGAACTTGCGCAGGCGATCGTAAAGCTCCTTGCCGAGATCCGAGATGACCTGTGCATTATCCGCCAGCCGCTCCTGCCGCCATCCATAAGCCACAGCCTTCAGGAGCGCAATCAGCGTCGTGGGCGTGGCCAGCAGGACGCGATTCTCCACACCGAACTCGATCAGTTCCGGGTCCTTCTGCAAAGCCGCGCTGAAGAACGTCTCACCCGGCAGGAACGCCACCACAAAATCCGGCGCCCGCTCGAACTGATCCCAGTAGGCCTTACCGCTGAGCCGTGTGATATGCGCGCGGACCTGCACAGCATGCTCCGCCATCTTTGCCTGACGCTCGCCATCGTCCAGCACTTCCAGCGAGTCCAGATACGCGGCCAGCGACACCTTGGAATCCACCACAATTTCGCGATGATTCGGTAGCCGGATGATCATGTCGGGCCGCAACTTGCCGCCCTCCGTGTTCACAGACACCTGCTCCTCGAAATCGCAGTATTCCACCATGCCCGCCATCTCGACAACCCGCTTCAGCTGCATCTCGCCCCAGCGCCCACGTACCGAAGGCGCCTTCAATGCATTCACCAGCTTCGAAGTCTCTACTTCCACCTTCAATTGGGCTGAGTGCAGCAGCTTCACCTGCTCGCTGAGGCCGGCAAACCCTTCCACCCGCTCCTTCTCGATCCGCTCCAGCGCATCCTTCAAGGGCTTCATCGTCTCGTCGATCGACTTCTGCCGAACGTCCAGATCCCCCTTCGCTGTCTCCTGTGCCTTCTGGAACGCTGTCTCAGCCAGTGCCAGGAAGTTCTGGTTATTGGACGCCAGAGCCTCGGCGGCGACACCCTTCAGCGTCTCCCCGAACTTGGCCTGCGCCTCCTCCAGCGTCTTCATCTTCTCCACCTGGGCCTTCTCGGCCTCATCCAGCCTCGTCATCAGAGAAGCATGGCGCGACTCCAGCGACAGGATCTTCTCGTTCTGCTTACCGATGAATTCATCCCGCTCATCGATCCAGTTCTCCAGCTTCGGAATCGCGCTGGCGCGCTCCTCGGCGGCGCTGCGCAGTCCATTGCTCTCCATGAGTTGCTCGCGAAGACGAGCCAACTCAGTTCGCGCCTCTTCCTGCTCCCGCCGCAGTTCGCGGATCGTGTTATCCCGCTCCTCGATGCGCGTCTTGAACTCCGCGATCTCCGCCTCACTGGCGGCGAGCGAACCCCCGCTACTGCCTTTGACCAGGAAGCTGGCCAGGATGCCGCCGGCGATCAGGCCGATTATCAAAATGGTGAGATAGAGAACTGGTTCCATGATGTCTTACAGTTGTTTCGGCGGGTCTAGCTCCCGGGTGTATGAGGACATTTTCCTTTTACATGATAAGGAAAAGGCCGCCCTCCGGTGGGGCGGCCTTTTCCTCGTTACCTGGTTTGGAAAGACCCCCTGGTCTATTCCTAGGAGCAGCCCCACGTCACGCCGCAGTTCTCGCCATTATAGCCCGAGCCGTTGCACGTCATCCGCCCCCCCCGCTGCGGGGACGACCGCGCGGCCGCCCTTCCTTCGG